>CAYTTK010000125.1:0-7944 GCA_964440735.1 uncultured Pirellulales bacterium
TATGCCGGTGCATTACATGAGCATAAGTGTGTTGACATTCTTATAGATGCTTTTCGATTAGTCCGCCGTCAGATAAGTGATGCCGAACTGCATATTTATGGGGATGGTTCAATGTGGCGTGGCGGAGATACCTACGGGGATAACCTCAAGAGTACAAAGCCGGAAGGTACATATTTTCATGGCTATGTTGACAGTAAAGATATGCCGGAAATCTATCCAAAGCACAGTATATCGTGTCTTCCCTCCAAGTTTGAAAGTTTTGGGCTGGTGACTTTGGAAGCACAAGCCTGTGGATGCATTCCGGTGGTACACGATGGCGGTGGCGCCGCCGTCACCTTAGCCGACGGGCAAACCGGTTTATTATATTCACCTAATACACCCATGAAACTGGCGGAGACAATAATCGCTGGCTTGAGGATGGCTGACACAGACCCGTCCATCCGGCACAGAGCGGTTAATTTTATACGAGAGAATTTCAGTACAGACAGAGCTGGGGAATATATTTCAAAGCTCTGGGACAGAATCAGTATTGCCGGGGAAGTTAATATAGTTAGAACATTACTCGAAGATAATGATGCCCGACAGGCGGAGCTGAAGTGCGAACGGTTGTTGCAGAAATACCCCAATCATCCGGATGTAATGTTGTTACAGGCACTGATTGTAAACCAGCAGGGAAATGAGCTAAAAGCTAACGCACAAATCGCAGAGCTACTGGAAAAATCCCCCAACCACGTCAGGGCGCTAAATGACAGCGGGCTTATGGCAATGAAGGCCGGAGACACAAAAAATGCTCTCAGCTTCTTCACTAAAGCATATAAATTCAATCCATGGGACAAGAAAACAATCACTAATTGCTATACAATATTGAAAACATCCGGCAACTACAAGCAAGCCAAAACACTTCTCTTGAGTTATTTGACGAATGTCGGCGAAGATGCCCAGATGCTTTATCTGCTCGGGGAAATTGATGCTCTTATCGCAAATACAGGTTCAGCAGTTAACCTCGTCTCCCAACAACCGGTACATAACAAACAGCGTGTATACTACCGGGACAGCACGAGCAAACCACTGGTTAGCATAATAATGCCTGTTTTCAATGGTGCCGCCTATATTGGTCAAGCAATTGAAAGCGTCCTGAGCCAGAACTATACAAACTTTGAACTGGTGATTGTTGATGATGGCTCCACTGACAATACTAAAGAGTTGGTCCTGCAGTATAACGACGACCGTATCAAATACATTTATAAGGAAAATGGTGGCGTGTCGAGTGCGCGAAACTGTGCAATAACCCAGTCCAAGGGACAATATATCATGCCTCTGGACGCAGACGATATGATGGCTCCGAATTTCATTACTTTGCACCTGCAAGAATTCGAAAAACATCCGGACGCCGACCTTGTTTACTGCGATGTCTTGTTGATTGACGCTGATGGTCAGCCGATAAGGGAAATGAAGAAGCCCGAACATCAGAATCACAGGCATCTCATCAGAGACCTCTTCCGACAAGGACACCCAATAATACCCTTTAGACTCGGCATAAGAAGGAGCGTTTTCGACAGGATAGGTCTTTACGATGAATCACTCGTGGTAGCTGAAGACTATGATATGATAAGACGTTTCGTAAGGGCCGGCTTTAAGGAACATCATTTACGCCAGACCTTGCATCTGCGGCGAATGTACCCGGAAAGTCTGTCAAGTACTACGAATCCTGATAGAGCCAAGAGCCATTTTGAGGTTATCAAGCGTTTTACGGATACCTTTTCATACGACGAATTATTTCCCGATATTGACTGGGGCAAAATAGTCCCTGAGATAAGACAGTTACATGCTAAATGTCTCGCCGTTGCAACTTATCTCACTATAGGTGAGTCTTACATAAAATCAAATTCGCTTATATATGCCACGACGGCTTTCGACCTGGTTAATTCACAACTAAATGAATGTCTCAAGGCAGACCCGGAAAATCAGCTTTTTCAACAACTATTGCAAAAATCTGAACTCTTGCGAGCCAAATGTTCCAAAACAGCACTGCAAGCTGTCTGTTAAACAAATATAAATATTTGCTTAGATACAAATGGATGGTTAAGTAAACGTGTTTTTTAACGATAATAAATGTGTGAATGTGCACGTGAACCGTGCATCTGGAGACATTTAAAATACCGGAGAAAAAAGGGTAAACTCAAAATGGCAACTATACAGCTTCCAGGTCTTTTAACAGGAATTGATACATCGACGCTCATCGCTCAAATGATGGCTATCGAGCGCCGGACGCTAAATATGTACGATGACCGTAAAAGTGTCTGGGAAGAAAGAAAAAACGCATTAAGCACCCTGGAGACAAATCTCGAGACCTTGAGAAGTTCAGTGAGAGCTCTCTCTGATGCCGATGAGCTTCGCGCCTTTACCACCACCTCAAGCGACACCGATAAATTGACTGCCGAGGCCTCATATAATGCCTTTGAAGGCAATCACACAGTTGCAATCAACCAGTTGGCCACCGCTGAACGATGGTTTCACTCAACCGGTAAAGAACACGCCGAGGATTACGTCGACGAAGGTACCTTTATTTACTCGTATAACCACAAGGAGGCAATTATCACGACTACCACTACGACAACATTGCAGGATTTAGTCGGCCTGATTAATAACGACCCAGACAATCCAGGAGTTACAGCCAGTCTGTTATACTATAATGACGCTTATCATCTGGTGCTTAATGGCAATGACGCTGGCTCAGATTATAGAATCTCGGTAAATGCAAGCAACACAGAAGTCTTGCAAGCCAACAGCGCATTTACAGTTGACGGGGGCAACGCCACACTAAGCACCCTAATAACCGGCCTCGACCAATTCGGAGAAAACCCTCTTGAGGGTGTTGAAATCATCAGAATAACCGGAACCGACCGTTATAACAACGATATAACTCAGGTAGACCTTCCCCTTACCGCAAATACTAAACTCAGTCATCTTATTGCCGAGATTAATGATGCCTTTGATGGGAACGTTAAGGCAACACTCGAAAATGGCAAAATTATCCTAACGGACAGTTTCTCAGGTTCAAGTGATCTTTCAGTGATTTTGACCTATATTGACAATGGTTCTTCTGCAACTCTGAGCTTACCGACAATGGTCGTTCCAACGCAAGGCGGCAGCATAGAAGCGGACCTTGATGGTTTTGGAGCATCGGACTTTACAAAAACCCAGTCGGCCCAGGACTCGAAAATTAAAGTTGACGGCTTCCCATCAATTACAGCAATTTCTGAAGAACAGGAAATCGAACATACCCCGGCGATTAGTAGTGGCGATTTTACTTTAAGTTACGGCGGATATACCACTGAAACAATCTCCTATAACGCCAGCACCTCAGATATCCAAACTGCCCTTGAGGCACTGCCAAGTGTCAATGCCGACGATATAACCGTAAGTGGCGACCCTCTGAATGTCGAGGGTACTTTGACGTTTACATTCAGTGACACTTTAGGCAATGTCAGCGGTATTCTAATCGACTCATCTAACCTCAGTAGCACTTTGGTCGTAACCGAGCAGACAAAGGGCGTCGATGCCTGGATTAGCAGAAGCTCCAATACTGTGGCTGATGCCATTAGCGGCATAACCCTGCATTTACACGATACGACCGATGCAAGTGGAGAGCAAATAACTCTGACCAGAGATATACAATCAGTCAAAGACAAACTAACATCTATGGTTAATGCCTATAATGCTGCTATTACTTATATCCAGCAAAATACCGGCTATAATGATACCCTAAAATCTGCCGGCGTGCTGATGGGGGATTATATCGTCTCAAACATAAACTCACAACTCCGCACAACTCTTGTAGC
Organism: uncultured Pirellulales bacterium; assembly: GCA_964440735.1. GTDB lineage: Bacteria > Planctomycetota > Phycisphaerae > Sedimentisphaerales > Anaerobacaceae > CAZBWE01. The sequence continues at coordinate 3,843 of CAYTTK010000125.1, forward strand.
CCAGGCCAGCGGATTTATAGCGGATATTAACTCCTATTTAATACCTGCAGAAATCGGCCTTGAGCTTGACAGAGATGGATTATTGAGTCTAAACACCAGCATCTTTGATGAAGCTATAGCCAAAGACTACATGGGAGTCTTATCCCTGATTGGAGCAAACAAAACCGGAAGCAGCGATAGTAATACCATTGAATTTTATAGTGCCAGTAACAATTACACCACCGCCGGCAGTTATGACGTCGAAGTAATTGTCAGTGGCGGTGCTATTACCAGCGCCAGAATCAAGCTCTCAACCGAATCCACTTATCGCGATGCAACATTTAGTGGAAATATTGTTACCGGAGACAGCTCTTTCGATGACAACGGCAACCCTGTGTATCCTGAGAATGGTCTTCAGCTCAGCATCGACTTAAGTCAGAACGACACCTTCACCGCCACTGTCAGGGTAAAGCAGGGTTTTGCTGGTGCTATTGAAGATACTCTGGATACAGCATTAAAATTAACAAATGGCTCGCTTCAAATCAACCAGGACCGCGCCGATGATATGATAGATAATCTTCAGCAAAGAATTGAAAATGAAGAATACCGCCTTAGTAAAAGAGAGGATAGATTAATCGCACGCTTTGCCCGCCTTGAGGGCATCCTGGCCTTGCTACAGCAACAAATGTATGCCCTGGGCTTTAGCACTTCCGCATAAACAAAATATTAAAAAGGGCTAACTTTTACCTCCAACAATTATAGGTCTTCTTTACTGAAGCGATAATTTAACCAATTCTACGAATTCCAGCCAGTCGTCCTCACTTGTGGACTCCCGCACTTCAGGGTAAAGCCAGACTTCATCAAGCCATTTTAACGTATCCTCAATCTCCTGCTGTGTAATTGGTTCTGGTTGTTCTTCTTCGACCGGCTCAGGTTGATAAACTTCGCCAGTGTACCCAGTGCTGAATTTCTCGCCGAATCCTGTAAGAAATACACCCCGACCCATACCTCCACCTAAACCATCACCCATCGTCATAAATTCCATCGGCTGGTACCAAACAGCTACCGTCATCCAGTCTTCACAGAATAATGCAAGGTCATCGTAATCAACATCATTATCTTCGTCGAGACTATATTCAGAATCGTTACTTAGCCAGGCGGTAGTAAACATTGCATAATCGATGAAGTTCACGATTCCATCTACGCTGAAATCAGGAGGATTCCAGTAATACTCATCCGCGCCGATATCAACAATATTACTGTCGTTGCCATCACCATCTATTATCCGGCCTTGTCCGTCAATGTCGGTTGACACCCATAATGGAACTTCCAAGTTATTTCCCTTATCGATACAGGGTGAATTTGCATTAATATGATAATTGTTTGAATTGGCATCTACAAAACATGGGTCAACTTTGATATTTCCTATACCGGGATAAACCGTATCACGTTGTATGTCACAGTAACTAACGGTCTGGTCATGTGGATAAATCTCATTGCAATCCCACGCATCGTTGCCCCAGAAAATACAGTTCGTTACCGTTGGAGAAGGTTGATAATTGTACATTCCACCGCCGAAACCATAATTAGTAGCGTAATTTGCGCTGAAGGTACAATTAGTTATTACTGGTGAAGAGTCGGAGGAGTTGCCAATCCCTCCACCGCATCCGCCGTTACTGGTAACCTGATTTTCATAAAAAATACAGTTGGCTATCGTCGGCGAAGAGTCAGCACGGTTATACATACCCCCGCCAAATGTATGAGCGGCAGTATTGCTTCTGAAAATACAGTTAGTTATATTTGGGTCGGAATTGTTATTACACATCCCGCCGCCATTGAAAGCTGAATTATTACTAAAGATGCAGTCTTTTATCGTTGGCGAAGATTTATAGATATAGATTCCTCCTCCGAAATAGTTAGGTTCAGAAGAAGCATAGGCATTTCCACCTGTAATTGTAAAGCCGTCAAGTATGGCGTTATTGATGTCTTCACACTTAACGACATGATAAGAGTTGTAGGTGGGATTATCATCATTGTCGATGTCGCCGCTTAGAATCGTCTGGTATATACCTGGGTTGCGTGGCCCACCACCCGTTGGAAATCCTCCATAAATGTTCACATCATCAATCATCTCAAAGGAAATCGACCGAGTGTACCCAATAGTCGGTTTATATATTCCGGCTGCTACCCATATTTGGTTTCCGTATCGAGCCCTTTCAAGAGCATCCTGCAGGTCTCGGTAGGCAAATCGCCAGGACATACCGGTACCGGGTGAACAGGGAGACAACAAATCCACATAAATAATATCCGAATCCGGCTGCCAGAAACCCACGTTGGTATATGTTGTCACGGTTCTATAGGCGGTGTCACTTTCAATCTCGCAATAATTAGTGATAATACCGTTTGGCTCAGCCCCCTCATTAACTTTTACTTTAAGAGTAACGGAATCATTCGATTCACCAGCGTCTAAAGGCCCAATGTTCCATGTAACGGTATTTGAATTGGAATTATAAACCATGTTAGGACCTGAAGCTAAATTAAAATCAACTTCATGAGGCAAATAATCGGTTATTCTTACGTTGCTGTGGTCAATGCCATTCGGCCCGTAAGTGATATCGTATGTTATATATTCATCAGGCAAAACTGAATTCGGCTGATTGATATTATCTACTTTTTCAAGATGAAAAACCGGCGGCTTATATGAAACATCACCGCGAACAATAATATCGGCCGGCTGGTCAATGTCATTATTATCAGTATAACAGGGGTCAGATGGAAATGTAGCAGTATTATAGACCTCGATATCATGACCACTCTTTTTTGTTGTTGCATAAAAAAGTCCGGTATCCTCATCTGCAGAGATGCCTATTACATAATTACCAACAGGGTATTCAGTCGAGACCGGGCTATTGATATCAGTAATATCTGTCCTGACAAGGTACGGATGCAGGCCTTCTTGACCAGTAAACGCGCCTGTATAAAGATAGTTGGGGTCAACCGCTATCCCGACTGCCTTTCTCGGATTACTATTTACGACAATATCTATACTGCCCTTATAATCCCAAGTAGCTGTGTCATAATACTTTACTTTATTCGTTGCATCGGTAACATATAAGCGCTCTTTGCTTTCATCAAGGGCTATTCCATATGCATAGGGAGACTCAAGATTATACAAAGTTTTATATGTGCCTCCTTCAAGAGTCAATGTTTTTATAAAGGGATTCCAGAGAAAGACGAAGAGATGATAGGTTTTTCTATCAACAACGTATAGTTTCTGTTTGCTCTGGTCAAAAGCCATACCGGATAAACTGCTTGCTCCTGTGACTGTTACTGGATTTTGTTCCGAAATCATTGTTTTGGCATTGACCATTTCAATAATGTTTGAACCTTCGTAGGTGACAAATAATGTTTCAGAATCAGGGTCGAGAGCCAATCCAACGGGGCCGCCATGGTCATCCAAATTTTTTACGTTTACTGGATTTTCTATCTTGTAATCATTGATGTCATACGCTGTAACAATATTGTAAAGATGCTTGGTGATGACATAGAGAGATTTGGCCTGTGTAGTTCCAGCTAGTGCCGTTTCCATTAAATAAGTTTCACTTTTGTTGAGTGTGTTTATTGCGGTATTTGACATATTTATTCAAAGCTATTTTGAGTTCATTATGATTTTGATAATTTGTTCCACGAATCACAAATTCCTTCACATGTGTAAACTGGCATTCGATAGGGTTGAGCCATGATGCATTGGTCGGCGTCCAAATCAAGTGGATATTGTTTCTGCGACAATAACGCAGCACTTTTCGCTTGCGATGTGGTGAGAAGTTGTCCAGAATCAAATGAATACGGTGATTTTTCGGATACCTTTTCCTTAAAAGCCTCAACGCTTCCAGGGCCTCCTGATGTCTTTTGCGAGGACGGACATAGCCCCACAGCTTTTTCTGATGAACATCGTAAAATGCCAGCCAGTGCTGAACACCATGAGGGCGGTGATAGGTGGCAGGCAAACGTTTCGGATGGTCTGTATGGCAGTAGGTTTGTCCCGGTTGAGGACGTATCTCCAGAGGGCCGAACTCGTCGAAAGATATTGTCGGGCCATTGGATGCGGGCTTGTTTACATACC
>CAYTTK010000126.1:0-7783 GCA_964440735.1 uncultured Pirellulales bacterium
TCGACTGGACCTTGACCTGAAGGCCGGTGTTTCTAGCTTCAGAGTAGAACTGTACCAGTGAGGAAGCAGTGGAAAAAGGAGAGTTAATTGTACCAGATTTTCCTTCCTTGGAATCTGACTTAAGAGGTAGGCTTCAAGACTTCAAGAAAAAATGGAACATTAAATGAGATACACTGAAGGAAAGGTCGGTAGAATATTTGTGGTGAGATTGGAAGATGGGGATAAGCTGCCCGAGGCAATTGAATCCTTTGCTCAGGAGAACAAGGTATCTCGTGGAATGTGTATTCTTGTGGGAGGAATTAAAAATGGGGGAAAAATTGTGGTTGGGCCTGAGGATAGTGAATCAATGCCCATAGTTCCTATGATTTTTGGCCTCAAGGGCGTTCATGAGATTTGTGCAGTGGGTACTATCTTCCCTGACCGCCATGGGAAGCCCAGACTTCACATGCACGCTGCACTGGGACGAGAAGGAAAAACAAGGTCCGGATGCATTCGCCCCGGTATCGAAGTATGGAAATTGGGAGAAGTTATAGTTCTTGAGATTACCGCGAGCACTGCCCATCGCAAAGAGGATACAGAAGCAGGATTCAGTATGCTAGAACCATAAGTGGTAAACCAGATTATTCAGATATCAAAACCTCGGGCAATTATTTTAGGAACAAGACCATCGGACATGAGGGAAACGGACAAAGTTACAAAAGACATTTTTAATATAGGACGGACAACATCACAAAATCAGGTTTACCATTAATTAAATGAAGACTGACTTACCGTGCGGCTCCGGATGATTCCAGCAAGTGTTTTGTAGATATTGGAAGCCTCCCTCCACCTCTTACTTGACAATAATTCGTTATGTAATATAACGATGGTGGTATTAAAATCGGTTCAAAAGTTGGTCTGAATTATGAATGTAAGTCTAAAAGACGTGGCAAAACTGGCGGGAGTATCAATTGGAACAGCATCTCAGGCTGTAAACGACAAGCCATGTGTCTCTCCGAATACCAAAGAGAGGGTCTTGCTCGCTACCAAGAAGTTAAATTACCGACCACACGCTATCGCAAAACAGCTAGCGTTGCAACGCACTAACTGTTTGACATGTTTTGTTGTTCCAAGTGTAAAAACAACATGGATTCATCCCTCAAGTTGGGTGTTTTATTATCCAATAATCGAAGGAATCTTAAATAAAGTAATTGTCCATCATTATAGACTTTTACTTGAAATACACACAGTCGAGGACACTAGAAAAGAAATATTGTTAGATTTGGCAAGGGAAAAGTCGGCGGAAGGTGCGTTTTTCGTTCTTCAGGTTAAAGATGATTATGATAATATCTTTACATTAAAGTCAATGGGATTCCCCATAGTTACGATTAACGCAAATATCTCGGAAAAGATTAGTTCTGTCTGTGTTGAGAATATCAAAGCGGTTCAAAAATCAGTGGAGTATCTTATCTCTTTGGGACACCAAAAATTTGCATTTATAAGCGGTCCTATGAACCACTTTAATTCCCTGGAAAGACTTCAAGGATACAAAGAAATTCTATACGAGTCAGGATTAAAAGTTAAAAAACAATGGATTGTTGAGGGTAACTGGACAATTGAGAGTGGATATCAATGCGCAGGACGTATAATTGAATCGGGAATACCAACAGCAATATTTTGCAGTAATGACCATATAGCTGCAGGGGCCATGAAGCGAATTAAAGAAGCTGGCCTCTTGATTCCAGACGATATCTCTGTAATGGGTTATGATGACTCGAATGTAGCTAAGGTGACAACTCCCACTTTGTCTTCAGTCAGACAACCCCTCCACAAAGTCGGAGAACTGGCAGCTGAGGAATTGATCCGCCTAGTGGAAGGGGAAAAACCAGATGCGCGAAAAATTTTGCTCGAAGCCGAGATTATAAAAAGAGAATCCTGTGCCGCTACTAGGTGAGGAAGCCGAAAATGGTTGTGTAGGTTGGAACTGCCCAAGACGAGCAAATTAGTTCTTGAATCAAAGAGTTGAATTAATGTTAGTTAAAGAGCCAAAAAATCCAAAGGAAAATAATGTGTTAGAGATGAAAAATTTAGGATTTGCCTACGAGACCAATCACGGTAAATATGAAGTATTTAGAGATATCAATATAGACATCAAGAATAATGAATTTTTTTGTATAATAGGACCTTCAGGTTGTGGAAAGACAACATTGTTAAATATTATTGCGGGATTTGAATCTCCTACCGAAGGAGCGGCTTATAAAGACGGTGTTGAGATCAAAGGTATTTCGCATGAAAGAGCAGTAGTATTTCAGCAGGACGCTGTTTTTCCTTGGCTTACCGTTTATCAAAATATTGAATACGGTCTAAAAGTTAGAAATGTCCCACCAGAAATCAGAGAAGAAAAAGTAAAACAATTCCTGAGGATTGTAGGATTGGCTGGTTTTGAAAAAGCCTATTCAAGAGAATTATCAGGTGGTATGAGAAAAAGGGTGGATCTTGCCAGAGCTTTGGTAAATGATCCCGAGATATTATTAATGGATGAACCTTTTGGTTCTGTTGATGCAATGACCAAGGAAAAATTGCAAATAGAATTAACCGAAATATGGGAAGGTTCTAAAAAGACTGTAATATTTGTCACCCATGATCTTGAAGAAGCTTTATTTTTGGGAGATCGGATTGCGATTATGCAACATATCAGGACCAATATTCCTTTAAAAATTATTGATGTTCAATTTAAAAGGCCAAGAAAATTTTATCTGAAAGAGGACCCTGAATTTCAAAGTCTGAGGTGTAATTTAATAGAGGAATTTAGACTTATTGAAAGCTAAAAGATTTTAATTGCCGGATTGCTTAGATGAAATTGGGTAATTCTAAAAGCATGATATTCTTTGGGATAATATTGATAATTTGGGCCATAATTACACTATTAACAGATTTAATACAACCTATTTTCATCCCAAGTCCTATTGATATCTTACAATCTTTATGGGAAATGAGAAATAATTTGCCAATGGCTACATTGGTAAGTTTAAGTATTACACTTAGTGGTTTTGGGATAGGATTAGTTGGTGGTGTAACTTTGGGCCTAGGAATAGCTTATAGCAAAAATTTTCTGGAAACAGTTGGTCCTTTCCTTGATTTCACCCGTCCTGTTCCTGTACTGGCACTTATCCCGTTGTTTTTGCTTTGGTTTGGAATTGGAGTGTCACCCCAAGTTTTACTCGTTGCTCTTGGAGTTTCGGTAATACTTGGTGTGGCAACATACGAAGCTGTGAGAAATATGCCCTTGGTCTATATTAGAGCAGCCTCAAATCTCGGAGCTGATAAGAAAACGATCTTTAGAACGGTGGTTATTCCTTATATATTCCCTCATTTAATAGGAGCGATTAGAGTTGCGGCAGCGGCTTCTTGGGGGTTGGATGTCGCCTCTGAATTTATGGGAGCCCAAGTAGGTTTAGGATATAATATGATAGTCCGACAGATATATTTGGACACTGCAGGCATCATAACTATAGTAATCATATATAGTATCTTAGCTATTGCTTTTGATCAGATAATAAGGAAGCTCGAGTCAAGATTAACTAGATGGACTGAGAGAGGTAAAATTTCCTTTGAGAAAATCTAATTTGCCAATATTCGATACGAGGTGCAAGAATGATTATTGACTCACATATGCACTTAATGAAGAAAAAGAATTTTGATAAGGAAACGTATAATCGTCTTAACATGAAGTTACCAGAAGATACTCCTCTAGAGGATCTTGTAGGATGGCTTCAGGAAGCAGGTGTATCCAAGGCTGTCGTAATGGGGCAGGACATGACAAGGATATGGAAAACTACTTTTGGAGAAGAATATGTTGTCCAAGCGATCAAAAGGTATCCAGATTTTTTTGTTGGCCTGGCCAGCCTTGAACCACTGGATGAATATAACAGATTTAACAAAGAGGCTTTTGATTATTTTGAGAAAGCTATAACAAAACACGGGTTGAAGGGCGTTTTATTGACACCTCCTTATGGCCAATATTATTCAAATGACAAAACTGTATACCCTTTTTATGAAAAAGCATTGGAATACGATGTAGTGGTGCAGTTTCATCATTCGGCACAAATGGGTCCAGCGATATTAGCCCCAACCAAGTATGCAGATTTATTCAGGTTGAACGATGTCATAGTAGATTTTCCTGATTTAAAAATTGTCGTTGAGCATCTTGGATATCCCTGGAGCGAACACTTATTTGTGTTAATGGCTAATGATAAAAACCTATGGACAGATTTGGCTATGATGTATGATAGGCCAATGAAGGTAGCCTGGAGTTTAGTTCTTGCTAAAGAATATGGGGTAATTAATAGAGTTATGTATGCATCGGATTATGTCTGCTATAACTATGACGTATTTTCTGATAAACCGGCAGAAGATTTTAAGAGATGGATTAGTTTTGTTAAGACCGACTTGAACAAAATATGCAATAGATGTGGTTGGCCTTTGTTTTCACCAGGAGAGATAGAGGGAATCCTCTGGAAAAATGCAAATCGCCTGTATAAACTTATATAAATTTAGACGTGATTAGATCTTTAAAAGAGGCGAAAGCTAAAAATAAGGCCAGGAGGAGGTGAGAATGGTGGCAGGGCCGGTTAGCTTGAAAAAAAAGGTTTCAAGGAACAAAATTCTTAAAAAGACTTTTCCAGTTAGCGAGTTTTAACGAGGAAAGGATCTATCCAAAAGGAGAAATATCATGAAGCTTTTAAAAGCTAGCGTGTACAGGTTTTTGTTGGTAGGGATACTTACCCTTGGTTTGAGTTTCTCCCTATCCGGAGCACGAGAAGCTAATGCCAAGCTGAGTAAGGTAAGGATCGGTTTAGCTCCTTATACAATGTTTCAGATATGGATAGCAGCCCACGAGTTAGGAATTGACAAAGAATTTGGATTGGATTTCGAAATCAAAGAATTTACAATGACTCTGCCAGGAACTCAAGCATGCATACGTGGTGATGTTGATATAACAGTAAATTGTATAGCTGAGCATATAGCGGTTATTGGAAAAGCGCCACAAGTAAAAAATTTCTCATCCCTTGGTTTTTTCAAAGGGTTTTTCTTTGTTGGACGAAGAGAAGAGGTCAAGCCTTTTGATGAATTGGTGGCAGAAGTGGGCTTAGAAAAAGCAAAAGAAATGCGACTTAATGAATTCAAGGGAAAGGAATTCTGTATAATACCGCAGCGCAAACCCCTAATAGCTGATGCAATAGGGCAGGTAGGACTGACTCTGGACGATATAAAACTATTAAATTTTGCGGATGATCAAAAAGCAGCTATGGCTTTTATAAGAGGAGCGGGGGACTTTTATACAGGTAGTTTGCCCCAACAACGAAGATTGGTGAAAATGTCAGATCGATTTGTTAATGCCGGAGGAACAGAGATTCTTGGTCCGGCTGGATTGTGGTATGATACAGTGGTGTCGACAGAAAAGTTCATGGAAGAAAACAGAGAAACTGCTCTTAGAACTATAGCAGCACTATACCGAACAATTAGATTATTTGACGAACAGCCTGAAAAAGTGGGTAAGATAGGTGCTGCCGCTATAAGCAGAATGACTGGGGGGGAATTTTCGGTTGAAGAATACATCACAATGCAGACAGTTTATGATGATTTTCTTTCCATTGAGGAGCTCTTAGCTGGCATGTACAATCCCTATAGTCCACTTTATTGGAAAAATCCGGCAGAATACTACATCAAAATGGCAGTAGAGCAAGGGGACTTGAATGAGGTGGTTCCTGCAGAGGATTACTACAGCCAGTCGGAAGAATTATTCTGGGAACTCCTAAAAAGAAAAGACCTCCTGCAGCTCATCTACGCACCGTTCCCCTCTTAAAAGGCTAAAGGAGCATAGAAACTAACACCTGTAAGAGTTATCGAGGAGGTAGGTTTTCTATGGCCGAGGAAGCCTATCTCCCACTTATAAGTTTAGGAAAACACTTATAGACCAAGCTAAATTGTGATATTTTGAATGGACTCTTCAACGAAAATGATGGGAAAAATCCTGAATGATCAGATATAAGAAGAGATACAAGATTAAAATGGAAGGTCATATCCTACGGTAGTTGCCCGATTTATCGCACTTTAAATTATATTCGAGAGGTAACAGCATTGAAAATAAAAGAAATAGAGGTTGAAAGTTTACCGCAACATGATTTAATTGGTAATGTACCGGTATCGAGGGAGGAGGATTATCGAACCAGAATTGAGAGTTTGATCAATCTGATGAGAATTAGGGAGCTAAGTCATGTAATAGTTTACGGGGATCGAGAGCATTTTTCCAACTTACACTTTTTAACGGGATATGACCCCCGTTTTGAAGAAGCTCTCCTGATTGTTAGCAAAGAAGATATTCCAGTTTTGGTGGTTGGCAATGAAGGATTCGATTACTCCGATATAGTCCCTGTGGAAGTGAAAAAAGAGCTATTTCAAAGTTTTAGCCTGATGGGGCAACCAAGAAATAAAAACAAAAGCCTTAAAGAAATTTTCGTCTCTGCAGGAATAAAGGCAAATAGCAAAATTGGAATAATAGGTTGGAAATACTTCTCAAAAATGGAAACCGAAGATCCAAAATATCAAATAGAAATTCCCTATTATATCACGAAAAATTTAATGGACTTAGTTGGAATAAGTAGAATTGAAAATGCCTCCGACTTTATGTGCCACCCTGAATATGGTTTGAGAATAAGATTGGATTTGAAAGAACTAATATTACATGAGATAGCTGGTACAAAGTCTTCTCAGAAGGTATTGAACATAATTCAGAATCTAGAACCAGGATTAACAGAAATAGAAGCATCGAAATATTTCGAAATTGATGGAGAGCCCTTGACAACTCACCCCAACGTTAATTTTGGGACAAAAAACGTTTTACTAGGTTTAGCTAGCCCAACTTACACCAAAAAACTTAAGATAGGCGAGGTTGTTAACGTTGCATTAGGTTATAGAAGAGCGATGGTTGCACGTACTGGACTTTTTATTCAAAATAAAAACGAAATACCACCTCATATGGAGGGAGTAGTTAAAAAATTTTACATACCTTACTACAGAGCCTTGGTTAAATGGTATGAGTCTATGGGTATAGGCGTATCAGGTGGAAAGGTATTTCAAGAAGTAAAAAATGGCCTGGGAGATTTTGATAAATATGGTGTAAGTTTAAATCCGGGACACTTTATTCATACAGATGAATGGACCAATAGCATATTTTACGAAAATTCTTCGTATCAAATATCCTCCGGCATGGCTATCCAGTGTGACATCATAGCCTTTCCAGGTGAGCCTTATGTAGGTGTACATGTTGAGGACGGGATATTAATTGCGGATGAGAAATTAAGAGATGGTATAAGAAGAGGGTTTCCGGAATGCTGGAAGCGGATAATAGAGCGAAAAAGATTTATGAAAGAAATACTGGGCATTAATTTTGCAGATGAAGTTTTACCTACTTCAAACATTCAATCAATATTTTTCCCTTATATGGCAAACACCAGAATTGTTCTATCTAAGAGTCATTGACGTGTCACACTCAGGAAGATCTTATCTCTTTTCTTTGAAAATTTAAAACTTCCTGCTACAAACATAGCTTCAATTAATCTTGAGATTTCTTGCTTTTACTTACGGTAATGCCTACCTGGATCTGGTGTGGCTCTTCATTCTATCGCCGGAGGTAGCTGTAAGAACATTACACGAATAGATAGAGATTATTCTTGAGATTACCGCGACCACTGCCCATCGCAAAGAGGATACAGAAGCAGGATTCAGTATGCTAGAACCATAA
>CAYTTK010000127.1:0-7579 GCA_964440735.1 uncultured Pirellulales bacterium
GCTCTGAAAGGCCTGTAAAATTCGAAACATTGCTCTCTCAGGGCAGCTTCATATCTTCCCCTATAATTATAATGCTCGCAATGTTTATAATCTTAACCATAATACGCCTTCTCTGACAATCGCAAATCGGCAATCAAAATTCGTAAATAGATACTACCATAATAGTCGACAAATGTCAAGGCTGGGTTTAAAAAATGTTAATATTGGAGAGTCCTTTCCGACAACAAAGGTCTTTACACCTCACTGAAAAAAACTATACTGTTGCCAAAGATTCGAGGTGTTTGGAAACAAAAAGGTTGTCATGTTAATACGGCCTCACAATTCAGCAATAATCGTTGCTGTTGTCACTATAGTATGTCTCGTCCCATTCGTGGATAAGGCATTTCATATAGACGACCCTTTGTTCATATGGGCAGCAAAACAGATTCAAACCGCTCCGGCTGACTTCTATGGTTTTTCCGTTAACTGGTATGGCTGGGATATGCCAATGGCAGAAGTTACCAAAAACCCGCCGGGCACTTGTTACTATATCGCTCTGGTGGCATCGTTGTTTGGTTGGAGCGAGGTCGCCCTACATGTGGCTTTTCTTATACCTGCTGTGGCGGCGGCCTTGGGAACATATTATCTGGCAAGGCAGTTTTGTTCAAGGCCGGCAATAGCAGCTCTGGCGTCGGTTCTGACGCCAGGATTCCTTGTCTCCAGTACCAATATAATGTGCGACACAATGATGCTGGCATTTTGGGTATGGTCAGTGTTTCTATGGGTGCGGGGAACTGTGGAAAATAAGCATCTGAGTCTATTTTTTGCAGCTGTGTTGGTTGCAATTTGCGCTTTGACGAAATATTTTGGAATGACGCTGCTGGCCTTGCTGTTCGTCTATTCGCTAATGCAAAAACGCAAACTTGGAGTTTGGGTATTATTCTTGTTGGTCCCGGTAGTAATTTTGGCGGGATACCAATGGGCTACACACAATCTTTACGGTCATGGTCTGCTGTCGGATGCAGCTGCTTACGCCACAGAGTTTAATTGGAAGCAAGGCACAAATTTGTTCTCGAAGGGATTAACCGGGATTCTCTTTACTGGCGGGTGCATAGCGACGGCACTGTTCTACAGTCCACTGCTTTGGTCAAGGCGAGTTCTGATCAGCGGTGTTGTTCTGACGATTTTGTTTATAATCATTCTCAGCTCTATGGAAAGGATAGGAAAACTCTCTATACATGACACCGGCGGCGTCAGGTGGAATTCCCTTATTCAAATTGGTTTAATGACTGTGGCCGGGGCCGGCATCCTCGGGCTTACAGCTGCAGATTTCTTAAAATGCAGGAACGCTGAATCACTGCTGCTGTTGCTTTGGGTGCTTGGAACTTTTATCTTTGCCACCTTCATAAACTGGACAATTAATGCTCGCAGCATCCTTCCTATGACTCCTGCGGTTGGGATTCTGTTGATGCGGCGGATTGACCAGTATAATAATAAAGCCAGCCGGCAGATTGAAACTTGGCGGGTGGCTTATCCGCTAATTCTAACAGCACTTATAGCGATGTTGGTTTGCTGGGCGGATTACACCTGGGCTAACACAGCACGCGCCGCAGCAGCAGACATTCACAAAACATTTGAGAACAGACACGCTACAGTATGGTTTCAAGGACATTGGGGATTTCAATATTATATGGAGGCTACAGGTGCCAAAGCACTCAATTTTAAACATTCAGAAATTGAACAGGTTGATATAATTATCATTCCCTCCAACAACACAAATACTAGGCCTTTGTCGGAAAAGATGGTGCGTCTCATTGAGGTTTTTCAGTTTACTCCTTACCGGAAGTTGGCAACTATGAATCAACAGCTGGGGGCGGGGTTTTACGCAGATGTATGGGGACCGCTTCCCTTTGCCTCCGGGCCGGTTGGTTTAGAAAAGTATTACGCTTTTGCAGTAAAGTAATGCAAAGTAAAATGGATTTCTGATTTAATCTAAGGAATATTATAATATCCAGTATAATAACTGCTATGTTCAAAGACAAAAAAGTTGTTGTGGTAATGCCGGCCTACAATGCAGCCAATACCCTGCGCCGAACCTACGATGAGGTTATGGCCCAGGGCATCGTGGACCAGGTCATCGTCGTTAATGATGCCAGTTATGATGAAACTGTCCGAATTGCCAGGACTCTGCCCGATACCATAGTTCACACCCATCCCGAAAATCAGGGCTATGGTGCAAATCAAAAAACCTGTTACAAACTGGCCCTACAGCAGGATGCCGACATCATCATTATGGTCCATCCTGATTATCAATACACCCCCAAGCTGCTCCCCGCAATGGCCTCTATGATTGCTAATGACCTTTATCCCTGTGTCCTCGGCTCAAGAATCCTCGGCGGATACGCACTCAAAGGCAATATGCCTATCTGGAGATACATCTCAAACCGATTTATAACCTTTGTAGAGAATATTCTCACTGGCGCGAAGCTATCCGAATACCACACCGGCTACAGGGCCTTTTCCCGCCAGCTTCTGCAGCAATTACCGCCCGAAGCCGATTCTGATGATTTCGTATTTGATAATCAGATGCTCTTGCAGATATTGTGGTTCGGCCACACAATCGCAGAGGTAAGCTGCCCCACCAAATACACCTCTGAAGTATCCTCCATCGATTTTTGGCGCTGCATTAAGTATGGTTTCGGATGTTTGTGGATAGCTCTGAAATTCCGATTGGCCAAAATGAATCTGCTCAAATCCAAGTTGTTCCCGAAGAATCTCACCTATTGACACTTAATGAAATGGATAAGACATTAAGCAAATATTGGACTTTCTTAATTTACGTGGCTCTGTCATTATCCACTTTTATTGCCTTTGAGCAGGTCGTACACAACGATTTCGTCTGGGACGACCTTCTATACATAACCAATAACCCGAATGTTAAATGTGGAATAACCCGTGAGTCTGTTGTCTGGGCGTTCAGTGCTATATATGCAAGCAACTGGCACCCGGTAACGTGGCTGAGCCACATGCTGGACTGTGAGCTTTTTGGGGTGAATCCTTTCTATCACCATCTGGTCAATTTATTTTTTCATATATTGAACACGCTGCTGCTGTTCTGGGTTTTGAAACGGATGACCGGCGCGATTTGGCGCAGCGCCTTTGTCGCTGCTTTGTTCGCCCTGCATCCGCTGCACGTTGAGTCCGTGGCATGGGTAGCAGAACGTAAAGACCTGTTATGCGGTTTTTTTTGGATATTAACCATAGCAGCTTACATTCGATATGCCCGGCGCCCCTCGACAGGGCGGTATCTGCTGGTGGTGCTGGTCTTTGCACTGGGACTGATGGCCAAGCCGATGCTCGTAACTTTACCCTTCGTGTTACTTCTGCTGGATTATTGGCCGCTGAAAAGAGTTCAATGGTCACAGCAGGATGCAGACAAGACTTCACCCGGTGATTCTGTAAATATCCGCTGTCAAAAGGCGGCAATTTGGCGTTTAGTATGTGAGAAGATTCCCTTACTCATCCTTACTGCTGGCTCAGTTGTTATTACCATCATTGCCCAGCGAAAGTTTGGCGCTACGGAGCTTTTGAAGGGTTTATCTCTGGATATGCGCATAGCCAATGCAGCGATTTCTTATATCGGCTATATAGCTAAAATGGTATATCCATTTCGCCTGGCGGCCTTGTATCCTCATTCGAAAGACAGTTTGCTCACATGGCAGCCGATGATTTCAGCCATTGTGCTGACGCTTCTGACGGTGAGCTTAATCTATCTGGCCCGCAAGCAGAGCCGTTATCTCGCAGTTGGATGGCTGTGGTATATTGGAACTCTGGTCCCTGTCATTGGTTTGATACAAATTGGAATGCAGGGTATGGCTGACCGTTATACTTATATGCCTTCAATCGGTATATTTATCATCGTGGCCTGGGGCATTGGGGAGTTTCTTGGGAAAAAGGGTTCTCTGAAGAAATTTGCGGTGGTAATATCAGCCGGCGTAGTCGTTGTCGCTTTGATGATAGGAACACATGCACAGGTGAAGTACTGGCGGAATAACATAAGCCTGTTCGGACGTGCCACTGAAGTGACCAAAGACAACTCGCTGGCACTCAATAATCTGGGCAGTGCATATATGAACCTCGGCAGGCTTGACGAAGCTGCGCTCTGTTTCAAAGAGACACTGCGATTAGAGCCCGACTATTTCAACGCACACCAGAACCTGGGGACAGTACTGACAAGGCGGCGCAAAATTGATGAGGCAATCGAGCACTATCTTAAGGCACTACAAATAAAACCTGACGTTACCAGCGTCCGAAGCAACCTGGCCTATTTGTTTTTAATGCGAGGAGATATCAGCGGAGCCGTTAGTCACTTCCGTAAGGTCCTGGAGGTTGAGCCGAACCATTTTCAGGCCTTAATCGGCCTAGCACAAATTCTCGCAATGCATTCGGATGCGAGCATCCGCGACCCAAATCGGGCCATCGAGCTTGCAGAACGCGCAGCAGAACTGACAAACTATCAGAACGCAGATGCCCTGGATACACTGGCGGCCGCCTACGCTGCAGCAGGGCAGTTCCCCAAGGCCGTAGAAACCGCTCAAAAGGCCCTGGAATTGGCTCGGGCTCAGCAGAAAAAACAACTGATAGAAAAAATTCAAAGGCGACTCAGCTTATATAAAGACTCTAAACCCTGCGTCGAATTTCCACAGGAAGATGAATGAGTATAGCCACGAAAAGGCACAAAAAATAACCACGGATTTTACGGATTTCGCCATAGTTATACTGCTTGGCTTGGCAGTGGGATAGTGGGGGAAACGCTAATAGTTTACAAAAATGGCTATCGGTCTTACAAAAACAGGTGGTTTATACGTATTTTTACTCAAAATGCGGTTTTTATCGATTTTTTTCTTGACTTTTTCGGATAAATTGTATAGGATATTGCCTTGAAAAGGATGGTGTTGAGAAGGAGCATTTCCAGCTACTTCACTAAACAAGGAGGTTTCAATACTAAATGCGTTGAAAGAATTGCGCATTTTTTGCGAAATAAGGTAGAAATTTTTTGAAGGATAGTGAAATGAAAAGCAGGAGAAATTCAATTCTTTTAGCATCAGTTACAATCACCCTTTTAATGACGGCTGGTCTTAGGGCCAACATGATTACTAATGGAGATTTTGAGGCTGGACTTTTGGGCATCGTAACCGACTACACCTATATAGCGCCCACTGGGACTGTACATCCCCAGCAGAGGTATACTGTGTATACAAGCCCAAAGTCGGTCCACTCATCCTGGGCTGACTATGGCGACCATACAACCGGGACAGGAAACATGATGATAGTCAACGCAGCCACGGTTGCTGACCAGACCGTATGGGAACAAACAGTTACGGTGACGTCTAATACAGATTACATTTTTACCTATTGGCTATCGAGCAGCTACCATACTAACCTGGCACAGTTGGAGTGCTCGTTTAATGGTTCAACAGTTGGGACCGCCACTGCACCAGGTACGACTGGAGTCTGGCAGGAGGTGTCTTACAATTGGAATTCAGGAGCCAGCACCTCGGCAACCATCAGACTCGTTGACTTAACACTTGCATATTCTGGTGATGACTTTGCAATTGATGATATCAGCTTAGTAATTCCTGAGCCGGGGACGCTTTTGCTGCTTGGCTTAGGTGGATTGTTCCTTCGACGCCGCTCAGGACAGGTTTTGAGAAAAAGAAAATAATAGCTTTTTCGGAGGAGGTTAAATGAAAAAGTTAATAACAATTTGTGCAGTAACAGCAATAATGTTAGCTGTATCACCGGCACGAGCAGTCACGAAGTATGAAAATGACAAGGCTGGTTGGGATTCAGTGGTGACCAGTCTGGTGACCACAATCAACTGGGACGATCTGGCGCTTGCTAACGGAACCTCACAGACGATTTTAGGAGACAGGTACGCAGGGCTGATTGGCAGTCCGACGCTGTCAGTCGATGCAAGCTCAGGACTTTATGTCATAGACCCAGGTCCCAAATATTACGAAGAAGATTTCATCCCCATCAGTGGCGAAAATGTATTTTCACCGGATGATTACCCAGCAAGTCCAGAGGGAATCCTGACTATCACCTTTGACAAGCCGGTGTACGCATTGGGAGCTTGGTTTCTTGATGTTGAAGGTGATTATGCCGGCACAGGCATCAAAGTCGATGGAACACTTTATTCCTTCAGCGCAAACCAGGGGGAAGATTCTCAGTCCTTCCTGGGTATCATCTCATCAACGCCGTTTACAACCGCTGAAATCCATATGAGCACTAATCCCGGCGGAGACGGAGTGGGAATCGACGATGTATATTATGTCCCCGAACCGGGGACGCTTTTGCTGCTTGGCTTAGGTGGATTGTTCCTTCGACGCCGCTCAGGACAGGTTTTGAGAAAAAGAAAATAATAACTTTTTCGGAGGAGGCTAAATGAAAAAGTTAATACCAATTTGCGCAATAGTAGCCATTGTCTTAGCCGTATCTCCAGCACAAGCAGTACCATTGGAGCAAGAAGTTACATTTGATTTTGAGAGTGCAGTAATAGGCGGTGCTTCCCCAGACTATGTGGCATCGGCCAATCAGCGGGTTACAGACTATATGACAGGCGAATATGGTTCATCGGTAACCGCAACAGGAGCTGCCGCCTGGAAAAACGCTGAAACCGATCCCCTTGATGTCGACTGGCCAGGCAAGACCAATGATGACCAATGGCTGCGCACATACGGAAGTCAATCAGTAACTCCAAAGGCTTTTCAAATATCCTTCGATACCGTGCCCATTACAGGAATGAGCGGTGATTTCCACGTGTTTGAAGCGACAGAAGGTGCGGATTTTGTTGTGAAAGCCTATGACAGCAGCTATGGCAACCGCTACGCTCCAAATAGCAGTGCCTTGGTAGCCGAGCAATCCTGGGACTTCGGAACAGGTTCCGGTGTCTTCGACATTGACTTTTCGTCATCTGTCTCGCTTCTAGTATGTAGCGATGATGGCTGGTATGACATCGCCATTGACAACCTTACAGTAACACCTATCCCGGAACCGGCTACGCTTTTGCTGCTCGGCTTAGGTGGACTTTTCCTGCGTCGCCGCAAATAAGACGCTGGTTTTATTTAGTTGCTAAACAAGGCAGGTCTTTGACTTGCCTTTTTTTATTGGATTTCACTGATTGTGCGGAGAAATATAGCCACGAAAAGCCTGCCCTAAGCTTGTCGAAGGGGCACACAAGGTCCAGCCACAAAGAAGCTAAGACACAAAGAATTTCAACCAAAAACGTAGGATATCAAAACCAAAAATCCCAATTTTTAAAATTTTTTTTATTCCTTTTTACGCAAGCTTTTAGCGAAATTCCCGCCTTAAAAAATTCCTCAATTTTCGACAAAAGCGCGCAAGTTGAGCCAATAGTAGAAGACCACTTTATGTGGTCATTTAGTTAATCAGTTAATTTGTTAATTGGCAGACGATTGAAAAATGAAATCACAACTCACCACTCACTAATAACCACTCACCAATAACCATTCACCAAAAGCAAGGAGTTGGGTCATCAAGGTTGCTCTCTCTATAGCGATTCCCGATTGGTTGGAAA
>CAYTTK010000128.1:0-7519 GCA_964440735.1 uncultured Pirellulales bacterium
GATGAAATAGTGCAACAGCTTAAAATAATGAAGGATGCGCCAGGTGGGATGTTTATGCTCGACCGTGAATTAGGACAGCGCGTATTTACGCCGCCGGCAGCGGCAGAAAGAGGTGCATAATGAGTATCACATTTAATGCCGATGAAATCTTCGAAATGGCCGAAGAAATCGAAAGAAACGGTGCCAAGTTTTATCGCCAGGCAGCAAAAAACACTTCAGACAAGCAGACAAAACAAGTGCTGCTTGATATGGCTGTTATGGAGGATGGCCACCTTAAAACTTTCGAGCAGATGAGAGAGCAACTCAGCGGCCAGGAAAAGGGATGGACAACTTTTGACCCTGATAATCAATCGGCTTTGTATCTACAGGCGATGGCTGACGCTCGGGGTTATGAAGGTAAAATAACCCCAGCCAAAGAACTGACCGGCAAAGAAACAACAAAAGAAATCATCGAGATAGCTTTGAATTCCGAAAACGAGTCGGTTGTTTTTTACCTGACCTTGAAAGACTTGGTGCCTGTCAAAGCCGGTAGAGATAAAGTTGAAGCGATTATTTTGGAAGAGCTCAGCCATATTACGACCCTGCTAAAGACGCTACGGTCTATGCAATAGCTGGTTAAGCTCGATTTTGAATCAATTGCTCAAAGCAAAGCTGTCTACGGAGAGACAGATGGTAGATTTAGAATCACTGTTCAAGTTGAGCTATGGAATGTGTATAATCAGTTCGAAAAAGAACAGTAGATTCAATGGTTGCATCGTCAATACCATCTTTCAAATTGTGCCTGAGCCCCCCATGGTGGCGGTGAGTGTCAACCGAAAATGCTTAACCCACGAATATATTCTCGACAGCAAAGTTTTTACCGTCTCCATTCTATCGGAGCAGGCACCGATGGCTTTTATTGGGCGATTTGGATTCAGAACCGGCAGGGACATAGATAAATTTGAAAATGTAAAATATAAGATAGGCCGAACCGGCGCGCCGATAATTCTCGATAACATGGTTGGCTTTCTTGAAGCTGAAGTTGCAGACGCAATAGATATTGAAACACACACCCTCTTTATCAGCACGATTACGGCCTGTGAGACTATCGATGACAGCAAAGCGCCGATGACATATACTTATTACCGTGATGTTAAGCACGGCAGGACGCCGGAGACGGCTGCAACTTATATCAAGACCAAACCAAAACGTAAAACCAGAGAAGGTGAAGTAAAGATGGAAAAATACAAATGTCTTATTTGCGGCTATATTTACGACCCTGCAGCGGGTGACCCTGATAACGGCATAGAACCCGGCACCAGTTTTAATGATTTGCCGGATGACTGGGTCTGCCCGGAATGCGGAGCCAGCAAAGACCAATTTGAGCCCGTTGAGGATTAAGCATAAAGTTGTAGGATTTGCGCTATGCAGGAAATTCAGCCATCCATAATTCAAAAGGATAATCTTTGTACCGAAGCGGCATCTCCGCCAAATGCCTTTGTTGTCTTTGGTGCATCCGGGGACCTTACGCAGAGAAAGCTGCTGCCGAGCATTTTCGGGGTTTTTCAGCGAGGTCTGCTCGACGAAAGATTTTATCTTTTAGGTGCAGGGAGAAAAAAACTTTCCAACGATGACTTCCGCCAGGTCGCAAAGGAGGCCATAAGGGAAAGTTTCAGTGATTTGCCAGCGAGGAATCTGAGCTCTTTTACAGAAAAGCTCTACTACATAGACGGCGATTACAGTGACACTGTGTTTTATGGCAGGATTAAGGCCAAGCTCACCGAATTAGACAAAAAGCATAAAGTTGACGGCAGCCGCATTTTTTACCTTGCTGTTCCGCCATTTTTATATGGCAAAATAGCAGAGCGGCTCGGCTCATCCGGATTGTCGTGTCCTGCTAATTCAAATTTGAAACAGCGGGTCAGGTTAGTTGTGGAAAAACCTTTCGGCGACGACCTGGAAAGTGCCATCGAACTGGATAATACAATTCATCGATGTTTTGAAGAATCTCAAATCTACCGTATAGACCATTACCTTGGCAAAGATACGGTCCAGAATATACTGATGTTTCGTTTCGCAAATGCAATTTTTGAGCCGGTCTGGAACCGCAATTTCATTGACCACGTTCAGATTACGATAGCCGAATCAGTCGGTGTTGAGCATCGCGGCGGCTATTACGACAAGGCAGGTGCCCTTCGGGACATATTTCAAAATCATATGCTCCAGATGCTTTCTTTGATAGCGATGGAGCCGCCTGCCTCGTTTGAAGCCGACCATATCAGGGATGAAAAAATCAAACTACTGCGTTCGATTCGACCCTTCAAACTGGATGAGCTGGACAAATTTATTGTGCGAGGTCAATATAGTCCCGGTTCGATAAACGGCAGAAATGTTGCCGGTTATCGGGAAGAACCCAATGTTGACCCCGGCTCTAGGACCGAAACTTCCGTTGCCGCGAAGTTTTTTATCGACAACTGGCGGTGGAAGGACGTGCCTTTCTATCTTCGAACTGGCAAACGGCTTGCAAAAAAAGCTACGGAAATCGCTATAACTTTCAAGAAAGTTCCGCATTCGATGTTTGTGTCAGCCGGCCTTGGCGATATGCCCGCCAATATCCTGATGTTCCAGATTCAGCCGGAGGAAGGAATTTACCTGAGCTTTCAGACGAAACAGCCCGGCTCGAAGATTTGTATGAGCACGCTGAATATGAATTTTAAGTATAGTGATGTCTTTGGTGTTGATATGCCGGAAGCTTACCAGAGGTTGCTTTTGGATTGTATGGTTGGTGACCAGACGCTTTTTACGAGACAGGATAGTGTGGAGGTGTCCTGGCGATTATTAACTCCGATATTGCAGAACTGGAAAAGTGATGCTCCCATCCCTCACCAATATCCAGCAGGCAGTGAAAGCTTTCCGCAGGCGGATATGCTTATCGAATCCGATGGCAGGAAGTGGCGAAAAATCTTAAAAAGCTAATGAATGATTTTTCATCGATGATGTCAAGAAAGACTTGAAAATGTACAGCCAAAGAACACAAGACCAGCCGAATTATGATATTTCAATTATCCGGCCTCAGATGCTCAGCGAGGATTTTAAGATAAGAGGCGATGGATTCGAGCCTGCAAGATTAAAGGCCATAAAGAAAGGGCTGCTCACACTACACACACTTGAGCTTATGGCGATAACTATCTACCGGTTCCAGATTACCGCAGAGGATTGCGAATTCAATCGTCAGTTGATTTCTGCTATGTGCAACGAGATGACGCACTACCAGGACTTTCAGGTCAAGCTTTACGAATATGGTTTGCGGCCCGGAATAATCAGACTGGCATACTGGTTTGTCGGTTTTGCGTTTGGCTTTGTTTCCCGGCTGATGGGCAGAAGAGCGATTCTCAAAACAGGTATCTGGGTTGAGACAAAGGCCGTCCATCATTATACCGAGCTTCTCGAGAAAATTAACTGGGACGAAGATACGCGTAAGACAATTGAAAAGGACCAGGCCGATGAGTATGGACACATCAACAGGTGGAAAAAACTTTTAGAATCCGAAAAGAGTTGATAAAGATATGGGATCTCATAGCGTATTGATAGCTTTGGTCCTGACGCTGCTTGCGGGCCTGTCAACCGGTTTTGGCAGTGCTCTGGCATTTTTTGCAAAGCGGACCAACACAAAATTGCTTTCCGTTGCCCTTGGCTTTTCTGCGGGCGTTATGATATATGTTTCTTTCGTCGAGTTATTTCCCGAAGCGAAAGCCACTCTTGTTGTCGAATTGGGACAAATCGGTGGATACTGGACTGCTGTTCTGGCCTTTTTTGCCGGAATTATTGTTATCGGCGTTATAGATAAGCTCGTGCCGGACTTTGAAAATCCACACGAGGCACACAGAACAGAGGAAATGAATGAGCCGGAGTTGGCAGCTAAGTTCAGGAACCTCTATCGAATGGGCCTGTTGACGGCGCTGGCAATTGCGCTGCACAATTTCCCGGAAGGATTTGCGACCTTTGTAAGCGCCCTCAAGGATACGAAACTTGGAATTGCAATAGCCGTCGCTATAGCGATACATAATATTCCCGAAGGTATTGCTGTTTCGGTTCCTGTATTTTATGCGACGGGAAGCAGAAACAAGGCGTTCGTTTACTCTTTTCTTTCAGGACTCGCTGAGCCGGTCGGTGCATTGGTCGGCTACGCTGTTATTTTTCCGTTTTTTAACGATGTAGTATTCGGTATAGTCTTTGCCTTCGTAGCAGGCATTATGGTATTTATCTCGCTCGATGAGCTTCTGCCGGCTGCGAGGGAATACGGCCATTCTCATCTGGCGGCCTATGGATTGGTTGCAGGCATGATGGTTATGGCCGTAAGTTTGCTTTTATTCGTATAAACAGTCGGAATATCTGAATTCTGAAGGGTAGTATTATTAAAAGGAGATGAATATGCTAAAAGACGGCGAAAAGGGA
This sequence comes from uncultured Pirellulales bacterium, assembly GCA_964440735.1. Classification (GTDB taxonomy): domain Bacteria; phylum Planctomycetota; class Phycisphaerae; order Sedimentisphaerales; family Anaerobacaceae; genus CAZBWE01. The sequence goes on from CAYTTK010000128.1 coordinate 4,435, forward strand.
GTAATCATTCAGCGGGATAAATGTACCTATGCTGTGGCGCCGCATATTCCGTGCGGCGTCGTCAAGCCGGAAACTCTGCGCAAACTTGCCGATGTGGCTGAAAAGTATGGGGCGGCTGCGCTTAAAATAACCAGTGCTGCGAGAATCGCAATAGTAGGCTTGAAAGAAGAAGATGTTGATAACGTCTGGTCTGAGCTTGAGATGTCGCCTGGCCATGCGGTTGGCTTGTGCGTCAGGAGCATCAAGGCCTGTCCGGGAACAACATTTTGCAAACGCGGTATTCAGGATAGTCTTGCTATGGGACTGAATCTCGATGAGAAATATCACGGCCTTGAGCTGCCTGCCAAGCTCAAAATTGGTGTAAGCGGCTGTCCTAATCAATGCGGCGAAACCTGCATCAAGGATGTCGGCCTTGTCGGTATGCCGAAGGGCTGGAAGCTGCTGGTTGGCGGAAACGGCGGCGCAAAGCCAAGATTGTCGCGTGAGCTTGCCACAGACCTCTCGCAGGAGCAGGCACTTGAGCTGGTTGATAAGATTATTGATTTCTATAAAACCAACGCCAGGCCGCATCAGAGGTTGGGCTCGATGATTGAGAAGGCGGGCTTTGACGAATTTAAGACAGCGGTGCTTGGTGAGTAAACGGCTGGTCAAAATAAAAGATATACTTGAAAGACTTTATCGTAAGTATAACCATCGTGCTCGTATAAAGCCGGACCCGCTGCAGTTTGTATATCGCTATAAAAAGCCGGCTGATATGGAGGTGGCTGGTCTTTTGTCAGCAGTTCTTGCCTACGGCCGTGTCCAGCAGATTGAAAAGAATCTAAATGATTTATTCTCCCGTATGGGGGCAAGCCCTTATTCGTTTGTTTTGGATTTTGACAAAGCTCATCGACAAAAATTAAGTCATTTCAAGCATCGCTTCACGACGGGAGAGGATATCGCTGATTTACTGATGGTTTTACAAAAGGTTTTGCAGGAGAAAGGCAGCATCGAGAAACACTTTTTATCAGGGTATAACAAAAGCGATGAGAATATTATTCCAGCCCTGACGAAGTTTTGCGGTTCGCTGTATGAGATTTATTCTAAAGAGACCGGCCGAGAGGTAAGCAGGGGGTTGAGATATCTATTGGCAAGTCCTGCGAAAGGTAGTGCCTGCAAACGGCTGAATCTTTTTCTGCATTGGATGGTCCGAAATGATGACGTTGATACGGGTTTGTGGAAGGGTGTTGCTCAGACAAAACTCATTATTCCGGTCGATGTTCATATGGGCAGATTATGTAAAATCTTGGGTCTTTATGACGGGAAAACTGTCTCTTTGAAAACAGCGGTTCAGATAACAAAGAGTTTTGCTGAGATTTCCCCCTCCGACCCGGTGAAATACGATTTCGCACTAAGCCGTGTCGGCATAACTGAGGGCTGTACCGGCAAATACAGCCTACGCTGCAACGCCTGCGAACTAGAAGAGCTCTGTAAGCAAATTGTAAAGCTAAGAATATAGACTGATAAATAACATTAAGCCGATAAACATATTCTTGTCAACAGAATCCGAATTTAATGTTGCGGATCTATGGTGCGTCAAGGTCTGGCTTACTCCGTCGAGATGTATGTTTATCCGAGATAATCCTTTTTTAATTCGCGGCTTATCCGGCGGCATTGAATCCTTCGTGAAACACCACCGTCCCCTGAGTCTTGTTTTGGCCAAACGGCAGGGCAAGAAAGTACTCCTGGGGGACACCTTCGAGAATCAATTCCAACAGGTTTCTGAACCCGAACTGTTCGTAGTACTTCGGATCGCCCACCAGGACGCAGCCTTTCGCGCCGGTCTCTTTCAGCAAGCGCAGGCCTTCGTGAATCAGTGATTTGCCAATCCCCTGTCTCTGGCGGTCCGGCCGTACCGAGACCGGCCCGACACCATACCACCCGCCATTTTGGCCGGAAATCGTTACCGGAGAAAACGCGATGTGTCCCACCACTATTCCCTCAACGTCCGCCACCAGGGAAACGGTCAGGGCATCAGCCGCTCGCAATGCATGGATAATAAACTGTTCGGTGTGATTGCCGTATTGGCAATTCTTAAACGCGGCAATGGTGACTTCTGTTATTGCTTCAATATCCGATGGCTTTTCATTTCTGATAATCATTATAAACTCCAATTATTTCCAACAGAATTTTCCGTTTATACCCGGATCAGCAATCCTAATGCATTGTTGCTGTACCTCATTTTCGATAGAATATCAATCCTGTATTAAAAATTCAAGCTTTCCGACTGCCTCTTGAAGATTCGCTGTCCGGAATAGCTATAATGCTCAGCTTGTCATTATCTGAGATTTTGCTTTTTGATATTTGCTCTTTAATTTCTCTTTAAATTCTGTTATCCTGTCTAGCAAAAAATAATTAACCGCAGATTTCGCGGATTAACACGGATACTTGGGGCATAAGTAAAATATAAATAGAAAATCAGTGAAAATCTGTGTCAATCTGTGGTTGAAGTTAAACCTGGGGTCTTATGAATTCGCCTGAAGACAAGATAAAAATCCTGTTTATCTGTACCGGAAATTCCTGTCGCAGCCAGATTGCAGAGGGCTGGGCAAGGCATCTGAAGGGCGATGTTATTGATGCCTATTCCGCAGGCATAAGCCCGGGCCAGCTTAATACCAGAGCAGTAGCTGTGATGGCTGAAGCGGGCGTTGATATTTCGCAGCAGTATTCCAAGCATATCGATGACCTGCAGGGCATAGACTTTGATTATGTAATTACATTGTGCGATAATGCAAGAGAGCTATGCCCGGCATTTCCGGTTAATGTAAAAATGATTCACAAAGGATTTGACGACCCTTCTTTTATATTCGGAACTGAGCAGCAGATTCTGGCTGAATTTAGAAAGACAAGAGACAAAATAAGGGCCTTTATTGAAACTCTGCCGGATAGTCTGGAGAAATAATTTTGACTTTAAAAAAGCCATTGCGAGACCTGCGAAGCAGGTCGTGGCAATCCATATCTGTTGGACATTGAGATTGCTTCGCTTCGCTCGTAATGACACCAATACTATCTAAAGCTTAATTGGAGCAAGTTGAAAATGGATGCA
>CAYTTK010000129.1:0-7436 GCA_964440735.1 uncultured Pirellulales bacterium
TCTCCACAATTTTAATTTCTTATTTTTAACTTTTTAGTTTTGATTATTCCATACTAATTGCCTCTTCCGGGCAGGTGTCGACGCATATCTCGCAGTCGATGCATTTCTCGCTGTCAACCACCGCCTTGCCATCAACCATGCTTATCGACTCGTTCGGGCACTCTGCTATGCAAGTTTCACAACCGTTGCATTTTTCACTATCTACTTTAGCTGGCATTTACGTACCCTTTCAAAAAAGAAACCACCAGTAAAAGGCGGACGAAATGTTACAAAATTATGATGATATGACAACATAAATCTTGATAAATTCGGATTTGGAGTGAAAAACTATCAATTGCCTATGTTATTACTACTTAAGAACTGGCGACAAGCTCCCTGGTTCGCCCGGCGTCATTAGTTCTGCTGGTTCAGGGGTTTGTGGTCTGAAAGCACCAAGGGCAACCGCCATATTGCGAACGAGCTTGTTTGAATCATTCTTTGCTGTCCAGTCCAAAACCTTAGCAAATTCACCATCTGCGTTTTTTGCCAGCAGGTAAAGGGCCATCATACGAACCGGCCAATTAGTATTGTTCAGATTTTCTGCCACCGCACGCGTTATCTCTGGGTCCAGCGACAAAGAAAGCATACCGGTCATGGTACGCGTCTTAACTACCCACTCGCCATCAGCTGAATTGCGTAATAGCCCTGATTCGTGTATCAGTGCGGATTTTAACATAGTTGGCATCCAGTCGGCATAGAGGTATCTATAAAGTGGTTTACGATTGCCCATCGCCTGTTGTTCCAACAAAAGTCCTGTGAAAAGCTCTGCCGTTTTGATTTTTTGGCCGGTTTGTCCCGTTGAGATTAAATTAAATTGGTTTATCAGATATTTGCTCGTAAGTGTGATGCCCGGACGCCTTATGAGCAATTTGCCTGGTTCTACATAAGTGAGTCTGTTAGTTACTTGGCCCTGTTCAGTGATTACTGGGTCAATATAAATCGTAAACTTTATTTCCAGAGATGCCTGCGGATGCGCAAGCAATATCTGCCCGAGCTGACCTGTGACAAGACGAACAGGAGTAAGAATACTACTACCGGCCTCGATAAGCAAGGCATTGCCAATCCTGCTGGAAACCAGATTTGGTATATCTTTTTTAATGTCGCCGCTGACCTCGGCATCTATCCTGATATTGCCTCTTAATAGTCCGTCATCACTAATTACGAGCGGCTCACGGGAATTATTTGTTATTATTACGGTGCCATCGATTCTGCTGCCGTAGAAAAACTCATTGCCCCGAACATTAAGACGAACCGAAATTATCTCCTCCGGCTTAGTAAATTCCGGAACAAGTGTTTGGCCAAAAGAATTTTCTAAAGCAGTCAGGATGGCATTTGGCTCAAACGGTGGTGCATACGATGCGCCGTGCTGGGCCAGAAGCTCTTTCGCCCGCTCCGCCACCAGCGACCCGGGGTCTCTGGAAACGACGGACTTTAACGTATTAACTGCCAAATCTTTTTGTGCCTGCTTTAGTTGAATTTGTGCGAGTGTTAAATCTGCGATTTGGCTACGCTTAAAATTATTGATAAGCGGTTTTGCCCATTCTATCTGCTGATTCATCACAAGTGAATAGGCCAGAAGCGCAGCTGCCGCCGGCGAATTGGGTTCGGTTGAGTAGGCCTTGTTAGCCCAGTCAAGGGCTTGGCGTTCATCCGGTACGACAAAACAATAAAACCAGGCAAATTGTGTTGCGTTGACACTGAGTGTAGAACTGTCTTCGAGGACCCACAATGGTGTTGCACCGACTTGCGGACCCTGCTCAAGCAGCTGCCGTGCTTTTTCTTCTACAGACCAGAATATTTGATTTGCTTGTTCCGTATCGCCGATTTTCATAGCTGCTTTGCCGGCTATAGCTTCCAAAAGCAGGTCAAAACGGCCCTTTTGCCGTAACTCCGCGGCAATTTGAAGGCATTGCTGATTTTGTTGTGTGTTGTAGTAGCTAATTGCCATAGGAACGTAAATGCGAGCGAGCAATGGTTCTGACGGATAAAGATATCCGAACAAATCAGCACAGTACTCATAGGCACTGGCGGCTGTCTCGTAAAGTTCCAGTCGTTCGGCATATTGTGCAAAAGTCAATGCCGCTTCGATATCCAGTGGGTTTTCGCGTAGTGTTAATCTTTTTTGTTCGAGGTATTCTACCGGGCTAATTTGTCCCGCCATAAGTTCCACCAGCTTTTCAAACGCCAGTTTATTATACTTGTTGCTGTTATAGGCCTGCACAAGGTAAAATTGAGCAGCTTTCACGTCCGGTTTTTCAGCCATCAACACACCAAGCAGCGTAGCCAGTTCAGAACGGAGAACAAGGTTCTTGTTACCCAGGTTCTTGAACATCGCTTTAAGAAGCACCTCTCGTTCTTCACGGGAGTTTAACTGTTCAAGCAAGAAACGAATTGCGTATCTTACAACCTCAAGGTCGGCAGAACCATCTACGTAGTCCTCAAGCGCATAATATACCATCTCGGAGTAGTCCGCTTGTGTTGACTGGCACGCAAGCTTAATCAACAGAGGGCGGATGTAGCTGGCGCCGCTGTCCAGATCCATCGCTGCGGTTAAGAATACAACTGCCTGTTCTATCTTGGATGAACTAATATCTTTCGAATTGGCCAGTTCATAACCGATTTCATAGAATACTTGGCTGACCAATGGTGAATACAGTTGCTCTGATGGCATATCTCGTATCTGGCTACGGCTTGGCGCTTCGCCAAAACGAGTTGCCGCTTGTACTGCTGTGGCGAGGTATATATCCTCTGATGTGGGAATTTCGTCTATGGCAGAATATGTTTCAATCCTCTGAGCCCAGCCCAGAGAAGAACAGAACAAAAGTATCGAAAAAACTAAAAAAGACCTGCTGTTAGGCATTTTTCTCTCCAGCAAAACTGCACAATGTCTTTCTTTAACATATTATCGGGCGATTATTCCATGTTGCTTTAGATATAAATGATAGCTTGCAGTTCCCTATTTTTGTCAATCCAACCACCCTTTTTAGTGCTCTGTCCTTATATCACTCTAATTTTTATATGTCAATTATCGATTTATATAAAAAATATCTCTTTTATCAATCGTCATAGGTCTGTTGCTCCCCGCTCAATCTGGTCCTTCTCAACAAGGCAAGTTCTTCGATATGTAAAAGTTTTGCTGCCAGCAAATACACCGCTACTGACGATGGGATGACCACCGCAAGTCTGAGCATATTAAACCAGAACTCACCGGGCAAATCACCCATAATAGCTAAAACACCTCTACCTGCAAACCACATAACAGTAACTGCCACGGTTGTCTTAATCAGTGTAACCATCAAATTTTCTAATATAGAACGACCTAATCGTTTGCGAAGCATCACAGTCAGAATTACAACCTGCAGATACGAGCAAAAAGCCGTCGAAGCTGCCAAACCTCCGATGCCTAATAGCCATATAAGTATTATGTTTAACACGAAGTTTACTCCCACCGCAATCAGACCGGCCCGAACAGGGACTTTTGAATCCTGCAGCGAATAAAACGTCCTGACCATAATTTGCTGCAAAAAGTAACCGGTGATTCCTATCGAGTAAAAAACAAGTGCTGTAACAACTCCGGGTATGTCGCTTGCCTGGAAGTTGCCGTGCCGAAGCCATACGGAAATAAGTGGCCCTGCTATAAGTATCATCCCCAATGAACACGGCAGCGCAACAAAAACCGAGCTACGGATGCCAAGTGAAACCATTTTACACAGGCCTGCGTAATCTTTTTTGGCTGCCCGCATGCTCATTACAGGAAATAGAGCAGTGGCGAGCGATATGCCGAAAATCCCTAACGGCAATTGATACAAATGCTGTGCAAATCCGAGATAAGAGACCGACCCTCTCCACAGAGGATACTTTATTTGGTGCCCCAGTAACGTGAAAAACTCTCCCTTTGCGAGCGAACCCGAAAACCACCACGCCATAAGGTCATCAGCCAGTGTATTAATCTGCGTTACTGCAAGCCCTATTATCATCGGACCCATCATACGCATGACTTTCTTAAACGGCTCGGAATAAATGTCCCAGGACATCTGCAGCGACAGTCCCGCCTTATGAAGAGGTGGAATCTGAATAGCAAGCTCAAGGATACCGGCTACAATCACCGAAACTGCCACTACAAACAACTGCTTTACCGCCGGTTGGTCCAAACTATAAACAACATTCGGGTCTATGCCGCTAATTTTGTCTTTGATATGAACAGGGAAAAACCACGCTGCCGCCGTCGCTCCGGTGATAATGCAAAGGTTCATAATAATCGGCGCCATTGCTGGTGTAGCAAAATGCCTGTGCACATTGAGAATACCGGCAATAACCGCTACCAGGCAAATCAATATCATATAAGGTAGTGTTATTGCAGTAAGCGAAAGTATTAGATGTGTTTCGGTTGCCTCTCCGAAATACTCATACAAAAGCCAGATAAAAACTTCACCCAGAAGAACAAGGCCGGCTAACACCACAAACAACGCCGTTATAACCGTATTGGCCAAACGCTTGGCATCATCTGGATTGTTATGCAATTGCTCACTATATACAGGTATCAGCGATGCAGAGGCAGCACCTTCACCAAATAGCCGTCGCCCAAGGTTCGGAATCCTAAATGCAATAAACCATGCATCAAGAAGTGGGCCGGGACCAAAGACAATAGCATAGGTCGTATCTCTGACAAAACCGAGAACCCTGCTTATCGCCGTCAGAAATGCAATTTGACTAAAACCTTTTATCATCGTTTGTTAATATATTTCGTATTTTGCAGTGACTTCTCAGCAGTTAAAATTCACGCTTTATGTGCCCCATTAGAAGCTTGGCACCAAGGGCAATATCGCTTCTTTAGTATAGACTTCTAAACGGGGCGTGCCACGCTGAAAGGTCTGCCTCGCCCCACATTATTTAATAATCCTATAGAAAACATACTGACTAACAAACTCGAGCCACCATAGCTCACAAGCGGCAAAGTCAGGCCGGTAATCGGCATCAGGCCAACTGTCATACTGACGTTGATGAGGACATGAATTGTAAACATCGCTACAATACCGACCGCGAGCAATCTGCCGAATGGGTCTGTGTTGTTTCCCGCTATCTCCAATCCACAAAAAACTATAAGGGCATATAGCCCCAGCACCACAAGACAGCCCCAGATACCCCACTGGTGGGCAATGATAGCGAATATAAAGTCATTGTGTCTTTCCGGCAGAAAGTTGTATTTTACAAATGGACCTTGCCGAAAACCATATCCTTTAGCGCCGTTAGTTCCGCCGGAGGCAACTGCGTATTTTGAGCGGATGAGATGGTAGCCCCAGTCGTTCTTCCACTGCTTTGAACTGAATTTCCTGCCCACGAGGATTTTGCCAAGAGTCGGGTATTGCTCGGCCTTTGTGCGAATCCAGCTGCTTTGTAACAACACACTGCTTATTCTGCTTTTCTGGTAAGGCCTCATCTTATACCAGAGAATCGGGCTTACCAGAATTGCCAATAGTATTATAATCAGCAGGTGTTTTACCTTCGCCCCGGCCATAAACAGCACCGCAAACAAAATCGGCATCATTAATAGTACCGTCCCCAGGTCCGGTTCGAGCAAAATCAGAACCATTGGCAGCAGTGTTAAAATAAAAGGCCCAATTAACGCCCTGAAATTGCGGTAATTGCTCCGGTAGCGAAGATACCATGCCAGGGCAAGGATATATGCAACCTTACAAATTTCCGACGGCTGTAGGGCGGGCAGGTCTCTGCCCGCCATTTGGAATATAATCCATCTGTGCGCACCATTTCTCTCGGGAACAAATGGAAGATTCACAACATATCTGCCGACCAGTAACACTCCCAGTAGCAGTAGCACAAATCCGTATATCCAGTAGCTTACTGCTCCGAATCGGCGGTAATTAACCACATTGGCCGCTATGAAGCCAACCACCCCAATTGCGACAAAAATGAGCTGTTTTTCCCAGAATTTGTCCAATCCTTCAGTTTGGCTGGCTGGGCTGGGGTCGCAGGGATGGCCAACCGCATATATTGTCCCTATCCCGATAGCTATCAGGACTAAAACAGCTGAGAGCAGGCATATTCTCACGGCTAAGAGTCGGCCTTTCAGGAAGTTGAACATATAGCAAAAAATAACATAGAGCTGTGAAAATTGCTATACGAACCGTAACATCAAAAAAATTTATTTTTAGCGTTGGCACAAGGTTCATTGATACTGGCCGAAAAAACGCTTTAAATCCCTATATTTACCCAAATTATTACCCCAAAACGCACCTTTACCCATTTTCACACGCCGAATAGCGAAATTTTGCCCCAAATCCTTGTTTTTTTAGCTTTTTTCTTGATTTATGCAGAAATTTATGGTAAGATAATAAAAGCTGTGCAAGCAGGAGCATATATGTGTTTGTCCTGTTTTTTCAACGGTATTTGGAAAAAGTAGGGTGGAGGATTGAGCTTCAAAAAAAAACAAAAAAAATTTCTCTTTTTTTACATTTTTCTTGACTTTATGCAGGATTTTGTGCTATCATAACTGTAATCTTCACCAACATTATTTCGTGTCTGTATTGTATGAAGACACACATTTTTTCGCCAATCGGCGAGAAAGGAGGAGACGTAAAAGTAACCGGTGTTGTGTCTTTCCGGTTTATTCCTGCGGACCGGGACGCTTAGTTCGATGACCTAAATAGTAATAAAGTGTTTAAGTACCAAAAATTGAGCGAAAGCGTATCTAATGTTTTTTTGCAGGAAGAATGAACCAAGATAGTGTAGAGTGTGTGGCTCTGCAGAAGAAAGGAAGGTTGTATTATGAGAAAGATTAGTTTGCTCCTGGCAGTTCTGTTATTTGCTGTCCCGGCGTTTGCAAGTGTTACCATCACTTGCAGCGAGCCCCCGGATGACGGCAACTCGGTCGTTGTCGGCTACACTGTGGCAAGTGAGCCGAATAGGGTAAGGGCATTTGCGCTGGATATCACCGTTGACAGTGGCGCCGTGATTACAGGCGTCAGCTACTTCAAGGTCGGTGAGAGTGTTGCCCCGAGTGATAAGGGCTATGGTGTCTTCCCAGGCAGCTTTGACAAGTATGACATTGACCCCGACGACCCGAACTGGGCAGACCCAAATTACACACCGCTTGCTGACCCCTGTGACTATCCATCGGATACGTTGGGCGGCGTTGATGCAAATGGTGTCCTTCTTGATACGAATGGTATCACGGTCGAGATGGGCGCATTGTATTATCCCACTAAGGATAATTCTCCTAACGCCCCGCCGACTTCGGGTGATTTACTGAGGGTCACCGTGGGTGGTGTTACCCCTGGTTGTAAGATGACTATTACCCAGAACGAAGCACGTGGTGGAGTTGTCTTAACAAACAGCGGTGCTCCAATTAGTTTCATTTCGGACGGATACACCTTTTCCGG
>CAYTTK010000130.1:0-7427 GCA_964440735.1 uncultured Pirellulales bacterium
TGTCTTAGCCACGCCGCCAGCGTTCGTTCTGAGCCAGGATCAAACCCTTCAATTTGAATTGTCGAACCCCCCGTGCTTTCTTGCGAAAGCAAGAACGGGGGTGGGTCGTCGAATTTAAGGCTCAACACTTTAGCATACGCACCGAAAGTGCCGAAAAAATTTAATATAAGCTGCCTGCGATGAGGCGTATCTATCGCAGGAGCTGCACTTTCGCTGCTATTATGGCTTAACTGTTAACTTGTCAAAGAGCAACATATTAAAAGAGCGGCCAAGCTATACGCATACTGTAAGCTCTTAACTTGTCCGCCTCCCTCTTATATATAATACGGCCAAACACTATGTTAAGTCAATACGTAAGTGAAAAAAAATAAAAAATTTTTTATATTTTTTTTGTGCTGTTTTAACTCTTCGGGTCTGTTTTTTAATACTGATAATGCAGGTCGGGTATCAAAGCCGACTTACGGGCAGCCGAATGGCCTTCTTAATGCAAAAGTTAAATAGCCACGAAGGCGCAAAGACACGAAGAATTATAACCACAGATTTCACGGGTTGCACTGATTTAATTGGTCAAAAAAAGGTGCAAAAAACACAAAGAAAAATTGGGTACAGAGATTGCCTAAGTTAACAGGGATTTTTTTGGGTTGACGGAAGGTTTAATCCTGTGTAATTTGTTGGCACAGGACAGATGTTGTTCTCTGAACAGATGGTCTAATAGACGGGTGAGGTAATGCCAGAACTTAGCTTTGTCGTTGATAGTGCGCTTTTATCAGAATTGGGAGAGCGACTTGTCGAAACCGATCATCTGGCATTGGCAGAGTTGATTAAGAACGCATATGATGCTGATGCTACAGAAGTCACTGTTGCTTTAAAGCCGGACAAACAGAATAAATCAACTATTTTAGTGTTTGACAATGGTAGCGGTATGACATTCAGCGATGTTAAGAATTATTGGATGCGCATCGCAACGACCAACAAAATGCACGCTGATGTATCGGAGAAATATGGTCGCCCAAAAACGGGATCCAAAGGAATAGGGCGATTTAGCTGCCGACGGCTGGGAAGCAAACTGCAATTGGAGACTACTGGGAGAAGAGAAGATGGGAGATACGAGACAACAAAGGTTAAATTTGAATGGGAAAAGTATAAGCCTGGGACAGAGGTAACGGAGATTTTATGTCCCGGAGAAAAAACCACAGCACAAGAAGGCAAAACTGGAACAAGGCTTACCATTCAAGGTGGTGATTACGAGAGGTGGAACCAAAGAAGCTGGAATGCGCTAAAGAGGCAAATGGTAGTCCTTGTAGCAAATCGTGGCATTAAAAGGCGAGGGTTTGAGGAAGATCCAGGATTTGATATAACGCTATTAACCGCTGATTTTGAAGAAGAAGTTGTAACAAACCCGCGCGAACAACTAATGGAGGCTGGATGGGGAACACTAACGCTCGATGTGGAAAAGGATGGAACGCTGAAGTGTTCCCTAAAAGCCAAAAAGCTTGGTGAACGCAATTATACATTGAAAAAAGCGTACCCGAAACTAGCAGGGACAACCGCTGAAGTCGCGATCCTTCCCGATGTCAGAGAACAATTGAGAAACACTCGTGTATTATCACTTGGAACTTTGGGGAAAATTCTTCCTGAGTGGGGCGGTATTTTTGTAAAACAAAGAGGTTTCAGAGTATATCCCTTTGGTAGCCCCGGAGATGATTGGCTGCATATCGATAGGGACAGAGGGCGACGTCTTGGACAAACAGAGTATGACGTTCTAAAAGGACTCGCTGATAGACTTGAAGGAGTGGATCAAGGCCGTGCTTTGCTCACTATGCTGTCGAGTCGCAGTTATATTGGAAGTGTTGAAGTTTCTTCTCCGGACCCTAGTTTTTTTGAGATGAAAGCAAGTCGGGAAGGATTTGTTGGAGAAGAGTGTATAGAGGCGCTTCGTAAGGCGGTACGGTTCGCGATAGACTGGTCTACAATTTATCGAGATTATTACCTTAGGCTTATAGAGAAAGAAAAGACAGAGACCAAAAGAATAGAATTTGAAGAAGCTGCAAAAGTACAAGCAGAACCTACGAGAATTGTTGAGACTGCTGCTGAATACGTAAAGCAGGAGGTTCGACAGCTTACTTCAAAGCTGCCAAAAGAAGAAAAACAGATTGGACGGTCTCTCATTAAGGCCGCTGATGCCATACTACAAAGCGACAAATCTACGAAGGAGGAAATGCGGCATTTAAGGCTTGTTGCATCTACTTCATCCCTTCTTTTGATTTTTGCCCACGACGTGAGGGGTCTTTTAGGTGACTTGGATCATTATACAACAAGTTTGAACTCAATTGAGAGGCAACTGACTGGAAATGCCGCTAAAAAAGTGGCAGAGATGCGAGAAGAAATTAGCGAGAGCAAGCAGCGTTTTGAAGAGCTTTTGGAAATGACCGACCTCATATCCGTTGACAGTAAGGGGGCAAAAGCTCACGCTCTTGCCTTAAAGGATAGAGTTGAGAAGGCAGTTGGATGTTACAGCCTTGTGCTGCGAAAATATGATATTGACGTTGATTACAAAAGAATAGCGGATCAGTTAAAGACGGGAAAAATGCTTGAAGCAGAATTATATTCGATTTTGCTAAATGTTTTATCTAATGCGATAAAAGCTGTGATAGCCAAGGGCAAAACTAAGAAGATTATGATAAAAGCTGATAAGACTAACGAGGGCACAAGGATAAATATCTTAGATACGGGCATCGGTGTGAAAATAGAATCAAGCAGTGATTTATTTATACCATTTATTGCAGATCCAGAAGGGACGATGTACTCTCTGCTCGAGAGAAGGATCAATCCTGAAGATGAATATATTGTAGGAACAGGCAGCGGATTAGGCCTTAGTATAGTCCGTGAAATTGTTAAGGCACATGGAGGCAACGTAGAGTTCCGGCCAACTGAAGGTGAATGGAAGACGAATTTGGAGATAATCATGCCATGAGTTCAAAAAACCAAATTTTATGGATTGACGATGATGAAAGGCGGAAACGGCAAGCAGAGAATCTTAAAGATGAAACCGAAATGAATGTAGTATTCATTTCATTAAAACGGAAAGACGTGCAAGCTGTGCTGAATGAGATTCGGGGTGAATATACGCCTAGTTTAATTATAATTGACCACGTGCTTAATAATACAAATTCGGGAGATTGGGCGCAATCAGGTTCCACACTGGTTGGATTTTTTAGGGAAACCTGGGTAAGGTGCCCCATCTTCGGAATTACAGCTGCTCCGAATCTAAAGCGAATTGATACTGAGAAATATGCCTACGATGAGTTGATCAACTTTACTAATTTCAGCAATTATATTCACTATATACCGAACGTAATCAAGGGTTTTAAGCAATGCGCAAAGATTAAGGATATTGAACAGTGGGTTAACTTTCTAAAACCACCCAAAGACGAAATCGAGCGAATAAAGACATGTATGCCACACGAAACAAAGATTGATGTTGAGAAGAAAGGATTTGCAAGCAGGTCTTACAGATGGTTCAGCAGGAAGTTCTATCATTTACCTGGCTTCTTATACAACAAAGAGTGGGTAGCTACTTTTGCAGGGGTCAAGATAGATGCTATTGACAAATACTCAAGATATTTCGATGACGCAAAATACAACGGGATTTTCAATAATCCAGATGACACACGATGGTGGAAGGCAACGCTGTACCACGCAATTTATAGCAAGTGTAGAGATGAAAATGCTGCCTCTCGGAGCCCGCAGGATGTAGCTAATGAAGTATTAAAAGTATCCCAGAAAAACCAAAGTGTATGTTTTGTATGTGGAGAGAAGTGGCCTGAAACTGTTGCCTATGTTGACGATTCACCAAACGCAAGCACAAAACAGATGCACTTGAGATGTACTGTTGCACATCCACTTTATCCATACGAACCAATGTTCGAAGAAATTCGAGTAATGGTAGGATAAAGAAATGGATATCATATTGCCAAATTACAGCAAATTCGTTGAAATTGAGCAAAATACTCTTGTTCATCTTCGCAATGAATTGGCTAAGCGGAAAACATTTGCACGTGCAGCAGATGATGCTTACAAGGCCCTCGGGAGCCAAGATAAACACAGTTTCAACTTTTCCACCTCTTGGGATATTGAGTACATGAACAAAAATTGCCGAATATTTTTGGGCGCTCTGATTCAAAAATATTCCTCACAGGACAAGATCTGCTGGATGACGCATTACTTGTGTATTGCAGAAAATACTGGCACAACATGGGAAATTTTGCGCAAGTTCCACTTCGATTATGTCACGGAAGACAAGATGCATCCATGTTTTCATTTGCAATATGGTGGAGAACTGCCGCCTGCGATGAAGGTTAACGGCATAGAAGACAAACATATTGAATCATTATTACCAAAAGTACGTCAACCACGTATATTCTTTACTCCTGTTACAATTGCGTTATTGATGAATATGCTATTTTATGAATTTCACTCTGAGGACATAGATTCTATTAGGGAGGGACTAGCATGGCAGAAAATAATCCGTGAGAATGAGAAAGAGATCTTGGTGCGATATTATGAGCGGTGTGCGCAGTTAGCGGGAAAATGTGGAATCATCTTTTCGAAGAAAGTATATGTCGCATAACAGAATTCATCGAAAAAAAAATAACGGGATTTTTTATACGCCTGAGCATATAGCGGCATTGTTGGCATCACGCGCGGTAGATAAACGAAATGTCTCTATTCTTGACCCAGCCTGTGGTGAAGGATCTCTGCTTACAGCGGCAATGGAAGAGTGCAAACAGCTCCCCAGTGGACGAAGGCCGCGTCTGGTTGGTTGCGATCGGTTTAAGCAGCGAAACCTTGCAGAATACGTTAGATTTGTCCATTCGGATTTTTTCGCCTTCAAAACTACCGAGAAATTTGACCTTATCCTAACTAATCCGCCCTATGTACAATCGGGACGAATTCCTCCAACAGTGCGGGCGACATACTACAAGAGATTAGCTGAATCCTTGGGGTTATCAAGCAATCTGGATTTATGGGTGTATTTCCTAATAAAAGCTACTTCGCACCTTAAGGTAGGTGGAGGAATGGCTGCAGTGCTCCCGTGGTCTTTTCTCGAGGCGGAATATGCCCAAAAAGTTAGAATATGGCTTGCAGCGAACTTTGCAAAGATCCAAGTACTTGTACTTCAAGGCGCACATTTCAATGAGACGGTTAAGCGAGTGTTATTGGTTTGGTTTGAAGGATATGGAGGTTATGCACGAAAAGTGCAACTGGCATGCTCTGATAATTGTAGTGCCGAATTGAGTTTTCGGGACATTTCGATAGAAACGTGGAACGCAGAGAACGTGATGGCAAGGATAACCCCTGATATGGGGCATATCATCGAAAGACTTAAAGAGGCCGGATTTAAAACACTGGAGGAGTATGCAGACATTTCAATCGGAGTTGTAACAGGAGCAAACAAATACTTCATCCTATCTGAGGAAGAAGCAAAAGAATCGGGTTTCTCACGGAGTTCCATTTTGCCTGTTCTTACTTCAGTGGAGGATCTGTCTATGGTAGCTAATGGCGAATCACCTGACAAAAAACTGCTGCTATTCAGGAAGATGACAAAGAGGCAGAAAAAATATATCTCCTCGGGAGTTAAGTTAGGTTTCGATGAACGGGTGCATTGTCAGCGAAGGGTAAAGATTAGAGGTGCGTGGTACGATGTGGACCCAGGACTTGTACCGCATGCATTTTTTACTTACAGGGTTTCGAGGGTTCCGTATTTGATATTGAATCCAGATGGATACCAGTGTACGAACGCACTCCACAAGGTATTCTTTAATGACATCTCTAAAACCCAACGCAAGTGGATTCAGCTTTCCTTGCTGTCGTTTTTTGGACAGCTTTTGTTAGAAAATGGGGCGAGACATTACGGCAACGGTATAATGAAGGTTGAGCCAAAAACACTTAAGAAAGTTCTGGTTTACGCAGGGACAAGTAGAATCTCGCAAAAGGTATATAACAGTATAATACGGCATATTGCTGAAGGCAGGAAAGACAGAGCTTGCAGTAAAGCAACAAAACTTATCGTTGATGATGCAAATATCGATGACAAAATCGTTGATGACGTAGAAACTCTAGTAAAAAAAGTTCGGATGCGACGAGGCGTTCTAAATACGCCGCGTTGCGGTAATGGGTAAAGCGGACCTAACTTGCCTGAGGCGGATAAATTTTTAATGAGGGAATTGGTGGGCTAAAGCCCATCCTACCTCTAAACAATATCAAAATGCAAATTTTCGAAAAACCCGCCGTGAAACGGCGGGCTAAATATAGATTGCTTCGGCCTGAAGGCCTCGCAATGACGTTCACTGAAAGATTTCTACAGAGCAATATCAAAATTTAAAATTAGCCAAAGAGGATTGATGACGGATGACGGAGGGCAGATGACGGGTCAATAGTAAATATAAAAAAAAATTTATTTTTTTCTATGTATTGTATTATTTTATGTTAAGACTATCTATAAGTCATTCCTAAAGTCATTCCTAATGATTAGGTTCGAAAAAGGGAAACTTTATGCAGGCTACAGAATTAAGACGGCTATCACATACTAAAAGCTGCGGTGCTACTCTTATAATAATGGTTCTTCTTATTGTCGTACTTTGTACTCTTATCTGGTTAGACCCACTGGCGTTGATGAAGGGCTCAGATTCAGATTTGCCCTGGAATGAGGAATTCCGGCTGGTTCGGCATGATGAAGAGCTACAACAACCTAAGCAGCAGCCGTGGACAAAAATCCGCTTAGCTCGTTTGAGGCCTCGATTTTGCCTGCTTTGGTATCTATCTGAAAAATCTTGGAGTAGCAGCTAAAAAAAGTTTGATTATTCAAAACAGACTTGATATTCTATTAGAAATGAGGATTAGCGGGGTAGCTGAGCAGGTATATATGGGAAATCCCAGACTAAACAACTATGACTTTTTGCATTATAATTGCCGGGGTGTTTAAGAAACTGTATTTTTGACAATTTATTTAGAAAGGGACTATTATGGACACTGTATGGGAACGAATGCCTATAAACAAGGTCACGGCAACTTTGATACTTGTTGTGGTGGTTTTGATTACTTTCATTGCCGTAATTGCCGGCTCGATTGTGAAAATTGACGGCGATGAAGTTGGGATCGTGGAGAAGAAACTGTTCGGCGGAAGTCTTCCCGAGGGAAAGGTTCTGGCGGTAAACGGAGAGAACGGCGTTCAGGCCCAGATTCTGGCACCGGGCTGGCATGTCAAATGGAAATGGCAGTATAATATCACCCAGATTAAGATGACCGAGATAGAGACCGGGTTTGTGGGCCTGATACAGGCGGCGGACGGGCAAAGCCTGCCTGCTGGCGTAATTTATGCGCCGGAATGGAAGGACCCGGAAAAAATGCTCAATGCCGAGTATTTC
>CAYTTK010000131.1:0-7300 GCA_964440735.1 uncultured Pirellulales bacterium
TCTAAATCAATTTGATACTGTAATAATTGACCTTTGCCAGCATTTATGTTCTTGTATTTTTCTACCTCTACCGGAATAACTATTTCAGGGCTTATGAAAATAGTAATATCTGGCTGGCGCGAACCCTTAGATGTTTTCTTTTCCAAAAATTCGTGTTTTCTATTCTCCAACTTTGTCGAATTGAGCCCGACTTTTAGCGCAAACACATCAGGAGATTTTAATACGTCCTTAACGAACATCTCCACGCCCGTACCAACTTCTCTAACTTCGTAGAAAGATTGTTCTTTGCGCCATTTTGTATGCAGTTCCGAAATAGACAACAGGTCTTTAGGCATATGAACTCCCTTTTGTTCACCCTTCCATCATATACTACCCAAAACCGCAATTCCCGTCAATACGAGGAATTCAGCCATATTGTTACCTTAAAAACCCATTTTTCGCATTATTATTGGTGGGCAGTGCCCATTCTACATTTACACTTCATTAGCCAGATCCCTCGATTACGCTCGGGATGACAATAATTATAGTTAAACGGCTTTTGGTACCTGCAATTGTTTTATCTGGGTATCGATTGTATTTCTTATTTTGGCAATCTGGTCTATATTTTCTTTCTGGATATATTTAGCCCTTGCGATTTCTTCGCGGACAGTTATTTTGAAAAGAGTGGCGGTCTCGACACCTGAATCAATGGCGGCGAGGGCCTGTTTGTGAAAGTGCAGGACGGTCTTTAACATCTCGTACTGCTTGTCTATCGGTGTAAATGTATCGACCTCGTGGAAGGCGTTCTGGTGCAGAAAGTCTTCGCGTATGGACCTTGCGGTCTCAAGGGCAAGGCGGTCCCGCGGTGAGAGGGACTCGGCACCAACGAGGCGAACAATCTCAAGCAGCTCCGATTCTTCTTCCAACAGCCCCATCGCCTCGGCGGCCAACCGCTCCATCTGCTCACCTTTATCCCTGTCATCAAAACAATCCTTCAGATATTGCTTATAAAATGAGTATGAGGTCAGCCAATCAATGGCAGGAAAGTGGCGCTGGTAGGCGAGCTCGCCTTTTAGCGACCAGAAGACCTTTACGACGTGAAGTGTCGCCTGGACGACGGAATCGGAGAGGTCTCCGCCTGGAGGGCTTACTGCGCCGATAATCGATAGTGCTCCTTCACGTTCGGGAGAGCCGGTGCATTCGACTCGTCCGGCCCTCTCGTAAAAGGCGGCGATGCGGGCAGCGAGATAGGCGGGATAACCTTCTTCGGCGGGCATTTCCTCCAGACGAGTGGAAATCTCCCTCATAGCTTCAGCCCACCGGCTGGTGCTGTCAGCCATCAGGGCTACGACATTACCCATATCGCGGAAGTATTCAGCGATAGTAATGCCGGTATAAACCGAGGCCTCTCTGGCGGCGACGGGCATATTGGAGGTATTTGCAATCAGGACGGAACGCTTCATCAATGGCTCACCGCTGCGGGGGTCTTTTAATTCGGGAAACTCCATCAGGACGTCGGTCATTTCATTGCCGCGCTCACCACAGCCGACATAAACAACAATATCGGCGTCGACCCACTTTGCCAACTGGTGCTGAACGACGGTTTTGCCTGAGCCGAAGGGGCCCGGGACGCAGGCAGTTCCGCCCTTAGTTGTCGGGAATAAGGTGTCAATAACGCGCTGGCCAGTTACGAGAATCATATTTGGTGCGAGGCGTCTTTTTATCTGCCTGGCATTGCGGACGGGACAAACCTGCATAAGTTTTAATTCAGTTTCAGTGCCATCGTCAGAGACACAAACGCCAATGGCATCCTCGACGGTAAAGTCGCCTTCTGATATTTTCTGAATGGTGCCCTGGACGCCAAAGGGAATCATAATCTTGTGCACGAACTGTGTGGTTTCCTGAACGTCGCCGATGATGTCACCGGAAGCAACCTTCCGGCCATCTTTTACAGTTGGTTTGAAGTGCCATTTCTTTTTTCTGTCGAGGCCCGGCATAGAGCTACCTCTACTCATATACTCGCCTTCGGCTTTGACGAGCAAATCCAGCGGTCTCTGGATGCCGTCATAGATACTTTCGAGAAGCCCCGGGCCTAATTCGACACTTAGAGGCGCCAGTGTATCAATCACTGGTTCGCCCGGTCCCACGCCGGTGGTCTCCTCGTAAACCTGGATCGACGCCAGGTCTTCGTGCAGCTCTACGATTTCGCCAATGATTGCAAGCTTGCCCACGCGAACGACATCATACATTCGCGAACCAGCCATACCTTCAGCGACGACAACGGGACCTGCGACTTTTACAATTTTGCCTTTTCTTTCTTCAGTCATTATCAAACCTCTCGTATATGCGTTGGTGCGTAGATGCGTTTATGTGCTAACTCATCTACTCAGTTACCTATATACTCAATCACGCAAGATATTTATACCTGTAGCTATTTTAAGTGCTTCACCAAGCGTCTTTGTTGCAATGCCTGTCGGCTCGGTAGTAAAGGGAACCACGACGATACAGGGAGTCGGTAAATTCTCGTAATCAGAGAAGATTTGCTCGACGTCAGAGGCTATATTTTCAGCAACGACGACAAGGGCGTATTTGCCTTCAATGATTTTCTTAGTGCTCTCATCGATTTCATTACGGCCTTGGCCAGTTGCGAACGTATCAACTCCGAGAGCCGAGAATGGCATTACAAAATCGGTGTCACCGATTACAGCAACGTTGCTTTCCATAAGCAGGTTAAATCCTAAATCCTAATATCTAAATTCTAAACAAATTCGAAATTCAAATTACCAAATGTTCAAAACCTTTAGTTCTAACGTCGCCGTTCCGGCGACGGCTAAACGACCCCATGTAAAACGTGGGGCTAAATATGTGGATTCCTGCCTTCGCAGGAATGACAAAAAGAAAAATTTTTCCATTTGTTCATCACTTATCAACCCAAACGGTCCAGGACAAGTTTTGTATCCAAAAAATTCTTTTTGGCTGTTAGTATCAGACGGACATTTCGGATTTCATTTTCCTTCATTAAAAAATATGCAATAATAGGCTGAGGGCCAGCTGTAATCTGAATTGTTGATTTCAGATAACCATTCAGGAATTCGTCACACTGCTGCTCAACTTTCAGGAAAGATTTGTCCGAGCTTAAATAACTTGCGCTGGTATCAACCAAACGATGGTAAGGCGTTATAAAGAACAAAGACCCTAATGATTCATAACCTGTGTCGATGGCGTTTTCCAACCGCTTTTGCTCGACGAAGCCGCCTTTGAAAAAGATATTTCGCTGGTCAGACTCGGTAAATTTGAGACGAAGCATTGTGCGAATGTTGGTCAAATCAATCTGGATTCTAAAGAGGCCGAGCAGAAAGATACTGTGCAGCTGTTGCGCTGTTTTTAAGTTATACTCTGCCTGGAATTGGTCGATTGCATAGTCAATCTGACGGACGTCTTTTTGCTGGTAATAAGCCAGAGCCGCTTTGTCAGCGGCCTGTTGCATATAATCGGGCAGTTTCGCAGATTCAGAGGGTTCTTCCGAGAAGACCATTTCAAACAATTCCGGCGGGATATTTCCTTCAGCGCTATAGTCCGTTCCCAGCGGTTTTTCGGTTAGTGCTCTGCGAAGCGCCAGCCGAAGATTGGCGAAGTCATCCCGGCTTTTGAAAAGATGCACGAGCGGCTTATCGAGGATTAAGCCTTCGAAAAGTTCCCTTACAGCATATCTACGAGCAAGCAAGAGGTTTTCCATTTCAGCGGGACTTTTACTTCCCGGTGGGAGTGCGTACTCGGTGGCAGATAATAAATCTGCAGCGTGGGAGAAACTATCGGCATTTGCCATATCGAGAAGCGCTGCTCTTGTTAGCATTTGCATCTCAAGGACCCGCACCTGAGCAGTTTGAAATGTATATCGCCAGTCATCACTGCCGATTGGCGGGTAGGTGTAGAAATCTATAACAGGTTGTTTGATTGCTTGAGTCATTTATGTTGAGAAAACCCGGGGGTATCAGTCTTTACTCTCTGCACTACTGTCTTTTTAGTTTTGTGTTTTGCTCTTAGCTTTTAACTGCTCAGTCTCGGCCCTTGCCTTTCGAGCCTGCTGTCTTGCATTTTCTGCTTCGGCCTGTAATTTTTCAGCCTCGGCTCTTAACAACCGAATTTCTTCCCTTAGCTTTTGTGTTTCTACGTCAAATTTTTGGGCTTCCTGTCTTAACTTTCGAGTTTCTGCCCTTATCTTTTCGACCTCAGCTTTTTCCCTTTGATTTATTTCTCTGCTGTGAATCTGAAGTTTGATTTTTTCCATGACGATTTCAGCAATTTCATTCATTTGCTCACCGGTTATTCCAGCATCTTCGCAGGTTATGCCTGCTCTACCAGCGCCTTTCTGATAAAGTTGCTGGATTTGTTCAGCAGATAAAACGTTGTTGTAGATTGCAACTTCATCGATTTTGCCTTTGAAATATTCATCCCAATGTCCCGGGTTATTACCTATAGCGATATTATTATCATTGGTGTCTGCGGCTGGAGCGGAACCCCTTAAACGATTTACGGCATTTTTGTAAAATATGACATCTTCACCTGGCTTGAAAACGGCTGCTATATGC
The DNA here is from genome assembly GCA_964440735.1 of uncultured Pirellulales bacterium. Classification (GTDB taxonomy): domain Bacteria; phylum Planctomycetota; class Phycisphaerae; order Sedimentisphaerales; family Anaerobacaceae; genus CAZBWE01. The sequence continues at coordinate 4,569 of CAYTTK010000131.1, forward strand.
TGCCACTTATTTACATCTACGGTGAATCCGGAATTCCAAGAGCCATTTCCAGTAAATGCGTGCCATTTTCGGCCTTTTCTTAAGATGCTCCAGTCAAAGCCTCCATCGTCAGAGCTGATGACCTGATGCCTGCCAGGACTTGTGCTTGTCGGGTAAACCCAAGCCACCATTGTAATGTCGGTTGAGCCACCCTGGTCAATATTTCGAGTAGTTTGAACATAATCATCACGACCATCAAAGCTCAAAGAAGTCCCTGAAACGCCAGTTTCCCAAGCTGCACCAGAAATTTCTCCATCATTAGAGCCGATTGAATCGTGTGCTGTTGTTTCCCTGCCTTCGTCAAACTTCCAGTAAGAAGTCATAGAGGAACCGCATCCACCCAAGACCCAAAGCCCCAGTATTGCGATAAATAATAACCTGATTTGAGACTTCATAATTACTTCCTTTCCTGAAAAATTATGATTTAGTTCTCAAATATCTGCTTTGCTAAATCGATTTCGAGTTCCTTTCGGGCATTGTTGAGCAATACATCGAAGGTGACATTGGTTTTTATCTTGTCGCGTTTGAGGATAAAACCGGCTCCGATATTGTGCTTTTCATCGGATAGCTTTAAATCAGATTTTTTGTCGGAACTTATCTGCTCATTGACTTTATTGATTAGCTGCTGGTCGATTCGCTTTTCATTCTTGTCGATGATGATTTCTTCTTCGCCGGTTTCGACCGATTCGAGCATTAGCTTCGTGATGAGGTTTTTGTACCGGTCGTCGGGCAGTTTATGCAGTTTCTGCAGGGCTTTTTCGAAGACTTCGTCGAGGATTTTTCTTTTATCAGCAAGGAACTGCTTGGCCAGTGCCATTCTTGCGGCAGCGAGGAGATGGGATTTTTCGTCCCTGGCGGCTTTTTCGGCAAGGGCCTTTGTTTGTTTTTTGAACTCATCCAGTTCCTTATCAAGTTTTGCCTGCTCATCGTCCTGTTTTTGCTGTGCCTCGGTTTTTATCTTCTGTGCCTGGTCTCCGGCCTCAGCAAGGATTTTTTCAGTTACTTTTTCAGCTTCCATAATTTTTATATTTGTAAAAGCGTTAATAAGTATATGCGTTTTAGTAACGGTCAATTACGTCATACAGGAGTCGGCCATTGAATGCCTTTTAGCAGCATAAACATCGTAACCAACAGGCCGAGCACTGCGTAAACCTCAACCATAACGGCGTAGACAACACCTGCTTTAAAGGCCAAGTCAGGTTGTTTAGCAGCCATCATAATTCCTCCTGCACACACCCTTCCCTGCAAGACGGCACTTACGAGTCCTGCAAAGGCAATAGGCAAACAGGCAGCAAATATCTGCCAGCCGAGCTGTATGCTGACGACAGGCACATGAAAGACTTCTGGCGAGCTGCTCTGGCCAAAGAAATTAAGATTCAGCATGACAAGAAATGCGGCCAAGAAGCCGTAAAAGCCCTGTGTTCCAGGCAGGACAACCATAATAAACATCTGGCCATACCTTTCCGGCTTTTCGCTCAATACGCCAGTAGCACTTCTTCCGGCGATACGGATTCCAAGAGCCGAGCCAATACCAGGCAGTAAGGCGGCCAATCCGGCACTGCCCAAAGCTAATATAGTTCCATAATTCATTGTAAGACCTCCATTTCAAACTTGATAAAAGCCTTTATTTGTAAATATGTTGATTCGCTGAAACATTCACTTAGCCTCATGGGTAGTGATATAAATGTTTTTATACCTTTTCGAGAGGGGCTGGAACAATCTACCACCACCGATAAGAAATTTTGGAAAGAATTCTACATATTGCAGGCGTAATGTGTGAACAAAAGCGCCGAGTCCCGATATTGCCAGGTTGAAACTATGCCCACCAACAAGCACAAGTATCATCACTAAGATGCCAATACCATAAGGTATCTCGTATGCAATCCCTGCAATAATGTTTATTGCCATAGCTAAACCTGCAGTAACCATTCCGAGCGCCATCAATCTTAAATAACTGAGGACATCTCCCATATAGAAAATCCCGCTAAAGAGGTTATACATCCCCATACCGATACGGCTAACCCAGCTTCCCTGCCGCTGACTGAAAAGCAGTATGACTACAGCCGGGATAAGAGCGATTTTACCCAATATTGCAGATGTTTGTTTGGAGAGGCCGAACCTGTCACCAAAAATAAGCAGGACGACACAATTTAGGACAATCAGCCAGGTTAACTTGTCACATACAGCAGCGGCGTAATCTCTTTGTTTCAAACTATGCACAAAGGCGATGAGCAGGCCTACCTGAATTTGAATGTAACCAACGATAATTGCCAGGACAAAGAACTTCATTGGCTCTTCAAGCGGGTCAAACCACATAATCTTAGCTCTTACCGAATTCAATGCAGGTATAAACTGTTGTATAGCGTCGCCGAACCATCCGCCGGTTAGTGCACCGACAACAACGGTAACAGCCGAACAAATACCCAACATCCACATCAGCTTTTTGTCGCCCTTTATTTTCTTTATGAAAAAGGCCATCAGGGCAATAATGACCAGCCCATAGCCAGCATCTGTCAGACACAGCGCAAAAAACAATGCGAAAAATGGTGCCAGAAACACAGTTGGGTCAACGTTGAAATGTTGAGGCATACCGTAAAGACGGGTGATAACCTCAAAGGGCTTTACGATTTTTTTGTTCTCTATTTCAACGGGAATTTCCTCGCCTTCGGCTGGTTCGATTTGTGTGACACTGG
>CAYTTK010000132.1:0-7283 GCA_964440735.1 uncultured Pirellulales bacterium
CTTCAAAAATTCCTCAAGGAGGATTTCCCCCGGATGTAGCGGAAGCATTTTTTTCGTACTCATGGATTCTCTCCTAATGATAATCTGTGATTTCAACATCAAACACATCCTTATCCTGCCATAAAAAGCATATTCGCCATTGATCATTTATTCTAATACTGTGCTGTCCTTTTCTCTTCCCTTTCAGTGCTTCAAGACGATTTCCAGGAGGCACTCTCAGATCATTTAAATCTTCGGCTCTATTTAACATTCTGAGTTTTCTTAATGCGACTCTTTGCATATCAACTGGATATTTCTTTGAGTAGCTTCTCTTGAATATTTTTTCAGTCTCTTTACACTTGAAGGATCTAATCACATATCAAAAATATAACGCTTTGCGTTAAATGTCAAGCGTTATATGTCAAAATTTCTCTTCAGATGATTATTCGGCTCCAGAATCAATCTTCATCCCCACCTGCACTTTCTACTCACAGAAGAAGGAGAAGATAAAGAAGGGCAGTCCGGCAAAAGCCTATTTTAACATAGCCGAAATTTATCTTGAAGACCAACTCAAAGAATCTCTCCATGAACTCAGGAGCAGAAAAAAGACCGTTGACAATAAAATCATCGAGCGTCTTGCCGGTGATTATGTGGGAATAGATTATGGTGGACAAATAAGTCTTACTGCCGAAGGAGGAGAACTCAAACCCAAAGGGGCAGATTGGAGTTTTGAGCCTTCCCCTTTTGCTGACAATGGATTTATCAGTTATGACCAACGGACTCGACTACGAATACTTTCTGGTTTTGAAGGAGAAAAGGAAGTAATCTGGGAAATCCTGAACTCCATGGGAAGTATTGGAAAGTATATGAAGCGCAAAGAGGTTAGCCTAGCTGAGGAAGATTTGTCCAAATATACAGGGAAATTTGGGAGCAAAGAGGTTACTGCAACAGCGCAGGTAAAGATCGAAAAGGGAAAACTGATGCTCAAAGTCGGGCGCTTAAGCTGAGAATTAAGCGCTATCGGAAAAGATAATTTTGATGCAAAATGGGGAATATTGAAGTTTTACCGGGATTCTAAAGGTAAAATTAAAAGCTTCGGACTGTCCCAATACGGATTCCAGAATGTCCATTTCGAAAAAATAGAACCAATAATACTTGAAACGTATTAAAGATAGCCATAAGGCTTAATAATAAATATTCCCCATATCAACTTTGTGATAGAGAATAGCCCGGATTCCGTTACGTTATTCGCTTGGCATCAAACACTCCATTGGGCTGGTTAAGCTCGAGCCCGGTGACATTGCCTTTATCATCCAGGATGAATTCAAGGCTTATGATTTTGTACTGTTTAAGGAAAAAATCTCCACCCAGATCAGGTACAAGGTCATATACAGGCTGTCCAGGCACATACAATGTAAGTCCATTTCCTTTGAGGCTTACAGTAAATGTCTGGCTCAGGAGTTGATATTTTCCAGCGAACTGCTTGAGATATTCGGGATCAAAAAGACGAGCATCGGGTTTATTCTTGAATACGATATCATCTGTGCTGGGCTCAAAGGAAGCAACTAACGAAGCCACATTTCCATTTACGTCCGTCCGGAAAGTCAATTTCATGTCCTCGAAGGTGGAATCATCGGCCTTACCTCCATTAAAAGTCTCATAGTGCCAGTGATCGAGGGGCGTGGTGATGCCATTATATGTAAAAGCCAGCCGGTTATCCTTCAGAAACACCTTGAGTTCCCCATAACCAGGATGGGAATAATCTCCAGCATATTCCTCAATTTTGTGCGACAGTTTAGTCCCGGGCTTCCGCCTGATCTGTTTTTTTTGTTTTGCTTTCTTCTCAGCTTCCTCGCCCTCAGCCTTCCTTTTGGCAGCTTCCCCCAGCCAATCGATGGACTCCATCTCCAGCAACCGGTCTGTAGTAGTCCGGATAATAAGTTCAGGTAACGGTGTGCCGTTTTTATTAGTAAGAACAACAAACCCGAAGCCGTCCTGGGGCAGCATACTCACCATTGCGGAAAAACCATCGATATTGCCGCCATGGTGGACACGTCTATGTCCGCGGTAGCTATCCACAAACCATCCCATACCATAATCGGCCGGTGAGATCTCAGGTCTTGACGGTGTTGCACCGGTAGGCATATGAGACAAATGCATGTCTTCCAGAGTTGCCGCATCGATGATTTGCTTCTCTTTAAACTTCCCGTTATTGAGGTGAACTATCAGCCAGTTGCTCATCTTATTTACACTGGAGTTGATAGAACCGGCAGGACCTATATTGGTGATATTGCGGAAGGGAATCTTCTCAACCTTTCCGTCGCTTTCCCGGTAAGGCTGAGCGAAGTCGCTGTCCTTCTGGGAATCCTCCACGGAAAAGTTTGTCCGGGTCATGTCTAGAGGTTTAAAAACCAGCGTGCGGATGGCATCTTCCCATTCCTTGCCAGTAAGCACCTCTACCAGGTAGCCTGCGGTGAGAAACATCAGGTTATTGTACTGCCATTTTTCCCTTAGATCAGCAGAAGGCTGGAGATATGCCAACCGCTTTACGAATTCCTCCCGGCTGGCGGTGAAGTTATTATACCAGACCATGTCATGACGGGGCAGGCCCGAACGATGCGTCACCATATCCCGAGGAGTAAGGCGTTCTGCCATAACGGGGTCGTAAAGGCGGAACCAGTGAATGTAGTTGCGTACGGGCTTATCCCATTCCAGCTTCCCTTCATCCACCAGTGTTGCTAAAGCAAAGGTAGTGAAGGCTTTGGAGGCCGAGCCGATAGCCAAAAGAGTATCTGTTGTCATCGGGAGCTTCGCTTCCACATCCCTGTATCCGAATCCTTTGGTAAAAATGACTTCATCGTCTTTGACAATAGCCATAGCTAGTCCCGGCACTTTGAAAGTCTTTAAAGCCTCATTGACAACAGCTTCAAAGCCGTCCAGAGTCTTCCTGGCTTTGACTGCAGGATCGATCTCCCGGGCAAGATTAAAAGGAAAGGTCTTGCCTTCCTGGGTGAAATCCCCGGTAATCTTGCTGCCATCCTCGCTGAGAGTGCCTTTAAAGGTGGGATTTCCCGGTACTCCGGATATGGAAAAAGTTACTTGAAGCCCTTCGAGGTTAATGTTGGATAGCGGCAGGTTCTTGACCTTCTGCACGGGAATGGAAATATCTCCCTTCCAAGAGCCGTCAGCCTTCTGGCTTAAATCAATATCCACATCGAGTTTCATCCCCGGAATCTCAATAGCCCCCTCCCAGTGTCCAGCTAGGGATAGGGCTTGCCCGGAAAATACTGAAGATAACACCAATAAACAAAGTAATAAAAATAAAAAACAGGAAAGGTTAATAACTCTTTTCATATGTCTCTCCTTCCTAAAATGTAAAAAAACATAAGAATTTGCTTTTTTGGGTTGCAATAATTCTCTCAATTTTTGTTCGGATTTCGCTTAATGACACCTTTAAAATTTATATATAAGGAAAAGATAAATGTCAAATATAGGAGAAAGCAAGAAAAGAGGCGATAAAAGGTAGAAATATTCTTAAAGAGGCCAAAAGTGATATAGACTTCCAGGTAGATATTATATGAAATAATGGTTTTCTATGAGAGATGTTCCGTTCTGGTCTCAGCCGCCATCAGGAGTTGCTGCTGGGCAGTCTGGGGTGGAGGAGGACGTTCGGCCGCAAATGTGAGCTTGAGGTGGTTGATGATCCTGCTAAAGTTTGATCTTCCAGATTATTCTCAAAAAAGACGTAGATTTTTTCAGATTGTATTAGTAATATCAGGTTAGGCCGCATAAATCACCGTAGAATCTATTTTGCAAAAAAATTATGGTTCGATGATAATAAGTTTTATGTTTTTTTGTCTGAATTTATTATGCCGAAGGAGGTATTACTATGAAATATAGAGTTCACCGATTCGATATCAAGATGACAAAGGATCAGGGTAAATTAGAACAGTTCTTGAATAGCTTGAAGGGCGAAGTCAAAGCAATAATCCCTAACGTTACTGTCAGTTTTTTTGGGCTCATAAGGTGAACTTTCTTCTCATTGTGGAGAAGATTGCCTAAGTTAAACGGACTGAATCCTTCTGGGGAAAAGGATTTTTAACCTTAACTTAGCATAGATGGTCAGTGGATCCGCCCATGCCTAAAAATACAGGCTTCTGTAGTTTTACTTTAACATCGTACTACAATAAAACTGCATCTTTTCAACCTTTTTCCAGGTGTTTTCTAAGAGTGTTCCTTCTCCTGTCCTTTCTGTTTTTTATTTTTCAAGTTGGCTTCTCTCAAACACAGCTTTCTCGAACCGTCAACCTCAGAGTAGCAGCAGATGAGGAATTTAGGAGTAACGAGAATTGGCGTTTAGAGATCAAGCGTTTAGTCGCAGCTTCATCTAAGGTTTTTGAGGAATCCTTTGGCATAAGGTTCGAAATAAAGAGTTTTAAATCCTGGATCTCAGATAACTCCCAAAACTCAACGCTTGATTTATTGAATGACTTAAGGAGAAAAATCCCTCAAGGAGAGTGTGATGCTGTTGTAGGTTTCACCTCTCAATTCCATTTAAAATATGATCTGATTGGTGCCGCCTCTTATTTAAGAGCGTATGTGCTGCTAAGGAAGATGAAATCAGATTCATTGATGATCAAAATGTTGACGCATGAACTCTGCCACCTGTTTGGAGCTATTGATATTGATGAGAAGGGATCGATTATGGATAAAGAGAATCATGGTAAAAAATTTGATGCGTTCACGACCCAGATTATTCTATTGAATAAATACCGGAATTTTAATCCCTATGTTTTCCCTCTGTCCAAAAGCAAACTTGATGAAGTCATATCGATTTGTGAACAGAGAAAACGCTTACATCGAGAGGAAGCTGAAATTAACGTCTTGTTGGCATCAATTCACCTGGAAAAGGAAGATTACGATTCTATGATCAAAGAATGCCTTCAGGCCATTGAGATCAATCCTGACTTAGTTGATAGCTATCATCATTTAGGCATTGCTTATCGAAGAAAAGGGCAGATTGATTTGGCTATTGAGCATTACCAGAAAGTCATCCAGCATCAGCCAGGTCTTCCAGAGGTTCACTATAATTTAGGGATTGCCTGGGTGAATAAAGGAATGTTTGATGAAGGCATAAAGGAATACAAAAAGGCCATTAAACTAAACCCCTTTTACGGAAAGGCTTATTCTAACTTAGGTTATGCCTTTCTCCAAAAGGGAGTGATTGATCAAGCCATTGAAAATTGTCAGAAGGCGCTGGATATTTATCCCAGATTGGCTGAAGCCCTTTCCACTCTCGGGGCGGCTCTTATTTTAAAAGAGAAATATGCAGAGGCAGAAGTTTACTCCCGGATGGCACTCGATATCAATCCCAACCTTTCAGGAGCTCACAATAATTTAGGAACCGTCTGTATGAATAAGAAAGAGACCGATCAGGCAATTGAGGAATACCTGAAGGCACTTGAGATAAATCCTGAATACTCCGAAGCACATTACAATTTGGGCCGTGCTTATTTATTAAAAGGACTTGCTGACAGATCAATTAGTGAGTTTAAAAAAGCGATTCAACACAAACCCAACTATTTAAAGGCCCATTCCAATTTGGCTTCAGCTTACCTAAAAAAGGGATTGATAGAAGAAGCCATCAAAGAATGTCAAAATGCACTTGCAATTGACCCTAAAAATGCGGTTGCTCATGCCAATTTGGGCCATGCCTATCTTGAAAAAGAGATGATCAGTGAAGCCAAAATGGCCTGCCACAAGGCCATAGCTCTTGATCCCAATCTTCCCGAGCCTCACAATATTCTTGGGATTTTATTTGATAGAGAAGAAAGGACTAAGGAGGCCCTGGAAGAACACCGAAAAGCCATAAGGTTGAAGCATAATTATCTTGAGGCTCATTTAAACCTGGCAAATGTGCTCTTTAAAAGAAATATTTTAGCCGAATCAGCACTTCATTATAAGAAAGTGATTGAGATTGATTCCACTCATGCTCAAGCCCACAACAATCTGGCAGTAATCTTTTACCACCAGAAAAACTACGAGAAATCCTGGGAGCATCTTAAAAAGGCAGAGAACTTAGGACTCAAAGCCCACCCGGATTTTAAAAAGGAATTGCTTAAGAAATTAAAAAAGGGAAACGTATTTCTGTCCCCCCCTGTCTTTTAAATGTTTGGCAAACTCAAGGAGCCGCAGCTCATCAGGAGCCATAAGGAGCTCTTGCTGGGCGACATGGGGTGGAGGAGGACGCTCGCGCCGGCCATGAAGGAAACCTTAAGGTGGCGGATGATCTTATCGATGACTTTAAAACTATAAAGATTCAATCATACCTAAGCGAATCTACGGGATTGGCTAAAGCTGCTTTGATGGACTGGTAGCTGACTGTCAGCAGAGCAATGATCAAGGCGAACATCGAAGAAAAAATGAGGATACCAAATCCAACCTTGGTCTGATAAGCGAAGTTGCTCAGCCACTGATTCATTACAAAATAGCCAACAGGCCAGGCAATTAAAGTGGCAAACAGGATACACTTTGAAAAATCTTTTGTGAGCAGCATAACAATTCCTGAGGTTGAAGAACCCAATACTTTTCTGATGCCGATCTCTTTGGTGCGTTCCTCGGCCGCGAAAGAGGCTAAACCAAATAGGCCCAGGCAGGAAATGATGACCGCCAGGACGGCGAAGCTGTTTAAAACACGACCTGTTCTTTCTATAGTTCTGAAACTTCGGTCAAAATCATCATCGAGAAAACTGTATTCAAAAGGATACCCTGGTATGATCCTTTCCCAGGTTTCTTTTATGAGTTTGAGGGAAGACGTAACGTTTTCTGGTGAAATTCTGATCAAGAGATTATCAACACCTTTCGGCAGCAGTTGGAGGATAAGGGGTTCGATCTGACGCCTGTACCATTGAAAATGAAAATTTTCTATCACGCCGATGATCTTTCCCGGACTATCCACATGAATCAGTGTCTCTCCCACGACCGACTCTTTTCCCATGAGATTGACCATTTCCTCGTTGACGAGGTAACTATCAGATTCATCGGAAGCGAACTCTCTGGAGAAGCTTCTTCCTTCAACTATCCTGATTTTCAAGGTTTCTACGAAATCAAGGTCAACCGCATTGTAGGATACAGATATATCCTTGCTCGGGTCCTTCCCCTCCCATTGGAATCCGCTCTGTTGCCAATTGAAATAAGGCAGAGCAGCCGCGGTCCCTGTCACACCCAGGATTCTTGCATCACCTTGCAACTCGTTTTTGAAGGCATGAAAGTATTTTTCGCTCCCGCGTCCCATGGGAATGCTT
>CAYTTK010000133.1:0-7185 GCA_964440735.1 uncultured Pirellulales bacterium
TATCAATCCTAAACCCGTATGATCCCATGCTAAAACAGCGAATCCACAGCAATATAGCGCTGAGAACAAGATAATGGTCTTGAACTTGCCAAGCCATAAATCTGAAATGATAGCCCCTAAAATGGTAATGAAATAGACTGAGGCTGTAAACCAGTGGAACCACGCCTTCGCAGGTTCGTCAGCCATGACGTCCAGCGCCCCATTAGGCCCCACGAGATACTTGGTCATGAAAACGACGAGTATGGAACTCATGCCATAGAACGCAAATCGCTCAGCCGCCTCGGTAGTGAGAATATACGGAATCCCTGCTGGCATCTTCTTCGATGCGACCGGCGCTGTCAGATATTTGCTTTTTGCCATAAAGTGACCTCACATACTATTAATGTAAAAGTCTATTTAATCCTACACGGTTGAGCCATAATATCTTAACTTTATTCTGTTCTGCATCAAACAGGAAATAATGGAATATTACAAGACTACCCCCCAATTTCTTGATAGGTCTTTACTCCGAAAAATTCCTTGATTTCCCAGTTTTCAGACGATATTATCCTTTGCAAATAGATAACGAATACTCAGAAAGGGGTGTCAAATTATGAAAACGCTAAAAATCATATCTTTGTTATTAACCATAACGGTCTTTATTACCAATTGTAGGGCTGACACAAAAGAAAGCCAATTACAAAAATTCATCACTGCCCACGTGGAAAAAACCAAACCTATGGGCAAAGAAGCAAATCTTGCCTCATGGAAAGCTGCAAACACCGGCAAACCTGAAGATTATGACAGGGTTAGTGAACTAACACTCAAAATCAGAAAGGTCTATAGCGACCCCAATGAGTTTGCATTTCTAAAAGATTTGAAAGATTCCGGAGATGTGAAAAATCCGTTGCTGGCTCGACAATTGTTGGTGTTGTACAACGCCTATTTAGGTAATCAGATAGAACCGCAGCTTCTAAAGCAGATTGTTGACCTGGGCACCGAAGTCGAAAAAAACTTCAGTGTATTTCGTGGTTCTATTGAGGGCAAGAAGGTTACCAGTAATGAAATTAAGGAAATCCTCAAGGCTGAAACCGATTCTGATAAAAGAAAGCTTGCCTGGCTCGCCAGTAAACAGGTTGGCCCTGTAGTTGCAGATGATTTGATTCGGCTGATTAAATTGCGAAATAAGGTGGCGAAAAATCTTGGCTTTGATAATTTTCACACCTTTTCTTTAACCCTCGGCGAGCAGGATGTAAACGAGCTTGACAAAATTTTCAATGAACTATACGAATTGACCAACGAGCCGTTTGCAAAATTAAAGGCCGATTTGGACCGGATTTTAGCAGATAAATATGGTATTGAGGTCTCTGAGCTTATGCCCTGGCACTATCACGACCCATTCTTTCAGGAAACACCAATGGTATATGAGCTGGATTTGGATAAATATTATAAGGGCAAAGACGTCAAGGAATTAGCTGTGAGATTTTACGCTGGTCTCGGATTGCCTGTCGAATCCATACTGGCCAACAGCGACCTATACGAGCGTGAGGGTAAAAACCCACACGCCTTCTGCACCGATATCGACCGCGAAGGTGACGTTCGCATCCTGTGCAATCTTAAAAATAATGAAAACTGGATGGAAACAATCTTACACGAGTTGGGCCACGGCGTTCATGATAAATACCATGACCCGAATGTGCCTTACTTACTTAGAGAACCCGCACACATTTTTACAACAGAGGCCATCGCTATGTTCTTTGGCAGATTGAGCCGAAATCCTGCATGGATGCAGCAAATGCTACAACTGACCGACCAGCAGCGGGCTGAAATCGAAGAAGTAAGCGGTAAATATGCTCAGCTTAAACAAATCATTTTTGTTCGCTGGGACTTGGTTATGTATAACTTCGAAAAGCAGCTTTACGCTAATCCTGACCAGGACCTGAATTCTCTATGGTGGAAGATGGTAGAGAAATACCAGTTTGTGAAAAAGCCACCTGACCGTAACGAGCCCGACTGGGCTGCAAAAATCCATTTCACCATCGCACCTTGCTATTATCACAACTATGTCTTAGGTGAATTATTGGCATCCCAGCTCCATCACCATATCGTTCACAATATTCTTAAGCTCGAATCGGACAAAGATGTCAGCTATGTCGAACAGAAAAAAGCGGGTGATTTTTTGACCGAAAAAGTCTTTCAGGCCGGTGCAGTCTATCACTGGAACGAGATGATTGAACGGGCAACCGGAGAATCCTTGACACCGAAATACTTCATTGCCCAGTTTGTCAAATGACATTTGTCATCCTGCGCGAAGCGAAGGGTCTGGTTATCGAATGGCATTTTAACAATCAATAGAAAAGTCTAATTATGAATTTACAACAAAAGTCACTACCGGAAATCACTATTAAGGCGATTGTTTTGGGCGTCGTGCTGTCAGTTGTACTTGCAGGGGCAAATGCTTATCTTGGCCTGTTTGCCGGTATGACCGTTTCGGCCTCGATACCGGCTGCAGTCGTATCTATGGGAGTTTTACGGTTCTTTCGCCGAAGTAATATCTTAGAGAATAATATTGTGCAGACGGCAGCATCAGCGGGGGAGTCGCTGGCAGCAGGTGTTATATTTACCCTTCCGGCACTGGTGATTATGAATTACTGGAAAGACTTTGATTTTATTTGGGTAACCGTAATAGCTGGCTTTGGCGGCCTATTAGGCGTGCTGTTTACCATCCCTCTTCGGCGAGCGTTGATTGTTGAAGCTCAACTGAAGTTCCCTGAAGGAATAGCAACAGCGGAAGTCCTAAAATCAGGCGAGAGGGGAGGCTCGGATGTCAAATACATCGCGCAGGCAGGATTAGTAGGGGGGTTATTCAAATTAGGAGCCGCCGGATTGAAAATCTGGACTGAGACCATTGAAATGGCAAGAGCAGCGGGAGGAACCATCGCATATTTCGGTTCAAACTTGAGCCCGGCCCTTCTTTCGGTTGGTTATATTGTAGGATTGAACATTGCCGTGCTGATATTCTTGGGTGGGCTTTTTAACTGGCTGATTGCCATACCAATATGCGCCGCCTTGCAGAGTTGGCCGACAGAAAATGGTGAGGCAGTATCAGCTATAAACTGGGCACATCAAATATGGTCGACGCAAACCCGATATATCGGCGTAGGGGCAATGTTGGTAGGAGGATTTTGGACGATAATCTGCTTGCGAACATCGCTAATTAGCGGGGTGAAAAGTGGCTTAAAGGCCTACCGAACTATAACAGGACAAACCGTTACAATCAGCCGGACCGAAAAAGATATTCCGATGAAATGGATTCTTGTTTTGATAGTTGCCTCCATCGTGCCGTTGTATTTCGTCTATCAGGCATTTGTAGGGCAGGTAGCTGTTTCCTTGACGATGGCGGTGATGATGCTCATAACGGGTTTTTTATTTTCTGCTGTTGCTGGTTATATGGCTGGTCTTGTCGGCTCATCGAATAATCCCATTTCAGGCGTAACGATTGCTACAGTGCTTGTTTCTGCGTTGTTGCTTCTGTTATTGATGGGAAAAGGAGCAAAAAACGGCCCACCTGCTGCTATAATTATCGGTGGTGTTGTCTGCTGTGCGGCAGCCATTGCCGGCGACAATATGCAGGACTTAAAAGCTGGATACCTCGTTCATGCAACGCCGTGGAAACAGCAGGTTATGCAAATAGTAGGCACTGTTTCTGCGGCTCTGGTTATGGCACCGATATTGATGCTGTTGTTAAATGCCTATGGTTTTGCGGGACACGATTCAGCAAAAGAGAGCCCTCTGATAGCTGTGCAGGCAAATCTGATGGCATCGGTCTCTAAAGGTGTCTTTCAAGGCGAGCTGCCCTGGAATTTCGTCTTGATAGGAGTTGTCTTTGCAATAGGTGTCATTATTTTAGATGAATATCTGCGAAACAAGGCAAGTTATTTCCGCACACCGGTTTTAGCTGTAGCTATCGGTATTTATCTTCCCTTTGAACTGGCGGTACCCATTTTTGCAGGAGGAATAATCCATCAGATTATAAAGGTATATCACAAAAGAAAAAATCCAGTCGAAGATATTGCGGAAGAATCCGAACGGCGAGGAATTCTCTTTGCCTCGGGACTGATTACCGGCGAAGCACTGATGGGTATTTTATTGGCGATACCAATTGTTATCAGCGGAAAATCCAATGTCCTGGCAGTGCTTAAAGAACCCTTGGGGTCTTGGCCAGGTGTAGTTTTACTGGTAGCAATCGCCTACTGGCTCTATCGCACCGCCGTTGGTAGAATAAAAAGTTAAACTCTCGCTTCTAATGGACAAACTGGAACAGCCGGAGCACAAAATCAAAACCTTTATCATGGCCGCTTTAGACACCAACAGAGACGATTAGACCACCAGCATCTAAAGCAGGATGCCCTTTTTCAAAGCTGGAGCCAAGGAATAAATAGCCCTATTTTATATTTTGCGCGTAACAGGCTAAGTAGAGTTTTTACCTGTTATTTTATGCGTGCGCTTAAGAATTATGGGAAAATGCCTCTTTTTTGCTCGGGAATCAGGGGCTAAATTCTCCAAAAATATGTTTTTTTTCTTGACTTTACGTGCTTTTTTTGATAAATATTAATAGAGCTTCGTAATAGGAGAGCAGGTCAGGAGGACCATTTATACCCAAGAGGAGGGGTATAATAATTAGCAGAAAGTGTTGGTGGTCTCTATGCAAGGTCATCTTTCTGACAGGAAATATAGAGATTTGCAGTCAAACTATATTTCCAACAATACGAAAACCAGAGAAGGTTTTACTTTGGTTGAGCTGACGGTTGCAATTCTTATAGCGATCATTCTTGTAACGGTTGTAGTGCAGCTTTTTCGCAGGTCAGTTGTTGATGCCTCCAAGTGGACTGAAGCAAGGTCGATGATGGGTACGGTAGCGAGCGCTGTAAAGGCCTATGCTGCTGAGAAAGAACAGGCACCTCCCTCTGGTAGCTTCGCAGACTGGGGGATCCAGTTGGGATTTCGGGCAGAAGACTTCAAAGGCACTTACTTTGACTCGGATAGTATTACGATTGATAGCGTTAGCTACGACCCAGAAGAAACCCCGCCCTTGCAGTTTAAAATCAAAGGTGAGAGTATTTTTCTATCACCCAGCTGGTGCGTACTGGACCAAGAGGGCCAATGGACCTGGGAAGATTAGAAAATGAGATTTGGTGTAGATGCAGCTAAGACCGTCGCTATAAGCATTAAAAAAGTTTTCATCTCTTAAACTTATTGCCGTCTGCGAGATTCCGTGGCTGGCTTAACCATACAAATAAGAGGAACTCTTTATAGACTGCAGAGCGGCAAAATCATTATCAGCAAATTCAAAAGATGGCTCAAGACCGGTTCTCGCAAAGATTTGCTTTATTTCCGCTGGAACATTACACAGCACAAGCTTATGCCCCAGACCACTCAGCAGCCTTTCCAATGTCATAAGACTACAAATACTTTCAGAGGTCAGCATCTTTACTTGGCCAAAATCGATAATCACATTACGGTCACATCCGTCTCTTATGATTTTGTTGATAGCGTCAAGCTCATTATCTAAATGTGGTTGTTCAGACAAAGTAGTCAGAAGAATACTATTGGATAAATTTTGAATCCCCATTTTGATTGGTCTGTTTAAGGCACCTTGGTTTCCGTTAGGCCTGGATATATTATCGGAATTATTTATGTATTAAAGCCGGCACTCAAATAAAGTATAAGACGAGAGCTCCAAAATCCAAACTAAAGTTTAGAAAAAAATTGTGCATTACCGACTCTCAACACAAATTACAACAAAAATGGCGTAAGATTTTGGCTTTCAATATCTTATAAAATATACGGATAACTACGTATAAAACCAAAATCGAGCAGATTGATTGGTTGCGAGAGATAAGAGCACACAATTATTTATGAGTTGATAAAGTGAGAGTGCTGGGGCTCGAACCCAGGACCTACGGCTTAAAAGGCCGTTGCTCTACCAGCTGAGCTACACTCCCAAAATTTTCTGGCCATACATACAATAACGGCTTTTATGACAGATTGTCAATTATTTTGCCACCAAAAAATACCACCAACAGCCAAAAAAGTGTCTTTTTAGCATTGTTCGTTGTCTTTACCAGGCAGTACATCGTCTTGTTAGCCGCAGATATACCTTAAGCTATGGTTGACATTTGTGTTTGGAAGATTTAGAATTTTCAATCTGCGATAAGCTTGTAAGGAATTGATTATGGACTTAAGAGGTATTGTCCTTGCTGGGGGAACTGGGTCTCGGCTTATGCCCCTGACAAAGGTTACAAACAAGCATTTGCTTCCGATTGGGCAGAAACCTATGATTTATTATCCCATAGAAAAACTGACCTCAATCGGTATCGAACAAATCTTGATTGTAACTGGCATCGAGCATATGGGCGATGTTGTGGGACTATTGGGCTCAGGCAGAAACTTTGATTGTCAGTTTACATACCGCGTACAGGATAAAGCTGGCGGAATAGCCGAGGCACTGGGACTGGCTGAGAATTTCACACAGAGGCAACCTCTGGCTGTTACCCTCGGTGATAATATCTTTGAAGACGGCCTCAAAAAATATGCAGGCAATTTTATCGCTCAAAAAAACGGTGCACGACTGCTGCTCAAAGAAGTTCAGGACCCTCAACGATTTGGTGTTGCTGAAATTTCCGGTGACAGAATCATTGGTATCGAAGAAAAACCCAAAAAACCGAGGTCGAATTATGCTGTAACCGGCATATACTTTTATGATGCTTCGGTCTTTGATATCATACATACGCTAAAACCATCTGCTCGGGGTGAACTTGAAATCACGGATGTTAACAATGCCTATATTGCAAAGGGTCAGCTTGCTTATGATATACTTGAGGGCTGGTGGACGGATGCCGGGACTTTCGATTCGCTTAACAGAGCCAATGAATTGGTTATAAAGGAGCCCCCACAATAACAAAAGAAATATTAGTAGAGATATCATGATAACATGAATGCTAAAGAGACGAAACTACCAGAGGTGCTCATATTAGAACCGGATGTGTTTTCTGACGAAAGAGGATTCTTTTTAGAGACCTGGAACAGCACGCGTTACGAAAATATCGGTATCCATGGCCCCTTTGTGCAGGACAATGTCTCATTTTCCAAAAAAGGTGTTTTGCGCGGCTTACATTTTCAATACCCTCAATCACAAGGTAAATT
>CAYTTK010000134.1:0-7131 GCA_964440735.1 uncultured Pirellulales bacterium
TTTGAAGTCTATATTATAGTTACCACTACCGGTATATATACCTTCAGCAATGAGGATAGTATCACCATTATTAGCATCGTCGATTGCTGCTTGGATGTTACCAAAATCAGCAGCGCCATCGTCATCAACATATATTATTCGCGCCCCATTGGATACGCAAGTTACAGAAATGATAATGAGCAGGATATGCAATCCTTTTCCCTTCATGACCCTCACTCCTTTCAGAAATGTAAATTTTTCCTTTCGTCCCTAAAAGTATATTTCCTTGAATGACGAACTTCGCCAGTTTCCTATCCCATCCCACCAAACAGGAATGTAGTCAACAATAGTTTCGTTGTGGTGATTTTGTTTGCATAAAGCCACTGCCATATTTCGCAGCTCTTGCATACAACTCAACCCCCCCATTCGCCAGGCATTGACGCCTATATCAACTGCTTCACGCTCCGCCTGTTTGAAACCAACTTTATCGGTTGTCAACAGCCCAGCGAGCTTTTCAGCTCTCATCTTCAAGATTTCTCGCCAGCGCTGTCCATCTAATTCTTCCTTCGCCAACACTTCTTCCAACAAATGTTCACGGGCCTTCTGCCTTTGCTCCCGTTGCACTTTAACCTGGGCCAGTCGGCGACAGCGGTGTCTCCTGCTCTCAGGCAACAGCATTTCCAACAGTCCTATCGCCGGATCGACAATCACCCAGACTAAAAAGGTCGTCCAGAAAGTTCCCAGTGCTATCCCAAACAAAAATCGACTGATTGTCGTTACGCCTATCATTCCCAGACAGCCTGCCAAGCCGCCTAAAAAAGGCACAATCACGTAGAATCCCATATAATAACCCGTGGTGGTTAGAGGATGCTCTGCTTGTTCTTTTTGGCTCCTGCTAATTCCTCTGAAAAACGCAAACAAATATAAACTAACCAACAGAAAAACTATTAAGGCACCGTGCCCCGACAGCGAAAATACAACCCACCAATTTACACCTGTCTGACGCAATGCTAAAATCAGAATATAGCCGACGCACACCATAAACCACGCCGTACTACAAAGATGAACCAATTTTAATACTTTCCGCTGACTCATTAATGCAAACCAACTAATTTAAAACCAAATAAACAAAGGTAAAAAATAAACTTAGCAGGCAAAACTTATCTATTATATTCACCGCCAGTGTATCTACCACCAGCACCGCCGCCTTCCATAATGTACATACCAGTAAAAGCCCGAGCAATTGGCCGTATAAACTCTTCAATCTTCATAGCAACAGCAGCCAAAACAGTTGGCGGCACATATATAATGTCGCCTTCCTGCAGCATAACATCTTTACTGGCATCGCCATGAACAACCAACCGGTTATAGTTCACTTCAAAAATCTTAGGTTTAATACTCTTATCTCTTGACGGCCTTATTACCTGAATCCGCCCCTTCCAGGCCATAGGATTAAGTTTTGCCTCAGAAAGGGCATATAATACCGTATCTCGCCCCGTATAGTCTTTTGGGCCGGGCAAATATACCTCGCCTAATACGTAAAACGATTTGCTTCGGTACGCAACTACCCGCACGTCGAGAGGATAATCGCCCGCTAATTTGTAAAGCTCTGATACCTTCGCCTGCAAGTTCTTTGAAACCTGTTCAATATTCTTCCCCGCTGCTTCTATCTCGCCCAGACCTTCAAAACTTATCTTACCATCCGGACGAATCCGTTGCCGTTGCAGATCGATCCCCGGCACCTGAGAGCAATGTATCTCAACTTCGTCGGGCGGCTGTAAAACATAATTTTTAGCAGTAACCGCCACCTCATGGGGTTTTAGAAACGCCTCTATGTCTTTAGGATTAGACGAAAAGCAACCTGTTAGACTAACCATAATGAACGATAAAATCACCGCTCCTATTGCTCTCGTATATGACATTATTCTCCTCCTTTCGGTTACGGCTTATGGGATACGCCGCCTAAAATTGACCATTATACGCTTTCAAACACACTCACACGTAAGGCTGTATACTAATCGACTAATGTGTCCTGAGTCAAGTCTTTTCCTCAATTTTTTTTGAGTTATATGTCTCTGTTAAAATGGGTAATCTTACGCTAAACACCAAATACGCATAGGACACTATAGATGCTTAACAGCTTAGCGACGAGCACCGAAGGCCGCCTTTTTTACTCGCATTAACCAATCTCGCCGCCAAAGCAATACAGTTTACCTTTATTCTCTTGTAATACTGGCGTAGTGGATGTAAAGTAAGTGGAAAGTAAGGGCGATTAGCTCAGCTGGTAGAGCAGCTGACTCTTAATCAGCGGGTCACAGGTTCGATTCCTGTATCGCCCATTGACCTTCTGCCCGGTGATGATAATTGAGTTTCGGAGATAACTAATTCACGCATTAACAAGCACTTATCAGCATTATATATTTGATTTTTCCTGCACCTTTACTGCTATATCTTCCTTACCGCAAACCTTTTAAAGTAATTTCTTAGATCTGCCGATTTTTAACGTATAATAGCCAGGGTTTCAAGGGCACAAATAATGAATAAAACCAAAGAACGAAGAAAAGAAGAAAGATTACAATATCATTTGCCTGTCTGGTTTAGCAAAGACCCTAATGAAACAGCTACCCGGGGAATTATGGTTGATATATCCAGCAGTGCGATGGCATTTAGTTGCGACGCAGACAAAAACCTTCCATATCTCGGTCAACGTTTAACTACCCGCTTTAGCCTGCCACATACTGGTAGAAACCACTGCTCATCTATTAAAAGTTTTACTCGCACCGGTCGTGTTTCCCGAGTAGAGAGTATAAGTGACAACCTCTGTCGTATCGCAATTCAATTTGATGACCCTCCGCCTTTTTGGGACATACCTCCCATAATTAAATAGCTACTGCCACTATAATTTTATATAAGAGCCTTGTCATCCAATATCCGGCACTATTGAAATATCAGCACGAAAGCGGCTTTACATTTGTTTGTATCGGTTGTTATTATCGACAGAAATTATCAACCGTTTACTTTTAACACTCACATTTCTTTCCGCTGTAGTCGATTGTTAATATGCACTCCAAAGATACAATACCTGAGGCGTACTAAGTTCATACAGCGCGTCTCTGTCGATTTTTAGTATGCTTCGACTGCGGGAACTTAGAAAGCCGGCCCAGGAAAAAGGCTCGCAATATTCTACTACCCGGGCCTTGTCGAGCCCTGCAAGTGACCTAACCTGTTCTATTGCCTCATCCAGATAGCCAATCTCATCTATCAGCTTTATATCGTGTGCTTCCTGTGCAGCATAAATACTACCGTCGGCTAATAGTTTCACATCATCTAACGACAGTTCCGGCCTTCCATCGGCAACAACCTCCAAAAATCTGCTATAGGCAGGGCTGATTAGCTTGTCCTGGACATATTGTCGCTGCTCATCTGTAATTGGCTGAAATGAACTGGGCCAATCCTTTTTCGGGCCCGATGTAATTACGACCGGCTGAATGCCAAGCTTTTCCTCCAGCAATTCCTGAAAAACAAAATGCCCAAACATCACACCAATCGAACCGGTAATCGTGGTCGGCTCGGCTACGATTTTCTCGCAAGCAACTGAAATATAATAGCCCCCTGAAGCAGCAACTCCCTGCATAAATGCAACAACCGGTATACCTTCCTCTTGCCGGTATTTGCGGATTTCGTTATAGATTTGGTCACTATCCGAAATAGTTCCACCAGGGGAATTTATGCGAACAATTAAACCCTTGACCCATCTATCCCCCCGAGCATACTTCAACTGCCTGAACACATTATCAGATTGTTCGTCATGGATTACGCCTTCCACCGTAATTACCGCAATCTTGCTTCTCCACGGCCCATCTCGCAGCACTTCTTCATCAAGACCGTCTCTTCGTCCAGACGTAAAGAACACGATTAAGACCATCAGCATTATCAACAGCGTCATATTCGCCATAATTGATAGTGCTAAAACAATGCCCCAGAAAATCTTCCAGCCGATTCCTTTTTTTGCTGTCTCAATTGTCGGCCCAGTTTGACCCAAATCTGAAATCGACTCCGACGGTCCTGATGCCGCTGGTTCCGACAGATTATTGTTCTGATCAAAATCCATAATAAATCCCTCCAAAATAACCTACTATATTATAACAACCCAAACTCTGCTGTCAATCATATTCTGCTGGCAACACCTGTGAAATGAACAATCCATTTTCATCCACTGCTGTTAGCGCTTGTAGCCCGTGGTCGTTAGTCCCAAATCCAGAATTCCTACCATAATTATCATTAAAATGCGGCTTTTAGAAAACGATTGATTTGCCTTTGGTCAGTTAAAACTGTCATTGTAAGGTCATAAGTTCTGCTTGCCCCCGGAGCGATATGAATTAGTTTCTTCTGCTTTCTCGCCTGATTCTGACCAATTGGCAGGTTGGTTCCCGGTTCCAGAGCCGTAACATATTCGCCGATGCCCCAGTGTTGCCAGTTGGCAAGGCACGGCAACTGCTTCTTCTTATATTTCATCATAAGGGCAAGATGAAGCCCTTGATTATAAAAACCAACAGTGCATATTCCACTTTTGTTGGCCATCACATCAATAAAGCCACAGGCCTCACCCGCCCCTCTATGACTTTCGAGGGGGCCCTGGCATTTTCGGAAATTGTGTTTTCTATTAAATATGGCGTTATCCATATTCGTACCACGAGATACACATTTTCCTTTCCATACAATATCTGTCCCTTCATCAACCAACGGCCAGCCGAAGTTACAATGATATAATATCATATGCGCCGATGGGGTATTGCCGAGATTGGTCACAATATCGTGAACTCTAATAGTCGGCTCACCGATAGTGCTCGATATGGTCCGTCTCAGTTCCAGATTAGGCCCGAATACACAAGACTCTTTCATCACGGCCGTTATACTCATCTGAAGTTTTCCTGCCGTTAGTTCTGGTTGCACAATTGATTCAATCCTGCCCGGAATATTACTAATTCGCCCGTGTAACCCCCGCTCACCGAATTTATCGGTTTCAGGTCCGCCAACGTGGGTCAAGCCGCAAGTCGTCAACAAACCACCGGCGAAAGAATACAGCCATTCCAGTCCCTTATTGGCGTCCGGCCGGGCTGCGGTTACGCCACCGTGACTGAGCCAAGCAAGACTGTATTGATTATAGAACGCATCGACAATATCCAGTCCTCTATCGATAACTACCTTATATCTAAGACCTTCTCCTGTGTTCACCCACGCAATTCGTGTCCCTTTATCAGGCCCGTTATCAAGAACCGAAGTCTCAATACCTCCAAGCTGGGCATTATTGATAACCTTATCTTTCCAGCTTAATTTAGAATCCTTCGTGACCATTTCAGCTTCCTTTCCTTTCACTTATCTGCTTGATTCAAAGTCTTCTGCAGTCCTTCAAAATTCTCATACGTTTCGCCGTTTTCAACCACGCTGAGCATCCTATCATAGCTCATAATATTGCTGTATCTATCTTCAAGCGGCGATTTGATAAAAAGTGATGCGAACAAATTGCCCATCTGCACTGCTTCTACAAAGTCCATTGTGCCACTTTTAAACTCATCAAGATGGGATGCAATATATGTCATAAGTCCTGCCCTGAACGAGTCCCCTGCTCCGACAAGGTCAACTATCTCCCCCACCATAAACTTAGATTCAACTTTGTTTGGGCCGACGATATTACCATCCGGGCAAATATGCTTCTCGTAGGCACCGTCACTAACAGTAACACCAAACAGCTTTGTTCTGTTATCTCTCTGCCAGAACCTTTCGGTCAAAAAGTCAAGAAAATGTTCGTCGTTTTCATTTTCTTCAAATTCATCCCAGGCCCGTCCCGGAGCAAGTGTATTTTCTATCAGCTTTGCTTCATCGCAGGACGTAAAGAACAAATCAACTTCAGGCAAAAGCGGCTCTAAAAGCCAGTATTGTTCTATCGGTCCTCCCGACCTAAGCAGCTCAGAAGGATTGCCCGTTAAGGTATGGCTGTCAACAATTGTTATAGCACCTTTACTCCGGCACCATTTAATAAATCCCGCCAGGTCCCGACCTTCATTGGCATCTCCTCTTTCTGATAATCCCGAATACATATAGTAAACTATATTAGGCCTTAATCGTTTAACCGCACCTTTGAATACATCAAAGTCAAAATCGTCGTTGGCGTTGGGAAAATAGGCGATACCACTTCTATCTTCTCCGCCGGTACAATGAATAAATGTAGTGCCTGAGGGTAAATCAGGGTGTATGTGAATTTGCGACACATCGATACCATTTGCGACCATCAAATCATAAAAAAACCTGCCCTGGGCATCCTGACCATCGAAATCACCCTTACCGAGGTTAGCACCAACCGCAACCTTCAAGCCGGTCCGTGCTACCAGAGGAGCTGAGTTTCCTGGCCCACCGGCGGTAGCAAAACCCTGCTCAATCCACTGCCTTAACTGCCTCTGAGAATAATTCGGCATGTCTTCGGTCTTGCACTTAGCCAGCCCTCCCTTTGCGACCAATTTATCGGCAAACTCAAAATCAGGCCTTCTAAAATCTGCCACTGCATTATTCAGAATCAACACATCTACAGCCATATCTTCATTTTACAAAAGTATTCCGCTAATATATAGACATCAACATTATCCCCACCATCTATCCATTTGCAATAATAATCCCTTAAAGTTCTTAGTCCTGACGAATTTCGAAATATCAAAACATCAGTAAAATAACGACCTTTCACTATCTTCAAAAAAGAGGTACGACTTCCCGCGCCATTTTCTAAAACTTGACAACTTTTATTTTGAGTCTAAAATCAAGCTCTATGGCTGATTCTGTGCCACGAAAGAAGAAAAAGAAAAAACACAATCCCATCAAGGATTTTCTGAACTATTTCGCTCTGCGGACTCTTGTAATTTTCATTTACCTTTTCGATGTCGAAACTAATCTCAACTTCGCCTGTTTTCTCGGACGAATGCTGTGGAAATACTATCATCGCGGCCGACAGCGGGCTCTGGACAATCTTCGCGCAAGCTTCCCGGATAAAAGCGAACAATGGCTCTGGCAGACAGGTCGGCGAAGCTTCGAGCATATCGCAATGTTAGCGATTGATGTTCTGTTTACACCGCGATTAGTCAAAAAGGGAAACTGGCGGGATTA
>CAYTTK010000135.1:0-1906 GCA_964440735.1 uncultured Pirellulales bacterium
ATATTTACCCTGCAGCCAGATATCCCCCGGCAAAATACCTTCAAGCAGTCGTTCATCGAGGTAATAATGTTTTATGTAGCCATCTTCATCTATCGATCCGACGACACCTCGCATACCTTCAGTGATAGTGCCGTGTAGAATCAGGTCGTTCTGGATGCCGCTACCGGGTTTCTCTTTTCTGCCACCGTAGTAATACCGTTTGATATTTTCAACTCCCCATCCACCACCACCAACCGTTAACGATGCCTCAACCACTGTTGGGTTAGGCAGATGTCTTTTATGGTAATTCGGGTCACCTTTTTGTGCGGAGGGATTGTCGGCTCTGCCAATAGGGACATACTCAAAATCTTCGCCTTCGACCGGTGTAAATCCTACAGAACCCACATTATCATCTGTCATACCAGGGTCAACGATTTTTATCACACCCTTGGAAATCAAGCCTAGGACATTAGGATTATCCAACAATGGTTTGCCATTAGCATCGTGTGGGCCGTCAACAACTATGGAATCACCAATCCAGATATTACCTGTTGCTGCGACCGTAAACCTACCCTTTACTACATTGTCACCATCGTGGTTTGGAAGATCACCTCCAATAATTACATTGCCGTTAACGAATATCTGACCTCCAGGTTCTGATTCGACCGTGCCAAATGACTGAGTAACGTAACTTTCCTCAAGAGGGATGATGGGTCTTTCACTATCCTTAAGCATCAGATGGTAGGCGTATATATCGTATCTCTCAAATTCTTCTGCGTCAGTTCCCGGCTTAATCTTGAAATCCCACGTCTTGCTGTCATAGTTCTGTTGAAATCCCATAACTGTGCAATTATTGGTTATGCGCACCTTGCCGATGTCGTCTTCGACAAAAAATTCAAGTTGAACTGCTGGTTGAGGAGTTAAACCCGCTGATGCGGATGCGTATGCTTGTGGCAGGAATATAAATTGCTCACTTGTGCTGTTTCTGAAGCGCTCAAGTTTGCTATTCATCACCTCTTCATCTGTTATTTTACAATCCGGCTGCTTAAAATAAATCCCATCCTCAAAAAGGAACATCAAGTCGTCGTAGCTACGGGAGTCTTGATAACCGGGCTTTTCAGCACCGTCATCATCGTACTTTGATTCGCCCATTGTCACACTTTTCAGGAATCGCGGTTCGCCATTTATATAAATGTCTCTCAAATCCGGAGAGTCCATGAGATCATTAATGCGCACCGGCATATCGACTATTTCACCATCTCCAAAGTAAATCGGCGAACTGCTTGTACGCCCGATGGCAATCCTGCACATTCCCATATCCCAGCCGCTTGACGCCTGGACCACATAGACCTCCACTGTCCGATTGAATATACCACTATGGCCGTTGGATATAATCCTGTAAATGGGACGAGAACCGATAAAGGAAAACAGCTTGATTTGATAGTCACAAGAGCTATCTGAAAAACTCAGAGAGCCGTTCGTTCCTGGTATTCCTTGCTGCAGCGCAATTAGCATATCTTTTTGCTGGCCCATCCAGTAAATCGCCTTCTCGTAACCGGCCTCGGCTGCAAGCATCGCTGCCATCTCGTTTTTCAGTCTGGTTGCTCTGAGTCTGAACCCATAAGCGGTAGCCAGCATTCCAACTCCTAAAGCAGAAAGCATAACCATGGCTAAAACGGCCAGAACAAGCGTTGAGCCATCCCGATAACTATGCCTTCTTTTGATTTTGCTTCTCATAATCTAATATACGAAAGAAACTCCGACAACAACTGCCGCTCCAAAGATAACATCGTTGATAAAAGAAGGCGTGATAACAGGGGTTTTCCCTTGGAGGCACTGGGTTTTTTAGTAAAAGCTTTTTTCTGGTCTGGTGCTGGCCTAACTATTCAGTACCAACAACTACGATATCTTATACCACCGACCAGTT
>CAYTTK010000135.1:2006-7063 GCA_964440735.1 uncultured Pirellulales bacterium
AATCACAAACGCCAGGTCGAGGCTCTCTCCCGCGTATTCATGGCCAGATGGATACGTCAACGGTAGCCAAGTAAGTGGACCCGGCTTGTCCCATACAGCGTCGTCGTTCCACCGAAGATCGGGGTCACGTGCTGTAGTCGTCTTCCATCCGAACCCAACGTCGTCGAGGACTTTGACGGCCAGCCAGTAGATTTCACCTTCCTCTTGTGGGAAAGGATTTTCGGTGACTTCAAAATCATACTGATAGGCCTGCTGATGATTGTCGTTCGACCATATTTCTGTTTCCAGGTCGTACCAGTCCTCCGAGATGTTATCAGCCACCTGGGTAACTGTGTATTGCCCAGGAAAAAATTCCTGAAACCAGAGTGGTGGTCCTTCTGCGGGCTTGCTCCAATCATCGGGATTCATAGGGTCGTCTGGAATATCAGCGTGAATGGCCAGTGCAAATGCCAGGCTATCCACTCCGACTTCTGGCAGAATATCGTCAAAAAACGAAGCCCAAATGCGGACGTCAGTAATCGGACCACTCTCAGTACACTTGAAATCGTCTGCCAGGATAAACCACGTATTGTCAATATCGATCCCGGTTGGGCTAAGGTCCGGCAACTGTGGCCAGTGCATCTTTTCGTTGAATACCTCAATCGCATGAGTCACACTTACAACAAATAGCAAACACATGCTTATGAAAGTTACTCTTCTCATAACTCACTCCTCCATTTTTATTCATACATTCCTTTAATTTCACTACATAACTTCTCAAGCAGAAATAAGTTTGCTGCCTCCATGCAGCTATTCAAACTCATCTATCCTTGAAGATGCAACGATTATAACAAACATTGCAGGAAAGTCAATAAAAATTTGCCTATATTACCTACTTTTTTTATCTTTACATTTTATCCATATTACCTATTTTATCAATTTTTACAAAACCTTTACTCTTTTTGCTCACTTTTTCGCTTTTCTAATATTTTTGTCCAAGGATGCTTTCTTTGTTCGCTGGCAGCTTTTGTAGATAAATCTTTAACTCGTGCGGTGCAAATATTAATCAGCTATTAACTCTTTGCTCTTTAACGAGTTAATATTCTGATTTTCGTCAGCGATAAATCCGAATGTCTGTGATTCGCGTTTCAGTTTTGCTTAGAAGCTCTTGAACTTGACAGTCTCTGGCGTAGAGATTCCCATAATGCGCATACTGTCTCTGTTAAAATGTCAGGGGCAGCAGCTTGTATTATGCAGCTAATCTGTGATATGATTTGAGCAATCCGCCAAGTCGTTCGATACAAACAATTTCAGCATCTTCATTTGTTTTGTGAATCGGTTCAATTATTCTTCTCAGGGATTGTTGAATTCTCTCGTGGTGATAATACTCGCAATACTGATTTGCGGCATACTCAAGCTGTTTAACTGAAGCCAGCATCAGATGATCCAGACACTCCGATTTTACGGATTTTACAAAGCGTTCCGCGTAAGGATTCAAATCCGTGCTTCGCGGCGGCAGCTCATTTCTTCTTAAAATATTGGCCACACTTGTTTTAGATATCCTAATGCCGAGCTTTTTTAGCTCACCTTGAATTCGTTTATAGCCCCACATATTCTCTCTTGCCATCTTACAGACAATTTCCTCAATATTGGCCGAAATTCGTGGTCTGCCAGGATTTCTTTTGCGTCTGTCAGAATAATCCCATTTTTGCTTTTCAAGCCTTCTCTGCCAAGCTAATATGGTTTCAGGCTTAACAATGCTGACAACTTCTTTCATTAAATCCTTCCCTAGGGCTAAAGCTCCTTTAACCAACGTTCGGCGCTCTTCATCTGTAAAAACAACACGCTTTTTGATTTTGGATTTGAGAATCCTATTTTCTGCTTTGAGATATTCATTCTGAAGTGTCAACTCACGAGATAGCAATCGGGTAATTGTTGCGATGATAGGTATACTTAACCATTTGTTTTTGAATTTTTGCTCATCTGTTTTTTTCATGCAGGAAGATTATCATAAGGTCTTGAATTATCAAGAATTAAATGGTAATGTGTTTATATAATTTAAGCTACGTATGTATTTTTATACCCCACGGGTCGCAGGTTCATAACGGGCTATTTTTTGAAACAAAAAAAGAGATAACTCCTTGCTAAAAAAGAAGTTATCTCTTGGTTAGCATAGCGGGGGCAGGATTCGAACCTGCGACCTCCGGGTTATGGGCCCGACGAGCTACCAGACTGCTCTACCCCGCGATCAATATCGCATTTCGAGTTTCGTCATTCGTATTGTCGTTATCAAAGCACAAATATACTAACATAAAAAGCGTTTGTTATCAAGAGAACTAAAAGTGAAATTATAATTTTCCACGAATTTCGGCGGCGATTTTCTCAATTTTTCCCTCTTGATATTTACAAGCGGGCCAGCGGTTAAATATTCCATCACCAGCATTGCGAGGGATTATATGAAAATGCACGTGTCCAACAAGCTGACCTGCGGCACTACCATTATTACACAAAACATTGTAACCATCAGAATCCATTGCGGCCGATACGGCCTTTGCTATCCTGCCGAGCCGCGAACCTACTTGGCCTAAAAGTTCAGAGGGACACTCATGCAACTTTTCATAGTGCTGTTTAGGAATCACCAGGGTATGACCATCACTTAATGGGCCGATATCTAAAAAAGAAAGAATAACTTCGTCTTCGTAAATTTTTGTAACCGGAATCTGCCCAGCCACCATTTTACAAAAGACACACTTATCCCCACTCATTTTACGTCCATCCTGTAAATAATGCCTTACTGCTGCTTGTCGGATTCATTCGCTTCGCTATCAGCTTCGGTGGTCTTTTCTTCTTTGGCAGGTTCTTGTTCCTGGGTTTCGACAGCCTCCTCGGCTTCTACAGTTTTCCTTGCCTTTTTACGAGAAGCTTTTCTAGTAGTAGCTTTGGCTTTCTTCGAGCCCTCATCAGCACCTACAAGCTGCAACAAAACAAGTTGGCCATTATCACCGAGTCTTCTCAGAGACAAGCGGATAATTCTTGTGTAACCACCCGGTCTATCAAGGTACCTGGGGCCAAGCTCACTAAATAGTTTTCCGATTACTGTGCCTTTTTGGACCGCTTCACCTTCCTGGTAATCCACAATGTCACGATTGCCAAGCAGAGCAATAGCCCGTCGCCTGGCCGACAATGTACCTTTCTTGGCCAGAGTAATCAACTTTTCAGCAAACGGCTTTACCTCTTTGGCTTTCTCGATTGTCGTCGAAATCGTCTCGTGCTGAATAAGTGAAGCGACTAAATTTCGTCGCATAGCCAGACGATGCTCACTTGTTCGACTTAATCGACGCCCTGCTACCCTGTGACGCATATAGTTAAGCTCCTCAATTTATCAGCATTTAGCGTGTAGCGTATAATTTATAGATACCTACCTGAGCAGGAATGACAATACTGCTACTATCCGTCATTTAACACATCTGTCATTCCCAAAGACAAGCCCATGTCGGCGAGCTTCCTTTTAACTTCTCGCAGAGAAGTTTTACCAAAGCTACGAATCTTCAATAAATCAGTATCCGTCATATTCGCCAACTGACCAACTGTTTCCACTTTCATTGCTTCAAGACAGTTACTTGCCCTTACCGACAGCTCCAATTCCTGAATTGGTATATTTAGTTTTTTAACCAACTCTTCATTTATCGATTTTTCTTCCGTTACTACCTCTTCCATCCGAGCAGCGACGGTTTCTTCTCCTATCTCAAAATACTGCACAAACGGATTAACGTGCTTACGCAAAATCTTTGCGGCCTCTACCAGCGCCATCTCAGGAGTGATTGTCCCATTGGTCCAAACCTCCAGAATTAATTTATCATAATTGGTTCGCTGGCCTACGCGGGTGTCTTCGGTTGTATAACGTACCCTTTTTACCGGCGAATAAACGGCATCGACCATTATTCTTCCAACTTCCTGGTCGAATCTGTCCACAGCAGCAATTCGTTCTGAAGCGGGCACATAACCCCGGCCATCCTCAACCACCATTTCCATTTCAAAATTTACATCTTCGGTCAAAGTAGCCAAGACAACATCTTTACTTATCACTTCTATGGCCGGGTCGGCAACAATATTGGCAGCCGTTATGGCGCCAGCTTTGTTTGCCGAAACCATCATTGTCTTCGGTCCTGGAGCGGTAAGCCGAACGACAAGATTCTTAACATTCAAAATGATATCGGTAACATCTTCCATTACGCCGCTTATTGAGCTAAACTCATGGTCTACGCCTGCTATTTTGATAGATGTTACAGCACTACCTTCCAAAGAAGAAAGCAATATACGTCTTAAGCTGTTACCTATAGTAGTGCCGAAACCTCGCTCGAAAGGCTCAATAAAAAATCGGCCATATCTGTCACTCGATACCACCGTGTCTCGTTCAAGACGAGTCGGCAACTCCAAACCACGCCATGTAATTCGCATACATACCTCCGGTTAAAATCCAGATATTAAAATTACATATTAAATGCAAAGTTCTTCTTGCCCTCTTTTCAGATTCACCTGTTAGAAGAGAATCTATCAGCCTTCCCTCGTCATTATATATTTTCACGTAGTTATCTTGAACAAAACTCCACAACCAACTGCTCCTCAATAGGAATCTGGACATCATCGCGGGTAGGCAATGCAACAATAGTCGCTTCAGGTTTTTCGCGGGCCAATTGCAACCAACTTTGCGTAGTAAAATTCGGGTTACTTTCCAATTGCTGCTTCAGTTTTTTGACACTTTTATCAGAATCTTTTCCTGTTATCTTGTCTCCGACTTTCGTGGTGTAATCGCCGATATCAACCTTTCGGCCGTTCACATAAATATGGCCGTGAATAATCAGTTGTCTTGCAGCCTTGCGCGAGGGCGCAAAATTCAGCTTATATACCACATTATCCAAACGTCTTTCCAACAATTGGAGCAGGTTCTCCCCCGTATTACCCTTTATCCGCTCGGCTTTGTGGAAATACCTCATAAACTGCCGCTCCAGAACTCCATAGTATCTCTTGACTTTCTGCTTTTCACGCAGCCGAACAGCATACTCGCTTGCTCTGCCTCT
>CAYTTK010000136.1:0-7063 GCA_964440735.1 uncultured Pirellulales bacterium
GGCGATGACTATACTTATCGGTATTTTGCTCGAAGATATGGCTTTTTCACGTAAAGCATACACCGCTGATTTTGTGAAACGTACCTTTCTAAGTTATATAGTCATAATAACTGTAGGAAGTGTAGTCGGCCTTATTTGTGTTGCCGTACTGCTTCCGCAATTTTTGCCTGGGACTATCATATTCAGTATAGAAGCGATAATAATGACGCTCGCTGTCTATGTATTCTTTGTTAGCAGAAAACCTAATATTGCCTGTGGATTGTGCTTTTCCGGTATTATTGGCTGGGTTATGATTTTTACCTTGACCTTTTCAGATGTTTTGGATATTGACCGCGAATCTTGCAATTTTGCTCAAGAAACCGCCCGGATAGTACCACAATCGGATAAGCTGATAGCTTACAGGAAGGTATCCGGCAGATTCGTTCAGTATTTCGGTAAAGTTGTACCGGTTGTAGAGGACACATCAGAACTGTATAAACACTATCAGCAAGGTGAGTGGATTATTGCTATCTCCGGGTATTTAAAGGACCTGGAGGATGATAGCCGATTTAGAAAGGTCTTCTACAAAGAGAACAACAAGATGCTAAAAGAAGATACCTCCGGTGCTTTGTTCCACATAACGTCACCGATAATAAAATACGGCGATACCACCGATAAGCAGAACAAGTCTACTTGACTAAATTGTTTATAAAAGTAATCTCAGCTTCGGTTAATTCACGGTCGTCGATAATTTTTTTAATTATGTCAACAGCTTGTTCGGCCGTATATCCCCGGCTTCTTCGCAGCCAGGCGGCCGTCAGCATAGCAACTCTTTCATCGTCGCCACTGCCATGCAGAAGGAGGGGAAGATTGTCTTTATTTGCCATTATAGCGATAAAATTATTTTGAGTTTGTTCATCAGGAAAATAGTGACTTTTTTCGATAGGCATTTCGATATAGCTGACGCCGTTGTTTCTCGTCCAGACTATTTCTTCAGCATACCAGTTGTGGTCTTTATGTTCCGAGGGTGAACGAATATTGACAATTGTTGTGATGTGATATCTATAGAGAAGTCGTGTATAATCCATTCCCCTGGGCTGGCCGCTGGTATAAAGCACGGCCGGTTCTATAACGCGAAAATCGTTAATGTGGAAATGATGGAACAGCAAATGTATGGCTGCAGCGATTATCAGTAAAATAATAATCAGATTGCTTATCGAATGTCTTTTCTTATTCATTTTCGCCATCCGCTGTCAAGTTATGCTTATGGTGCACTTTGCGCATCAAGTATATCTTTTTGTTTGTGGACTCAAAATAGACCCTGCTTATCATCTCACTTAACAGACCTGTGGCAATGAATATGAACCCGGCCAGGAAAAGCAAGGCTGATAATCCTGCCAATGGGGCGTGCGCAACCATAATAGGGACGTTATATACAAATTTATCATATAATATATAGCAGGTCATTAACACAACTGCAAGAATGCAGTATAAAGCTGCTCTGCCAAAAAAGTGCAGCGGTCTTGTAATATAACCAAGTAAAAAATTTATTGTTATTAAATCAAATACTACTTTAAAAGTTCTGGATATCCCGTAATTGCTTGAGCCCTTTGGGCGAACAATATTCTTAATAGGTATCTCAACGATTTTAGCACCCTGATGTGACAGCAAGGCCGGAATGAACCTGTGCATTTCGCCGTAAAGATTCAGGTTTTCAATCACTTCACGTTTGTAAGCTTTGAATGTGGTGCCGAAATCGTGGATATCCACTCCGCTTATCTTCGAGGCAACCAGGTTAGCCACTTTCGAAGGAACTCTTCTGGTAAGGAGATTATCGACTCTGTGCTTGCGCCATCCGCTGACGACATCATAACCTTGTTCAATCTTTTCGAGAAAATTCGGTATATCTTCGGGGCAATGCTGCAGGTCACCGTCCATTGAAATTATTATTCGACCCTGAGCGGTATCGAAACCGGCGGCTAAAGCAGAAGTCTGGCCAAAGTTACGGCAAAGCTCTATGACGACCACCTTGTCATCCTTGCGGGCGATGTCTTTTAATATCTTCAAAGTATTATCAGTGCTTCCGTCGTCTACAAAAATCAGCTCATAACCCATAGCGGATTCGCTCATAGTTTTGGTCAGCCGTTCATAAAGCTCATTTATAGAATTAGCTTCGTTGTAAAACGGAACCACAACCGAGCAGCCAATATTAGTCCGATTCTTAGAGTTGCCCATAATGCACTAATTTTATCCCCGCATTAATCAAATACTGCCTGGTTTCTTCGCTGCAAAGCGTATTAAGTTCGACTTCTCTCTGCTGAATCAGTTTTGTTTTGAATTTCTCCAGACCATCTGTAAATCCCGGGTGAGTCATTATCTCAGCAACCGGCACCTTATTATACAAGGCAACGGCTCTGAAAAAGCTCGTATTTATTCTGCCTGTATGCGCAATACCGAGAAGCATATCGGTTTTGAAAAAGCTGTGGTTCTGAAACCGATTAATCCGAGCCATAGTACGAATCAACCTTGCTTTTTTCTTTCCGTCGCCGCTCGATAACAACCAAGGCATACAAGAAAAATTCCTTGGTTCGTATGTCAAACGTATCGCAGGGATTTCAAACTGTCTGGCCAAGCCGCAGACCAAGGGGTATATGGCTGGGAAACTGTGGATATGTTTGTGCGAATCCAGATGCGTCGGCTGTAAATCTCTTTCAACCGCCCAACTTATCTGGGCGGCTAATTCGACTTTTACGGCGTTTCTAAACCGGGGCGAAATAAAAGAAAAGAACGACAGCCTGGCAGGTGAGTAAGCGAATTGGCCGTCAGAATTCACTAAGTGTCGAACTTCAGCATCCTTCGAGAGTGGCTGGCCATCGGTGAGGTTAAGATGAACACCTATACCAAGGCCAGACAGTTGCTTTGCTATCTTGACCGCTTCGACGGCGGCCGCCATATTGGTCATTATAGTCGCACTGGTCAAAATGCCCTTTGTATGAGCTTCTGCTACAGCCCTGTTTACCCCTTCACACAGGCCAAAATCATCGGCATTTATTATCATTCGCCTGTCCATTGCAGGTAAGTGTATATAGGAGAAATGGTTAAATCAAGCCGCAAATTATAAAAACTACGATATGAGACAAGAACCGATTATACCGAGAAAAACTTTCATCTGGAGAGCGTGGTGACGATTGGGTATTACCAAGCTATCTGACCCGTTACCTGTTGTGTTTTTGCTCTTGCTTTCGGGGCTAAACGCTGGTATATGTGTGCGTTATGCAGACAAAATTGGCGGTTCCAATAGCGGCAGAAAATCCGGACCAGGCAAAAAAACAAATCAAAGCAGCGCTGGCTGCAGGTGCGGAAATGCTCGAGCTGCGAACCGACTACCTCGAAAACCTCAATGCCGGTTTGGTCAAGAATTTAATTGCAGATACCAAGGCAGCTGCTGGCAAGGCCTTACCTGTAATTGTAACCTGTCGAGACAAACGGCAGGGCGGTGCAAAAGAATATCCGCTACGGCTGCGAATTGATGTACTGAGCGGCGCATTAAAAGCAGGTGCCGAATTTGTTGATTTCGAATACGAAAACTTCCGCTCTACAGAAAGTCAGGAAAGGATAACCACGACACTATCGCAGGTATCAAAAGGGCGGCTGATTTTATCCGACCACAACTTCGAGACAAAATTTAGCAATATCAGCAAACTTTATCGAGATATGCTGATTGTCTTTCCGGCGGCGATACCCAAGCTTGTCTATACGGCCAATCATATCAACGATTGCTTCGAGGCATTTGATTTGCTGCATCAGACCAGTGGAGAGCGGATTGTCTTCTGCATGGGTGAGGCGGGACTTATAAGCAGAATCATAACCAAGAAGCTCGGCAGTCTGGTAACTTTTGCCAGCGTAGATGAAAAAAACGCAACCGCACCGGGACAATTGACGGTCGAGAAGTTGAAAAAATTATATCGCTTCAATTCAATAAACGCTGATACTGAACTTTTCGGCGTCATAGCTGACCCTGTCGGGCACTCACTAAGCCCTGCGATTCACAATGCGTGCTTTGCTGAAAAGGGTATGAACAAATTATACCTGCCACTACTTGTTGGGGGTAGCCAGAAGGAATTTGATTTATTTTTGAATGGTGCTCTAATCAGGAAATGGCTGGGCTTCCGTGGCTTCAGCGTGACAATTCCACACAAAGAAAATGCCCTCAGGTATATGCGAGCGAAACAGGGGTATATTGAGCCATTGGCGGAAAAAATCGGGGCGGTGAATACTATTGTCGTAAAAGGCGATGGGAGATTGGCCGGCTACAATACCGATTACGCCGCTGCGCTGGATTCAATTACTTCGACACTGAAAATCGAAAGGGCTGGCTTGAAGGAGATACCGGTGGCAATTATCGGCGCTGGTGGTGTCGCAAGGGCGATAGTTGCAGGTCTTAGCGACGCAGGGGCAAAAATAAAAATCTATAACCGAACAATTCAAAGGGCAGAACGGCTCGCCATTGAGTTTGGTTGTGAATTTGCCGGTCTGGATAGATTGCAGAATCTGGATGCGAAATTAGTTATCAACTGCACGAGTATTGGGATGAAAAGGACAGAAGACGGAAGACGGAAGACAGAAGACAGGAGATGGAGGACAGAGGACAGAGGGCAGAAGACAGAGAACAGAGGACAAAAGACAGGTTATGCGACGCCGGTGCCTGATGAATATCTTAAAAAAGATATGGTGGTATTCGATACAGTCTATAATCCCGCTGAGACCTTATTATTAAAACAGGCGAAGAAAAGGAGGTTAAAAAGGATTGACGGCCTATCGATGTTCGTTAACCAGGCGATGGCGCAGTTCAAACTCTTCACCGGCAAAGACGGCAACGCAAAACTTATGCGAAAAACTGTTGCTAATTGCCTTTCAAAAACATAAAAAGAATGCCAAAACAGCTAATAATTGACAAAAGCGTTTTTCGCGCGACATCAACTTCTAAATTAAAAGAATTCGTTGAGAATTACTTTTTGATTCTTCCTGATGTTTTATATTATGAGTGTGTCACCTCTGATGAGGAGCAGGAAGAATTATTAGACCGTTTTAGAGAAGTAATTTTAGCTGGAGGCTATATTTGTCCAAGTCGTAACGCAATTATACAAAGGGAAGCCGAA
Source organism: uncultured Pirellulales bacterium (assembly GCA_964440735.1). GTDB lineage: Bacteria > Planctomycetota > Phycisphaerae > Sedimentisphaerales > Anaerobacaceae > CAZBWE01. The sequence continues at coordinate 5,139 of CAYTTK010000136.1, forward strand.
AACTTATATCCATATAGTTCTCTTGTGGATTTCAAAGCGGTACCTGCAGTCAGGCAAACATTTCAACAAAATAGAAGACCCTACAATTCAAACAGCCTTAAGGGGGCATATAGAAACGAACTGGAAATGGCACAGATGATTATGGATTTAGCGGATGGTTTCAATGAAAAACTAATTTCAGAGCAACCTGAACTTCTTGCTGACGTTCGAGAGTGGAATAGCAGTAAAAAGATTCGACAGGAGCGTCTTAACATGTGGGCTGAGTTTGTTGACTCTCAAGACATGCACAATGCATCAAAGGAACAATTTAAAGGAATTACAAAGTTCCCTGAGAAATATTGTTTATCACCTGACTGGATGAGTTGGCATTTTTTCCGGCTTACATATGTAATCCCAGAGGAATATTACTACTTACGGCAAATCGGTGGAGTGCCAGGAAATAAGCGAACTGAGCACGATTATCAAGATATGGAATATGTTTTCTTGTTGAGTAGAGCCAATGGATTACTGACAAGAGACGATGGTTGCGCGTGTTTAGCAAAAGCAGCATTTCCTGAAAAAGATGTATTTTCAGACCTTGATGAGGTGCCAGACGAATATACTTGCCATTGGAGTTAGCATTGTGCGATTTAATTGTTGCTCTACGGTGATGATTTTTGGTATATTAGCAACAGAATAAATCATTTGTCATTCTGAACGAAGTGAAGAATCTAATAAAAAGTGACTATATATTATTTGCAGGCCAGATGCTTCGCTTTGCTCAGCATGACAGCTAAAAAAAGTGATTGTGAATGGGATAGAGAAATGGCTAAGAAAGAAAAAGTTGTTCTGGCGTATAGCGGCGGGCTGGATACGAGCGTGATTCTGCCTTGGCTGAAAGAGACATACGGCTATGAGGTTATAGCGTTTGCAGCAGACCTCGGCCAGGGCGAAGAGCTTACCGGCATTAAGCAAAAAGCACTGGCAAGCGGGGCAGTTAAGTGTGTGGTTAAGGACCTGCGGAAAGAGTTCGTCGAAAAATACCTGTGGCTACTGCTCAAATCAGGTGCAGTGTATGAAGGAGGTTATCTCTTAGGCACAAGTATTGCCCGGCCTTTAATTGCAAAATACCAGGTCGAAGTCGCCCACGCAGAAGGTGCAACGGCGGTGGCCCACGGAGCAACAGGCAAAGGCAACGACCAGGTGCGGTTTGAATTGACGTATATGGCATTAGACCCAAAACTTAAAATCGTGGCACCGTGGAAGGACCCAAATTTTACACTGACCTCGCGTGAAGCGGCTGTCGATTACGCCAAGAAACATAAAATCCCAATTGAGCAAAGCAAAAAGAAAATCTACAGCCGAGACCGGAACCTCTGGCATATCAGCCACGAAGGAGCGGACCTCGAAGACCCAGCCAATGAGCCGAAAGAGGATTTGTTTGTAATATCTCGGCCGGTATCAAAGGCACCAGATAAGGCGGATTACGTTACAATAGGTTTCCACGAAGGAGTGCCAATAAAGCTCGACGGCAAGTTGACAAGCGGCGTGGAGATAATTGAAAAATTGAACCAGCTCGGCGGCAAACACGGCGTCGGCCAGGTGGATATGGTCGAAAATCGGCTGGTGGGAATAAAATCCCGCGGAGTTTATGAGACGCCTGGTGGGACAATCTTAGTTGCAGCTCACAGCGCTTTGGAGAGCGTGACACTCGACAGAGAGACAATGCATTATAAACAGCAAGTAGCTCTGAAATACGCAGAATTAGTTTATTACGGGCTGTGGTTTCATCAATTGCGCAAGGCACTTGACGAATTTATCGATGTTACTCAGCGTAATGTCATCGGTGAAGTAAAGATGAAGCTATTTAAGGGACGCTGTACACTCGCAGGGATAAAAAGCCCGAATAGTATTTACCGAACAGACCTGGCGAGCTTCAAGATGGG
>CAYTTK010000137.1:0-7022 GCA_964440735.1 uncultured Pirellulales bacterium
TAAACACTTCATAACTGTGAAGCCTGATTATAACTTTTTTGCCCTTGATCCCCTCATAATTCGTCCCTATAATGGCCGATTGATTGCACCATTCCAGCCAGACAATATCAGCCCAGTCAATCGCGCTATAGATTTCTTGTTGGGCCCTGATTATAAATTTCCTGATAATATAATCATTTGACAGTCCTTCAATTATCGGGTCGATAAATTGGTCAAGTCCTGCTAGGCATACAAAACCTATCTTTTTCATTTATTTTTCCTTTTTACGTTCAAAGTATTCTTTGTTTTCACTGCTTACTATTATTCTTGCACAAGTATCTTTATCTAATCCAACTTCGGTAACATAATTGTCAAACATATATTTGCAATTTGAATTATTTATATTTGTAAATATAGTTCCTTTGGGTATAATAATTTCTTTTTTAGAAATGATTTTATCAGCACTTTTCATTATTTTTCCTTCATTATGGCTCGAATTTTTCGCCTGATTCTCTGCTGATCGCAGTTCCCTGCTTAATAGCTTTTAATTTTGCTGCTGCTTCGGATTTCTCGTTGCCGGCAGTATAGGTATAACAAGCGCCGCTATCCCCATATTTCCAGCCTGGTTTATCATCTTCTCTACACTTCATTAATGGCATTTTGTTTCTCCTTTTTTGTTTTTTAATTCTTTCCTCTTCATAAATATTAAAATCAATACCTGGGAATTTTTCGATAAGATCAAAACTACCGTCAGGGTTCAAATAGGGATTTTTGTTTTTATCTTTTTTTCTTTTGGTCATTATTTATTCAGCCACCTTTTATATTCTATTCCGTATTTTCTGGCAAATATTTCCATTGCCTCATGGGTATGCTTTTGACTCGTTACTTTTGTTGCGAATTTTGCTGCCTCATCATAATCAATCCCGGTACTCATCAATCTGATACGCTCTCTCTCGTATATTGCTTGATATTTATTTTGTAATATGCTATTTTCTATTTTATAAAGATTTTTTACTGCGACCCCAGAATGTGGGAATTTTGTATTATCTATTATTTTAGCACTATATTCATATTTTGTCCCCACTGCCCTTACTTCAGTTCCTCTCTTTAATGCTCCTAACATATTAAGATCCTCACTGGAGAAACTGCTCCCAGAAGGATGATTATGCGTAAATAGCATATTATCGACATTCATTTGATCAAAGTCTAATTGCGTGAAATTTACCTGATTATAGGTCCCGGATTTTTCAAATATTACATTTCCCTCTTTGTCAACTGCAATACAATGTTCTATCTTTGCATCGGCATATTTTTTGTTAAATTCCTTTATTTCCATTAATTGTTTTTCTCTTCCAGTTAATTTCGTGGGTATAAGTCCAGGCCTGACCGGTTCAGCAACCCCGATTTTGGGCATAGTTATTTGTGTTACGCTATCTTTTAGCCTAAAATTCGCCGTAAAGTTATCCCTTATGAAATATGGTATATTCTTATATCCTGCAATTTTAGAAGCATTTTCTTTTATCCAATTTGCCGCCCTTTTGGGAATCTTTGAAATATACTTTGATTTGGGGATCTTCCCAGTTTTCATGAATTTAAGGGAATCTTTTTCGTTGAGCATAATTGAGGTTGTATAACATAAACAGCCTACATGCCAGGTCATAAAGATAAAGCCCTTCGGGTATTTTCCTACCAAATCATCACACATATCTAGCCGGGGATGAGAAGCTGATAAATGAACCTCTATTCCTGTTACAAACGGAAGTTCTTGTCTCCTCACATAATCGCTCATTCTGTAAGCCATATTTACCTCATTTTTGGCAAGCCTTAACGCATTTTTATAGGAACTCCTGTAAATCCCCGCTCCCGGATGGTAGCCTTTGGCCGCCTTACTTAAAACCAGTTTTCCTTCTTGCCTGACCCTTCTAAATAATCTATTCGGTTCATTCAAATATTGCTTGATGTCTCCTGCGATCTCTGCCGCACTTCTCCCGGTAGATATTCCCGATGCAAGATAAAGTTCTAATTGATCTTTCGCTCCATTGGTTAAATTCCAGACTCTTTCGCTTAAGTTCATTCCCGCTTCGGTCCGGGTAAGAAAAGTATCTAACGCCGTCAAGTTTAATTGGTTAAATGAGGTTGGGATACCATCTTTGCTTATCTTTATCCCTTCGGCCCAATTCCCCACCAGTTTATTGTTTTTTAGATTGGCCATATCCCAATGACTGACAATCCCGTTTTGTATGTTGGTTTGGATATCTTTATGGAGATTACCTAATATTACATCTACCTGTTTTTCCAGGCCTTTGTTTACTTTATAGAAAGAGCCCTGGGATAAGCTAGTTGGATTTTTCAATTCAAAAATGGCAGTTTTCATCGCTAAATCACTAGAGGCCTTGTTCAATACTGCTTCGATTTTTCTATTGTAATTGATTATATCCAGCATATTCCTGTTTTCAAATTGCTCTTCAATCCCCATTCAAAATCCCTTTCTCCAATAAATTCATATTTTCCTTATCGGCCATTATCATTACTTTAGGCAGAATTTCCTTCTTTCTTGCTGCCCTAATTAAAAATTTAATATCTTTGGAAAGACATTTACCCCCTGCCCCCCTGTAACCATCGAATAGTGGATCAAGATGCATTGTGTTGATATATTTATCCAATTTGAACGCCTCAAATAATTTATAATAATCTGCCCCGTATTTTTGGCATATATCGTATAGTTCATTCCCGAATATTACTTTTATCGTATACAGGCTATTCAAGGCCACCTTCAATAATTCTGCTTCGATTGGTTTCATCATTATTATTTTATTTTTATTGTCTACCACACGCTTGAATAGTCTTTTAAATATCTCGAATACTTCTCTTTTTTTGGTCCCTATGATTATTTTGTCAGGACAGATTTCATCCAAAAATGCGGTCCGTTCCCGCAAGAATTCAGGCATGTAGACAAATTCTCTTTTATATTTTTCTGTAAATTCATCAATCATCCCCAGCATAATGGTAGATCTTATAGCGATTATTCCTTTTTTATTTTTAAGATTTATATAGCTTACTGCCGTTTTAACATCTTCAAATTTCATGTCTTTTTTTGTAGGCACACATACGAATATAATTTCGCATTCAGAAATATCATCAATCAGTTTTTTGGCCGGATCGTATTGTTTAACAGGATAATCCATGTCTTTTAATAATCCAGCAAGACTGTTTCCGATAATTCCACAACCTACTATGCCAAGGTCCATTTTTTTATACATTTTATGGTTCGTATGATTCTCCTAATTTTGATAATTTTCCCCGTTCTTCTTCCATTCTTTTAATTTCTTCCTCCGGATCTTCTACTAGTGGATTCTGTCTTACTGCCCCCTTCTCGCTCATGATGACATCGCCTGCCCTTGCTGTTGAAAGTGCCTTTATGGTTTCCGACATATCCTGCGGTAAGATATTCCCGAATTTAATTGATATATCTAATTCTTGTATATTGCTTGTTTCTTTCACATTAGTTACGGATAATATTGCTTTTAATAAATTAATTCTTCTGGTCAATGCTTCTCCGAATAATTCTTCTTTGTCTTTGCTTTTCAAGATAGAATCCATAAAAAGAAATTTGAGGGCTTCTCCTGAGGTTTTCTCTAATCCCTTAACATTACTAAAAGATAAATCGGGGGTTGAAGTGATAGAATAAATGATATCCTTCAATATATCGTATTCTATTTTTATGGCTTCCGGCGCGTGTTCCCATGTCAAATATTTGGCATCTCCATAATTGATTTTACCTGTAGCGTTATCTGTTTCCCCTTCAAATTGCAAGGTTCTCCCTACTTCTCCTTTCTCTGGTGGGTTGGCTATTTTACCAAAAATTTTTATAATAGGTGCTCCGAAATAATCATTTGTGTCGGCAAATTTAGAAATTAACATCTCGCTTCTATCAATCTCGCTTTGCACGCTCATCCATTCTGGCTCATCCTGATCATAATAAATGACTGGGATCTTCCCATACAAATTATCCTTCTTTTCAACTTGCCAGATATCTTTTTTGATTCCATAAATGAAATTCTCAGCAGTATAAATATCAACATGTTCATAAGTTTTTTCATCAGGATCTTCAAGTTTATACCGGCGAATAAAAGCATCCATGTCTCCATTTTCGTTAAAGTGGACATATATGTCATCACCGTTTTTCTTACACAACAAGGCCACTTTAATATGTTTTACTTTTTCTTTATCGATTGTTGTATACCATAGTTCAGCCGCTTTCGTCTCCACAAATAGCCTGCGTGCCAGTTTCTTATTAAAATAATCCAATTTGTTTTTTGTCCAGACATCATCTATCAAGGAAAAAGTTTTCTGGTATTTATCTTCTTTATTACCTAATATTAATTTCACTGGATCTCCGAATAAAAACGAAACGGCCATATTAACGATCTTTTTCTGATATCGGATAACCAACTTTGCCTGGGGAATCCTCTTTAATGTTTTACCCTTGCCGGCAATCTTATCGGGCCTTTCTAAAATAGAATGTTCGCCTTTATATTGTTTTTCGGATAATTCAATATCTCTTTCCTTCGGGTCTTTACATAAGACTTCTGATAATTTTTTAAAATCCTCGCCATGCTTTTCTAAAATATCTTTTATATTCATAATAAGCTCCTTTCATTTATTTATTTTACATAACGCTGATTATAGGTCCTTTGTTTTTTTTATTTACTCTTAAAATATTCCCAGTTCCTCGGCGCTATAGGCCTCTTCTTCTTCCTTCTCAAAAATCCTGTCGTTGAGGGCATAACGGACTTGGTCCATAAAATGATTATTTTTATCTATCGGCACATTAATGACATTGCCATCTTTGTCTTTTTTCCACTGATACAGTTGAATTTCGTTGATTGCATTCTGGCATTTCCGGTCAATTATAATTTCGAATTGTTTTAAATATTGAATCCCAAAATTGACACTCCCCGGCCCCTTCTTGGCCGCCAAGGCATTTATCTTATAACTCCTTAATTCTGCTATCGATTTCGGCTCTGATGAATCGCACCGGATATATTCTTTATTGATAACCGGTTTTAGCCTTGCTGCTATAACATCATTAGTTAATCCGAGCTCATATAATAATTCCTGCAGTATATATAATTTCTTCCCCTTTATTGCCTGCCTTCCCGCTGCGCTGGGGTCGTTCGAAAATCCAAAATCAAGTCCGTTATAATAGGTCCCGAAGGTATTTTTGATTCCTGAGAGATCCTCAATCTTCCAATTGGTGAATATTAATTCTCCTAAAATTCCCCAGTCACCTAAGGTATAAACTTGTCTGTAATAAGGGTCCTGTTCGTTCTCTAATTCATCAATATCATCCTGTTCTAGGAATCTGTTATCTTTATAAGTTGTCTTTAAAATCGATAATTTATCATCGTGGTATTCAAATTCGCCTTCTATCCAATTTTTAAAATATTCTTTGAATATCCAGTGGGTCCTTATAATAGGATTGAAGGCCATAGTCAGGCGTTTTAATACTTTAGATCTACCTCTCAATCTCTTGTATAATTGCTTAACGTCATCTCTTTTTGTTTCGGTTGCTTCTTCTATCAGAATGTCAGTAATGACCCCTTTTTCCGGGATGATCGATTTAAGTTTTTCTGCATCATCTAATCCTCTGAAAAGAATTTGATATCCGGTAATACAGGTTATGGTCATTTCTGTTTTATTAATTTTGAATAATTTTTCTAGATTAAATTCTAGAATAACCTTCCTTATTTCATTAAAAACCGATGTCCGCAAGGTATTAGCTGTATTCCTGATCACAAGATAATTTCTCTCATTTTCTAAAAGATCGATTACACACCTTTGAGAAATAAATACCGATTTCCCAGCAGAACTGCCTCCGAAGAATATTTGCGTTCTGGTATTATTTCCCAGGTAAGGTATATAAACTTCATTAAAGATTTTTTTAGATATTTGTATATTAACATTCATTCAGTTAAATCCACTTTAACTTTTATAACTTCGGGTAGATCAAATTTATGTCTTTCTGCCGGATATATTCCCATCAATTTAGCTTCTTCTTTGGTTATTTCAAAAATTAATCCCAGATCAGCGATAGTAATTATCTCTTTGTTTTCGCCCCTTCCTATGATAACTTTTCTGCTATAGGCCTGGTCTTTTAAGTCCCTCAATTGTGCCACATGGTAGCTCATCCCATCATGCTTTAATTTTGCGAAATATTTTTGCCATTCTTTTCTGGCTAATCTAATATAGTTGCGAGCCTGCCATTCTCTAACCCCCCATTTTTCGGTGATGAATTGTATTATAAAACCAATTGGTTTCCTTCTTAATAATAAACTAACCTGGTATATTCTTTTTTGTTTTTCTACTTTATCAATCAATTTATCTTTTTCACTACCTTTCAGAATAAAAAAAGAGCCACCTAAGAAGCTACAGCTTCTTCAGATGGCTCTCTATAATTGGAGCTCTACGATATTCAGTTTCTAATTCTTAAAATTTTTATTATTTATTAAATTCTAATATATCGTTAAAAAAATATTGACCGTCCTCCTTCTGTTTCCTTAATATTTATACGTGGATATGGGCAACCAGAAGGACATTCAGGAATTTCCCCTCTCATTTCACATATTACGATAGTAGTAAATCCAAAATATTTTTCCCCTTTTAGACTATGGTCTATTTCCGCATATCCCCTAAAATGGGGGCAATCTTTATTAATTAACATTTCCTTCCTTCCGAATTAATCTTCCTTTTTAAAATAATGTAGACTGTAAAACCTTTTTTTCTTCCGGTATTATATTTATCCTAGGTTTCTTTAGGATTAAATAATCCTGATCAATATATCTATCATCCAATTTTATATTCGTATATTTATATAAATCTTTTTTGATATAGAAATCTTTCTTATATTTTATCAGTTTTTTTACTATAACCTCCCCGAATTCTTTCCAGTCTACGATAAAATCTAATTTATAATAATTCATTTTGCCTACTTTGTATTGATCCACAAAAGGATAGCTTAATTCCAGTAATTGATATGTGGT
>CAYTTK010000138.1:0-7016 GCA_964440735.1 uncultured Pirellulales bacterium
CGGACAGACACGCCGTAGATTGTCGCAACAGCCACACCGGTCTCCGTGCCATCAATCTCGATGGTCAACACATCGCCGACCTTATGACTCAAGCCCGACATATTGAACGCATACTGTGCGATTGCCTCGTCATCAACCGACTGTGCATCGCTCGTAACGAGAGCGGACAAATCTGCCACGGCAGCCGCACCAGGACGAATACGGTTGACCTGATCGAAATCAAGCACCATGATGTTCGCCAGGGCCGACATGTCGCCCGTTGTCAACAGAGCCGTCAGGACCACACACAACTCGTCCTTCGACTCATCGTAATCCAGCGGCACCTGGAACGGAACGCTGACACTCTCGTTGTCCGCGTCAAACGTCACAACTGCAATGTTTGCACCTAACGCCGGGGCATCAGCCCCTGTCGAAATGACAGCGGACAGAGGCACGGGCACTTCGCGTACAAACCCGTCACCCGAGACGAGCCCGCTGACCCGCATCAGAAAATTGGCTTCAGTGAAAGACATAGCTTTGATCCTTTCGTGGTTATGGAGTGTAAGTAACTGTGGGTCTACGGGTGAACTCTCGGAAGTTTCGCTGCGTCAACCGCTGACGCCCGTTACCGCAGTATCCCAACCGTCTCGGGGCTGCCCGAGTATCGAGACGGTGTGCATTCGGCAAAGCAGTTTCCCGGTAATACTGCGTCAGCCCGGCTGATATGTCCTCCGTGTCCTGCTCTGCCACGGCCATTACGGCCGCTTGGAGTACCTCGTCGAACCGATACCCGAACGGATGTAAATCATCCAGGTTGGTCAGTTTGTCGAAGTACAGTTCATACGGAAACTCGACCGTGACGAGTTCGCTCGGGATCGGCCACATAATCAGTTCCCAACGGCGGGGAGAACCCGCTATCGGGCGACATGCGGCGTACCGAGGATCACCCGTGTCAGTCGAGACTACCTCGCGTGATTGGCGAATTCGAGCTTCATGCACCCATTCGATCCGTGCCCCTGTATTTGTACCCGCTGCAAATGTGATGTCGCCCTCCACGTTACCGCCAAATGTCTGCGGCATTGTGAAGTTACCATCACCCGTAATCGAGAACGTGTTCGCCCCGACCCAGTGATTGTCTCCGTCCACCCGAACCTGAGTGGCCGAAACGTATGATGCAATGGTGAGGTCGCCCACACCCGTAACCGTGAGGGTCTTACGTTCCATCGAGGCGTAGAACAAGGAGGCTGACGCGGTAATCAACGTCGTGTCCGTGGCGGGCTCATACACACTCGTACAATCCCATGTTTCCCGCCAATACGCCGAAACCAAATCGGCCGCAAATACGCCCGACGTGTGAGCTACGATACATACGTAGGACTCACCAGCCTCCAGTACCTTACTTCCAAGGGCGTAGGAAGTGGCTGTTACCCAGGCATCCGTAGCGATGGCTTCAGTGGCCACACTGGGCCAGAGTTCCACCTGGGCCGTTGGCCTGGCACACCGCCACCCGGTAACTGGAGCATCAAGCAGAAGCATCCGTATCCCTCGATTTACGTGATCCTTGCAGGTCTGCAAGTCTTCCACGTTCTGAGGGATTTGGGCGACTTCAGTACCGTCATCGCCGTAGAAGGCAAAACCGACCTTCTTGGCGACATGAAGTATCAGGTCTCGAAAGGTCATGGCCGCAGTGGGTTCACTCATCATTTACTCCCGATTGGGGGCGGGCAGATTCCCGCCCCCACAGTGCGATCATGGACCTTACGGACTGATCTGAAGCATGAACAACGGACCAGACGTGAAGCCTTCGTTGATTAGGAAACCAACAACCTGGGTCATTTCACCAGCACCCTCCGCACCAATTGCCTGAATACTACCATCGTTTCTCTTAACGGCAGACCGCTGTTTATCCGCAGCCTGGAAACCAGCAACTTGCGGAGAGAGCCAACACGGCCCCCAAGTCTGAATCCAGAAATACGTATTCGCTGCGGCAACATTGACCATAGGCCGACCGGCTGCGGAATGCGAAAGAGCCGCAGCACCCTGAAGGGCGGCATACGGATTATACCACACTTCCGCCGCTGTGGAAGCGGCAATAACCTCATGGTCGAGTGCCGCATCCAGGTAGACAGTGAGATTGGCATTCAATCCCGAAGCAGGATTACCGACAATTCCCCTGAATTGAGTATCGCCACCAGCACCAGTATGGTAGATAATGACGTATCCACCACGAAGGGCATCTTCAGCAACTTCGGCGTGAGCAGCCCCGGTGAATGTGACTTGCTTATCACCGACAACCTGTGCGTCTTTGAGTACTTCGTAACCCTGACATTCATCCTCTGCGAAAGAACACAGAAGATCAGTGTTTAGGAGTGCATCGGAAGATTTCCCGTAGCGAAACACTCGACCATCGGGGAGCACAACTCGGTCGCCGATGTTGTATTTCGGATTCCGCACCAGCGACTTTTCATACAGAAACTGCCATTCGCTCGCATCCGACACGCTAACAGAGCCTGCCGAATGCACGTAATTGACCTTTGCTTTACCCTTTGCCATTTTCATGGCTCCTTTCTTTGTTACATCCCGTTATTAAGCAGGAATGGCTTCGTGGAGGCAGAACCCTGCCGTCCGACGATTAACACAGAGGTTGTTATGACAACCATCAACATACACCGTGATCGTGGTATGCTGCATCCTGTCCGTCATGGGCTTGCTCTCGACCATCCAATAGCCGTCCTGCGTGATGGGCTGAATCTTCGACCAATCGACGCAATAGAGCGGGTTGTAGGTCACGCCATCCAACTGAGGAATGAACGTAACCGGGTGGCGATTGAAGTACGTCACGCCATCAGCCCCGTTGATGAGGGCCTTCCCAGCGAGGTCGCCAGGACCCGTGTTATCGTCACGCTTGTCGGCCAGGTCCATCAACTCCACAGCAACGTCGGAGTTAACATACAACTTGACCATCGGACCACTGCCAGGCGAATCGTTGCCGGGCGAGTTGATGAAACGCGGGGGCTTAAACCTGGTGAGCAGGAACGCCCGACGCAGCTTGCGGAGCAGGCTGTTATCGACCGTGACATACGTATCCGCGTAGTTACGCCACTTTGCTTCCACGGACGCATCAATACCCGCACAAACCGTACCGGTGGAAACCCCGTCGCTGTAGCGAATGGTCTGACCACTGAACCCAGCGGCAGTAACACCACCATTCAGCATGTTTAAGTAATACGGGACACCATACGGGAACAGGTTATCAACGGCCGAAGTCGGCGTTGTCCACCCGCGATCCTCCAGAAGCTCCGCAAAACCCCACAGCCGCTCAGTACGTCGGCTCTGAAGCAGGTCGATGTAACCCTTGGCCGAGTTCTTATTCCGCAGGATTTCCAGCACGTCCCAGGAATAGTTCGTACCAATCTGGCACCACGGCACGTTGATCTTGTGATGGATGTTCTCGACCGTGGGCTCGTCAACCTCATACAGTCGTCTGTACGTGGCCGCACCCTTTTCGTCCAGAACAACATTCCGCTCGATTGACGTACCGCCGTCAACTTTCCGTCTTTTCTCCGTGTAGATGTTGCAGAACTCAAACGCCTGCGAGTCCCACATAACCTCGAACTCACCCTTGGGCAAGTCCTTGAGGGTAGTTGCAACCAAATCCAGGAGTTCCTCGGCTTCAACAGCCATTATGTTTCCCTTTCTTAATTAGGTCTGAAAACCTTTCTCATACGCCGTTGCGTCCTACGTTCCAGGTCGGTGAGGCCGTCCTTCCTGGGTGTCGAAGTGCCCGTTGTGCGTGAGGGTCTGGTCGTCAGCCCTTTGGCCCGTTTCTTCACGACCGTTTTCAGCGATGAACGAGCGGCCTGGTGCCTCTGATCCCGAGCAACATGCTCGTGAGCGGCAGCCAATGCCTCCGGCACCGACAACTGACGACCCTGAAGCTGTGCCCCTGCAACCATCGCATCGGCACTCTGAAGAACCTCATTACGTCGAACCAATTGTTCGGACGAAAACCCGGTGTCCGTAGAACCGTAAAATTCCTTGAACGATTTCAGGCTTTCATCACCGAAGAAATCCTCGATCATCTTAGCCGCAACCTCTTGCTGCTGTCGCTGAGTGACCTCCACGCCTTGTCGGACAGATGGCAAAATCGCATTCAACTGCTCAAGCACTTTGTTGACCGGCTTGGCAATTGCATTAACGATTGCCTCATTCCCGTATTCCTCAATTAACTTCTCCGTGTCAATTGCCTCAAGGGAACCAGGAATGATTGACGGTGACTGCTGCAACGGTACAACCGCAGCCTTTTCGGGCTGTGCCGCTGCGGCAGACTGATCCTTGGCTTCACGGCCGAGACGCGACCATTCAGCCAACTCACTCACACGAGACTGGTGGATGCGATCAAACGTCCTCATAGCCTTCTCCGGGTCTAACTCGAAGAAACCATTGATCTCATCCTCATCCCAACCCCGTGCTTGAAGGGAACGTCTGTAGGCAGACGGGAGGGTAGGGGCGTTCTCATCGCCACTGCTCCCACCTTCGTCAGACACACCTTCCTCGGGTTCGGCTCCATCCGGGGGCGGCTCAACACCCTCGCTAGCCTTGCTCGGGTCTTCCACGGGCACAACTGGCTCTGTTACGGGTGCTGCCCCGTCATCCGGTTCGGACGGTTCGCCTTCCGGCGTCGAGGGTTCTGCGTGGTTTTCAGACGGGTCATCGCCACCGTCATCGGGTGAGAAGATCGCATCCAACTGTTGCTGGGTAGTCCTCACCAATTCGTCTGCCACGTCTGTTTGCCCTTCGTCCTTCGCTACAACTGTGGTGTCTTCATTAGTAGACATCTTTGCAACTCCTGCTCAGAAATACGTAACCGCTGCCCGCGAAATGCGGGGGTAGGGATTACGATAATTCCACATTACCAACCGCTTTCATAAGGTCTTTCTTCTCCTGCCTGCAAGTAGCGAGCGGAACCAATTGATCGTTGAATTGGATATGCGGGCACTTGCGTTTGAGGTCCCGATACTGTTCAGGCGTATCCGGGGCCAATGAATACATCTCAATTGGCTTAAAAAACGCTTTGAGCGGCGTCGAACATTGCTCGGCTTGAATATCCCGGTGCATATCACTACCGCAGACTTCACATGCCGGAATCTCATTGCGATCTGCTATCCTCGCAATCATAATACGTTCCGCACCACACGCAGCTTCGTCGCATTTCCAGCAATATCTCGGCATAATCGACTCCCGTTAATACCTGGCGTTCGTGCCCATATTTGACTGGGCATCGTTAGCTCCTTGTTGAGCCTGCTGACGCGAGAATGTATCTGCCGTTACAATATTCGGGACGCTACCACCCTGTCCATTCTGCAAAACGGACGCGAAACTCAAGCCGCCATTCGGCTGTTTTGGCCTTGCTTGTGCCTGGCCTTGCGAACCCTGCATTTCGGGTGTCTTCATCATCATCATTGCCATCTGCATCTGGAAATCAGGATCGAAGAAAACCTCATCCATCCATTCAATTTCCATCTCCTTCGCCATCCGTTTGACGAACGCGGGGAAGCTGAACGGCACACCCATTTGCATACATATTTGCGTTGCTGTTGCAGCAGCGGGCAAGAGCTTAACCGCAAACTCCATCGCTCGCTGGAGCCGCATTGCCGGTTCAAGACGCGACATCGACTTGGGCTGGATGGTAAAATGAAAGTTCAGGAAATCGCCCCGCCGCATCTCCGGCGTAAGAATAATCTGCTGCTCACCCTGTTCGGCGGGCCGAACCATCTGCGGCCCCATCTGTGTCATGGCGTACTCGGCCGGGATTTGATACCGAGCCGTCAGCGGCACCTTGATAAGCGGGTCGGTGTGCAGATACCACGCCCGCTTCTCGCCTTCCTCAGCAGCCGCTTCGTACACGATATTCCGCAAGTCTTCCAGCCGAATCGTTCCGTTGGCCTGGAGGATTTCCGCCTGCGTGGCCGTCGAGGCATCGGAGCGAATACCACCGAGGGCCTCGGTATTACCGCTCATCAAATTAAACCATAACTGAAGTTGCTGCAAATGAGCTTCGTTGGACCGCTGTTGCCCGCCGAAACTGAATGTCTGCGTCCCCTGCGGGTCATCCATCGCAACCGCTTCGCCGTCGTGTGCGTCTACGATCTCCTGGGCGTCATCAGCATTGGCCCGCCTGTAACCGAGAATATCCTTTTGCCTCGAAGCTTGGTCGATGATCTTCTTAGCCATGCGATTCGCCAAGATATGCAAATCGTGCCAGACACCCGCAGCCGCAACCGGGAGCGGATTCTTCGGAACCGGCGGGGTCAACTTCAAGTACGTATAAGGTCCGGTATCAGGACCGTAGTATTCCGCTGTTCGTAGAAACTCGTCGAATGACTTACCGGCCCCAGGGACAGTAACGATTGCATCCGCGTCCGGTATCCAAAGCTCGACAATATCCACCAAATCCTGCAAACTATCCACATTCTTGCGGTTGACGTTCCGCATGGATAGCTCATCTGTCGAGTTGCTCAGATTTGTGCCACTTGTGGGCAATTTCTCGATCAGATCGTTCCGGTACAGCCCGGACTCCAGCAAATTCGCTCTCGGAATCTGAATGCGGTCCCCGACAAATCCGGGCCTCACCAAACTTCGAGCAGAGGGGTCGAACACAAAGTCACTGAAGTCAACTACCTCTGTGTAGATTTGACCGACATCGTATTGGTCGGCGTCATCAAACGCGATAGCCCGACCAGACTCGCACAGCCCGGTCTTGAGGATTCCCATGCAAAACAGGCTATCCACGATCCAGGCTCGCAGGGTTTTCGTAAGTTTGATGTTCTCGGCGTTCTTATCCAACGCCATACCAAGCAATTCCCCATACTCCCGATAGGCTACAAAGTCGCTTTTGACGTTATACTTCGGAAATGTCATTACCAGATTGGGAATAATGACGGAAATGGCGTTAAATGCCAGATTGAGGGGTTCATCACCAATATTACCGTGATCTTGATCGAAGTATTGGCCGGTATAGTCCCGGAGGAACATCA
>CAYTTK010000139.1:0-7008 GCA_964440735.1 uncultured Pirellulales bacterium
ACGTGAAACAATCGCAGAATGCATCTGATGAGGAGGGCATATCTTCTCATATAATCTGCCGTCGACCCTGTAACGCACCCGCAATCTTTTGTCGTCGGGCTCAATATGAATGTCACTGGCATTCTCACGCACAGCGTTGTAAAGCAGATAGTTGACCAGCTTTACAACCGGCGACTGGCCAGCTATCTCCTCCAGATCGCTTATATCCTGCGTGATATTTTCTATCAGAGTAAAATCTTCCAGACCGCTATCATCAATAATATCGTCAATAACAAAGACATTTGCAGCAGGCAAATAAGTCTGAAGCGTAGCTTTTATATCCTTGGTCGTCGAACATACCACCTGAACCTTACAGCCGCTTATCCGCTCTATCTCATCTATCAAAAACACATTTGTCGGCTCGCTCACCGCGACCGTAAGCACACCATAAACCTTAAATAGCGGCAAAACGATATGCTCCTCGAGAAACTCTCTCGGCAGAATCTCAATCGACTTTGGGTCGCATATTTTCGGGCCAACCTGTGCGTAAGGCACACCATACGCCTCTGCCAGTGCCGAAGCTATCTGGTTTTCCGTGCAATAGCCCATCTCAACGAGAAGCTCGCCAAGCAGCTTATTGTGGCCCTTCTCTTTTTGTTCGGTCAGAGCCCTGTCAATCTGCTCACCCGTCACAATACCCCGCGCCAGCAACAATTGCCCAAGCTGCATTTTGTTTTCTACTGCTATTTTTGCCATAATTAAGAGCTAAAAATAATGAACCACCAACGTTTATTTCTACGCAAAACTCTTTACTGCTCCGGCAAGCTCTGCATAATGGTCAAACTCATTTTCAAGTCGAGTAACTTCTATAATTTTAGCGCAGTTTTCGTCAAGGCCTGCTAACCTAAGCTCACTTTTGTTCTCTCTGCAATAGTCCCGCGCCCACAACAACAGTTCCAATCCCTGGCTATCAATAAATCCAACAGTGCTCATATCAAACACTATACCGGTCCTGCTTCTGGCGATTACATCGGTGATTGTATTTTTAAAAAATTCAGTAAAATCACCATCTAATTCGCCTTGCAACTCAACTACCGTAACATCATTATAATCCTGAACTTTAAGCTTCATTTGATTAATGTCCCCACAGCAGCGGTACCATATTCCGCGAAATCACTTCTGCCATAAATTCCAGTAAAATCAGAGGTGTTCTGCATAATGATATTCCAGAGCTGATAGACATCGCTGTTTATAAAAACTCTGCCGATTTTTTCATCGAACTGTGTTCCCAATCCTTTCTCGATTTCTTCAAGCGCCTGTTCAACGGTCTTTTCGCTTCTATAAGTTCGCTTTGAAGTCATCGCATCAAAACTATCTGCCAGTCCGATAATTTTACTTATCAGCGGTATCTCATCGCCGACTAATCCATTGGGATAACCTTTGCCGTCCACCCGCTCATGGTGATACAATACACCCGGCACAATTTCCCGCATTTGCTTCATTTCACGCAAAATACCTGCACCTATAGAGGGATGCTTTCTTATACGGTCCATTTCTTTTTCGGTCAGCTTACCTTCCTTGCGTAACACCGCCTCATCAATTCCGATTTTTCCTATGTCGTGGAGTAAACCAGCCAAATAAACCTTGTTTAATTGTTCTTCTTCCAAAGAATGCTGGTCGCTTAGTCTTTCGGCGATCCATCGTGCAATAAACGCAACCCTTTCAGAATGGCCGCGTGTGTACTTATCTTTGGCATCAATACTCCTGGTGAGTGCCTTTAACGAACCTATAAATAATTCCTCAAGATCTTTGAATAACCTGCCGTTCTCAATAAACACGGCGCAGCTATTGGCCACGGAATTAAACAACTTTACATCAGTGCTGTCGAAATCCTCCTTGTCGATTCTGTTTATCGCAACCATCAGCCCAATTATGCAATTGCTGTTTTGAGTTATCTCTGCCAAAGAAGATTCTGACTTTTCGGTGCTGTACAAAGGTACCGCAATAATACTCTTGACGTTGTCCTGCCATTCGTATTTGAATGGAGAATCCACTTCACTATCCAACATTGCTTCTTTACCACTGTTTATTTCATCCTCCAACCGGCTATGTAAAATACCCGCCATTCGCTCATTTATATCTATCAATCCCGACCCGGCAGCCACAACCAACTGCCTTTCGCCATCTATAGACCTTTCCAGCAATATGGCGATACCCTCGACACTGATAATGTCTGTTAAACTGTCACAAGCCATTTGCAGAAAGTTAGTATCTGCTTCAGTAACCTTCATATTTATGCTGAGCTTGTGAAGCAGCACAAGTTCCTCATACGTTTGTGCCAACTCAGTGCTGACTATTTCAATCTGTTCTTCAGCTTTTGTCTCGGCCTGAAAACTCTTCGCTAAAAGCCGAAGCGTCTCCATAAGATATTCACTGTTGGCCTGAGTCGGCGTACTCAACACTTCTGCGATCTTCTTATATGGTTCATTCTTTTCAGGGCAGGAGTCATTATCTGCTACTAACCAGGGACCCAGGTCAATTAAGGCAACTAAGCCGGCAGGGCCTGATTTTAGTCCTTGGGACTCCCTACGGAGAACAGCAGCCAAAAACTGTTTATGTTCGCCAAGGCGGTATACCTGCGTATCTCTGCTAAAGCAGCCTATCACTTCATCTTCCTGACCTAAAACCCTCCGGCTCACTTCTATTAACTGTTGTCTGGGTGACTCGAATCTACCGCTCTCACACAACAAGATAATTTCACCATCGGCACTGCAAGTTGCAAAATTACCGCCGAATCTATTTATCCTGCCGCCGAACCTCTCCAACTCACGCCGTTGTGAGGGACTCAAACTCCTTTTGACCGTATCTAACGTAGCTTCATTCATTTGAATATTCCTTTGTGACTATTTTCCATTGTTCCTTTTGATGTTGTCCCCCATCATCGATTATCAACAACCAATTCTCTTTGGTATAGAATATCTTCAATGTTTTCCAACAGTTCCTTAGGACTGAATGGCTTGCTGACACACTGCGATATTCCTAAATCTTTCTTTTGCTTATCATCAACAGCAAAGCTTCTGGCCGTAAGCATAATCACTGGAATATCTCTCGTAGCTTCGCTGTTGCGAAGTTTCCCCACAAATTCAAGTCCCGACATAACCGGCATTTGATAATCGGTAACGATAATATCCGGCTTTTCTTCGCATGCCAGTTCAAAGGCTTCAGCACCGTTGCCTGCCATCACAACCTCGTAACCATTATTACGAAGTTTTATCGCAACGACATGAACGATGTGTATTTCATCATCCACAACCAGCACTTTCTTTCCCGACATTATTTTTACCTCCTCTAAATATTTGATTTTTGTATTTTGATTTACGCCCGGATTGCCTCCGGCGTTGCCAAAGGCAATTCAAACCCAAAGGTGCTCCCTACGCCAACCTTACTCGTAACAAATACTCGGCCATTATGGACTTTTTCAACTATCTGTTTAACAAGATTAAGTCCGAGACCAGTTCCTTCCGCATGCTTTTTATTGGCACCAACCCTGTAAAACTTATCAAAGACATGTTCAACCTCACCTTCGGAAATGCCAACTCCCGTATCGGTTACGCTAATCCTCGCCAGATTTGCGATTTGGTCAACCTCAGTTTTAATCTTTATCGAACCTCCTGCAGGAGTATACTTAACAGCGTTACTCAACAGATTAACAATAACCTGCGAAATCATATCCTTGTCCGCGTATACCTGGTCGAAGACAATCGGCTTTTGGCCGGTAATTTCGATGTTTTTCTCGTTAGCTGCGCTTTTTATCATTTGCAATTGTTCTTCTATCAGGATTGTCAGACTGACAGGTTTCCTTTCTACTTTTATCAGGCCAGATTCAATGCGTGAAATATTCAGGATATCCTCAATAAGCCGATTCAATCTTTTTGCCTGGTTTTGAATCACCGAACAAAATTCTTTTAGTGTTTGTTCATCCCCAGCTTCACCATCGGAGAGCATTTCAGAATATGCGGTGATAGAAGCAAGAGGCGTTTTCAATTCGTGGGAGACATGACTTACAAAGTCATTTTTCATCTGCTGAATTTGTTTCTCTCGCGTAATATCGTGCAATACAGCCACAGCTCCACAGCCCTGCTGTTTTTGGTCGTAAACGCATGAAATAATGCAGTCATAAGTTTTCGGCTCTGTATTTTTTAGAAATTCAATTTCCTTTCTCGTTGCTCGTGCCTTACTTTTTCTACTGTGGCTTAGCAAATCCACAAATTCACTTTTGTCCGGTTCTATCAATTCACAGATGGGCTTATGCTGGGAATTGGTATAATCAAAATTGAACAGTCTTCCAGCCGCCTCGTTTGCCATCAAAAGTTTGTCAAACTCGTCAACAACAATAACTGCATCGCGGATACTGTATATAATCGCCTCAGTGTTTTTTCCCCGCCTTTGCGAAAGTTGAATCTGGATTTGCAAATTCTCAATTTGTTTTTCGAGTTCAGTAATACGATTAGCATCACCGTCAACGCGATCATTAACCACTTCAATTAAGGTGTTTATGGCCGTATTGCCACCCGGTTTGACGTTAACCGGTTTACCCCGCCTGAGCTGCCTGGCTATGGACGTGATTGCCCCAGCCAATCTTAGCCAACACCAGCTGAGCCAAATCACGCCCACAGCCGAAACAATGTAGCATACCTTTACAACAGGTCCCAAACCCTCTTCCGCACCAGAGTCTTGCCGCTCGGCGAGGCCCCCGATAAACAGACTACACAGCACAATCCCTGTGACCACTACATTTAAGTTTCTTCCAAGTTTCAAAACAGCTTCCCTTAATCTATTGATTGTTGATTATTGATTATTTCCCTATTGTTTGCTCTTAACGATTCTTCCTATCATCAATAATCGATTGTTTATCTTCTAATCCATTTCTCAGACTTCTGCTTGTCAATATTTTCCAGCATAACTCTTTCCATCTTGCTCACGGCATCAGGGTCAGTTTCTGCGATGATTCTTTCTTTCAGCTGTATCGCCTCAAGATACGCTGGACGAAGTCTAAGGACGTAGCCAAGCTCCTTCAACGCTGCATTGGTATCACCTTCAACATAATATTTTGCAGCTTTTGCATATCGGTCTTCAGCCAGTCTTGCCCTGCCTACCCACTGCAATTCATCCTTCGCTCCAAATCTCTTTCGACGAATATCATCAGCTCTGGCCATGCCTTCTGTCTGCTGTGGCTCTTCGATGATGTGTGGCGTAAGCAAAATTATAACTTCCTGCCGTATGACTGTGTCAGAAGTACCACGGAATGCTCCTCCTACGATTGGCAAATCTCCCAGCAAAGGTATCTGGCTCCGACTTGTAACGACGACATCTCTGAACAGACCGCCGATTACGATGGTCTGGCCGTCTTTGACCATTATGTTGGTTGCCAGCTCCGTGGAGCTTTCGTCCGGTATATTATTTTCTTTCAAGGTACCGGAACTATCCTTCGGATGGATATCCATTCGGATGTAACCATCGTCACCAATATACGGCCTGAAAGAAAGCTTTGTACCAGTATCGAGGAACTCGACTGCCTGAGTTGTCGAAGTCTGCGTCTGGGTGGTTTGAGAAACATAGCCAATCTTTGTACCGATATAAACCTGTCCAAGCTGCTTGTTGACAGCTAAAATCTTTGGATTTGCAAGAACCGTTGTGTCCGTAACTGTCTCAAGTGCGGTAATAATTGCTGCAACTTCACCGGTAGTAATACCAATTCTAAGACCACTGCCACCAACGCTTGCAAAGCCGGAAGTCTCTATCGGCGTGCCCGAGGCAATTCCTAAACCTAATTGACGAATAGGAGAAGTCTCGCTTTCTGTCAATTCGAGAGCATCACCACTACCACTTGTGTGTTCGTCTATTGCTGTCTCGCCTGTCAGTTGGATACCCCCCATGAAGTTCAGGTCAACGCCAAATTTCATACCCTCGGTTAAATTGCAGCTGAGAATAGTTGCCTCGACGAGCACCTGCTTCGGCCGAACATCCAACTCCTTAAGCAGCTTTCCCGCAGCTCTGATATTCTCAGGATAGTCAAGGATAACAACGTGGTCATTCAAGGCCATCGTATCGCCTCCACCGGCCCCTGTACTTATAGATGCACCTGTAGTTGAAATGGCTTCGGAAGGGGAACTTCCCTTAATGATGCCTGCGCCACTGAGGACAGGATCGATTAGCTTCATTGCTTCGGCTGCGCTTATGTAGTAGAGCGTAAAGATTTTTGTTATCATCCGCTCTTTATCCGCCATAAGCTTTTTGTATTCATCCTTGGTATATACTTTAATCAGGTTTCCTTCTTGAACATATTTGAAGTGGTCTCCCAGAATCGCATTCATAGCTTCCTCAAAAGTCACGTTTGAAAGACTTCTAAAGGCCAACGCCCCATCAACGTTTGGGGTAGGCACGATGTTCTTCTGGTACATACTGCCCAATATCGCCAGGGCGTCTCGAATGCTGAAATTGACATCGAATTTAAACGATTGGATGGGCTTACCTCTGGAAGCACCTTCTTCACCGCTCCTTGCACCGACACCAGCTGCTACGACAATTTCAGGTGTATCTACTGTAAGTGATTCTGACTCAACGTCAGCGAGCGCAATTGCGGCCATCACTACCAATGTAATACACCATACGAACAAATTCCTTACAACTTTTCTTGTGCTATTTGAAATTTTCTCTTGATACATAATTCATCTCCTTCTTTACAATAAACCGTCCCGTAACACATTGTAAGACGGCAAGGGACTAATCCCTTACAAATTATTAGTTACTTCAATTGTTTTAGTCTCAACGTTATTTGTGCTTCCTGACATTTAATAAGCACAGCATTTTCTTCAATTGAAACTACTTCACATTCATACGTATCAACTCCGTCACCAACGAGCAATTTATCCCCGACACCCATCAGCTTATTATTTATAAATGCCTGGGGATTCTCGTTCACTCCAATTGCCTCTAATCTTAATTTCTCTGCAACCCGTCTGGCTATTC
>CAYTTK010000140.1:0-6943 GCA_964440735.1 uncultured Pirellulales bacterium
CGTAATTGCCAAGATATGGGACCCACTATTTTAGCCAGGGAAGAACTGTATCTAGTGATATCAATGGCGGTGCAACATATGCCCACAACCTCAACTTTGTTGTATATCCCCTTATCTGTTAAGTAGTCGATTATCCCCACTGAGGACGGCACATTATGACCGATAACCAAGATCACGGGTTTAGAGACATCTGCCACGCCGAAGCCTATTTCAGTTAGAGGCGCTTCTGGATCCGCCTTTGGAAAGCCATAGGCCGAAATTTGGACCATATCCGCAACCTCCATTCCAACTTGGTCTATCATCCCTGCATGAAGTACTTTAGACTCGAAATCGATGTTACTTCCCTCCTGACCCGTATGGGTAGCCGCAAGCAAGTGGGTGACCTCGGTTTCGCAGTAGTCCAATACTTCTTCTAGGTCGCCAAGAGTCTTAGGTCTTATTCCAGTAACCAGTCGAGTTACCGGGGCTTCAACATCAACGCTTATCCCACCCACGTCGATGGGATACCTTCGCCCAAACTTTTCTATCAAGTGTTCAAGCAGGTGTCTGGCGTGGCCGGTGTGGGTGGCGGCTCCGATGCAACAGGCAAGGAGGACTATACGAGACTGCTGAGCTGCCATATTCAACCCACACGCTCCCCGCTTGTCCCCCGTCAAGTCACATTTTCCAAAGGTGCAGAGGCAACAGACATCGCAAAATGGAAGGTAAAAAGGCTTGTATCGTTGTAGGAGCTTGAAGTCCCACTCTCTCAAGTCAGTTATAGACGGAAACGGGGTTGGACCAATAGGCTCAGCCCATGTCTCTTCAGAAATCCTACCGATAGATACCTCAAGATCCTTTACAACCGCAACGTCCGTCTTCAACTCCTTTACTTTCACAACCAAACCTTTCTTGGCCAATTGCATACACAACCTGGAAATCTTGAAGTTGTAAGAGTAGGTTCAATGTTATTTTAAGTTTTCTAAAATCTAAAAAAAGGAACTCGGAACATGAAAAGGAGTCAGTCGAAACAACGGATCATTGTACTAGAAGGTTTTTAAAAAAATCCACTATTGACCAAAAGAGACTATTGCTGCATAAGTTTCTTACCCAGTTCCGCGATAGACCGAATTGCCTTAGACTGCTCATTTCTAAGCGGAGTTTCCCCCCGAGTTTCTGCCCTCAAAACATGCTCGTCGAAGGGTATAAAATGAAACAGAAGCATGTCATTATTTTCAGCAAATTTTCTGATAGAATCGCCTTCAACTTCGTTGGCTATTTTATTTCCAACAAGAAAAATCTGTTTGATGCCAGCATCTTCAGCCAATTCATAAATTCTTTTTGCGATTTCTAGCGATTTTACGACAGAATCTGCTACAACCAACATCGTATCTACATGTTTTGCGGTCCCTCTACCTAAATGCTCAATGCCCGCCTCCATGTCTACAACAACAGCTTCGTCACGTTCTACGATTAGATGGCGAAGTAGAGCACGAATAACAGCGTTTGCAGGACAAGTGCATCCAGAGCCCATCGACTTCACGGTGCCCATTACAATAAGGTTAACTCCATATGGTGTTTCAACTGAAAAATCGCGAACAACATCATCAACTGTGAAAGAAAGCTGATAGACGCCAGAAAACTTTGTTCCAGTCTTCAGCTCAATCAGCGGTTTATTTTCGGATATTGGTACTATTTCGCGTACTTGTTCTAAGGGAACGCCTAGCGTCAAAGCTAGATTTGGAGAAGGATCCGCGTCGATAGCAATTGTTTTGAAGCTTTTCTTGGCGAAGGAATACGCTAGGGCTCCAGCAACTAAGGTTTTGCCTACTCCACCTTTCCCAGAGACAGCGATTTTCATAGGTGTTCCTTCAAGCTTCAATATTCAGTTTGCTAGACTATTTATTGTAGTTATTTTGTTGAAGCAATAGTTAGCCTTTCGGAACTCACGTCAATCTCGACGATTCTACAGTTTTCAAATGTTTTGGAAGCACCCAAGACATCCTTTACAAACACTTTGTCTGCTTCAACTTTTGCGTAGATCACGTCCCTGCAAACGATTTCTTTTCCGAGAAAAACGCTAAATTCGCACATGTTGGATCAGTTCAAGCTAGGAGGAAGATTTGATATAAAGCTTATGGCAACGCTGTCAAATTGCTGCAGCCTGCTAGATCTAGGGGTAGAAGCTCGAAAACTGAACTGAATTGCTCAAACAGTGAAGCAAAATTACCACTTTCGGGAGCTTGAAGTCGCGTGTATGCTCTCCACAAAAAGAAAAAAGATTTATATGCGAAAATTCCTTCGTAGCAAGTTCTCGATTAGATGGGTGTGGAGATTGTCAGAAAGTACATCTATAGACGTTTTATTGAAGGAAAGAAGGGTTTTTGATCCATCCGAGGAATTTGTTGAACAGACAAATGTCAAGAGATGGATGAACAAGCGAGGAATCAAGAGTTACGATGAGTTGCTGGAAAAAGCAAAGGATCTAAAGTGGTTTTGGGGTGAAGTATCAAAAGACGTAGTGGAATGGTACAAACCATATCAAAAAGTCTTTGAATGGAATGAACCATACGCGAAATGGTTCATAGGAGCAAAATATAACATTGTACATGATGCGTTGGATAAACATGTAAAAACCTACAGAAAAAACAAGGTCGCCTACATTTTTGAAGGAGAACCAGGTGACGTTAGAAAACTAACTTACCGCGATCTCTACGTTGAAGTCAACAAGCTTGCCAACGGTTTGAAAAGCATTGGGATCAAAAAAGGTGACCGTGTTGGAATCTATCTACCTATGATTCCCGAACTGCCAATTTCGATGTTGGCATGTGCAAAGATTGGAGCAATTCACACTGTTGTTTTTTCAGGTTTCAGTGTAGGAGGTCTACAGAAGAGAATATCGGACTCCGAAGCAAAAGCGTTGATTACTTGTGATGGCTTTTACAGACGCGGAAAGATTGTTCCATTGAAGAATCAAGTAGATGAATGCCTTCGTGCATGCCATTCTGTTGAGCACGTGATCATCTACAGACGTTCTATGGAGGAAATCCAGTGGAAAGAAGAAAGGGACCATTGGTGGCATGCTTTGACTGAAGGGCAGCCAGTCGAATGTCCAACTGAAGAGTTGGATGCTAACGATACATTGTATATTTTATACACTTCGGGTACAACGGGAGAACCGAAAGGAGTGATAAGTGCTCACGGAGGGTACGCTGTTGGCACAGCGCTTACATTAAAGTGGGTTTTTGACATGAAGGATGAAGACATTTGGTGGTGCGCCGCAGACATAGGATGGGTCACTGGTCACAGTTACATCGTCTATGCTCCGTTGATCTTGGGAGCTACTTCAGTGATATACGAAGGTGCGCCAGATTACCCGAATCCTAATCGATGGTACAAGATCATCGAAAAATATGGAGTAAACATTCTTTACACATCTCCGACAGCGATTCGAATGCACATGAGATATGGAGAAAAATGGGCAAACAAACATGATTTGAGTTCTTTGAGATTGTTAGGGAGTGTTGGAGAAACGATCAACCCTGAAGCTTGGATGTGGTATTACAAGCATATAGGCAAAGAACGTTGCCAAATAATGGATACTTGGTGGCAAACGGAAACAGGTTCCTTCGTCATATCGCCGTTGCCGATTACTCCACTCAAGCCAGGGTCACCCACAAGGCCTTTGCCTGGTTTTAGAGCTGAGATATACGATGAAAGTGGTAAGTCAATTAAAGAGGGTGGAGGCGACTTGTACTTATTTCCAACATGGCCAGCAATGCTAGGAGGTCTCTACAAAGCTCCGGAAAGATACATGAAGACGTACTGGAGCAGGCTGCCTCACCTGTATCTTACTGGTGACAAAGCAAGAAGGGATGAAGATGGATACTTCTGGATTCAAGGAAGAGCAGACGATATTCTCAAAGTCGCTGGGCATAGAATAGGTAACTACGAGATCGAGTCAGCTTTGGTCAGCAATCAAAAAGTGGCTGAGGCAGTGGTAATTGGAAAGCCACATGAAATTAAGGGTGAATCGATAGTCGCTTTTGTTATCTTGAGAGAAGGAGTAAAGCCAGATGATACGTTGCGAAAAGAGCTAAGGGAACATGTGGGTCGTGAAATGGGAAAATTGGCAAGACCCGACGAAGTGTGGTTTGTTAAGGATTTGCCGAAGACCAGAAGCGGAAAAATAATGAGGAGGGTCGTAAAAGCCAGGGTGCTGGGAGAACCTCTCGGGGATATTTCCACGCTTAGAAATCCAGAGGCAGTAGACGAAATAGCCTTTGCCACCTAGCGTAAAATCGATATGGGACCGTTCGACTTAGATCGTTCTTCGCTTAGAGTGTCTCAATAGCTCTCTAACTGAAAAGCTAGAAGCGAGCCTATAGGTAAAGCATAAAAGACTAGAGTCAAAAGAAGTATTTTTCTACAGCAGTTAGGTGATGACATGACACGCATCTTAACTATGGACGACCTGAACTTCAAAGATGAAGTAGCGTTAGTTAGAGTAGACTTTAACTCTCCGATAGATACTGACAAAAAGGAGATTCTAGAAGATACAAGAATTCGAGTTCACGGAGAGACCACAATAAAAGAGCTTTCTGAAAAAGGTGCAAGAGTTGTAATATTGGCTCATCAAGGGAGACCTGGCGAACCCGATTTTATTCCTCTCAAACAGCATGCAAAGGCCCTCAGCAGAATCCTTGGCAAACCAACAAAATATGTAAACGATCTCTTTGGAGAAAAAGCGCAAGATGCTATTAGAGCTTTGAAAAGCGGGGAAATCCTTGTTCTGGAAAATGTTCGAACATTCCCTAACGAACAAAAGAAAGGTTCTCCTGAAGAACATGCAAAATCAGAGTTTGTGAAGAAACTTGCGCCACTCGCAGACGTATTTGTCAGTGACGCCTTTGCCGCCGCTCACAGAGCTCACGTGTCCATAGTAGGATTTACAGCAGTGCTTCCCAGCGTCGCCGGTCGCATCATGGAGAGAGAACTTAAGGCATTGAACAAAGCGGTTGAGAAACCTGAAAAGCCTTGTATCTACATTCTTGGAGGAGCTAAAGCCGATGACGCTTTGAAAATATCTCAGTATGTCTTAAACAACGACATTGCAGATCAGGTATTAACAGGAGGCGTTGTAGGTCACCTATTCTTAGCAGCAAAAGGCGTGAATTTGGGTAAACCAAACATGGAGTTCTTAAAAAAGAAAGAACTCACGATATTCATACCCGGCATAAAAGAGTTAATGAAAAAATATCCGGAGAGAATAAAGGTTCCTGTTGACCTTGCCGTAGAATTCGACAAAAAACGAAAGAAAATCCCAGTTGAAGAACTCCCAACGAACCATCCTATATTTGACATAGGAGCAGAAACCGTAAAGAAATACATTAGAATCATAAACGATGCAAAATCGATAGTCATCAGTGGACCCATGGGAGTTTTTGAGAACCCAGAATTTATGGCCGGTACTAAGGGAGTTCTAGAAGCAGTGGCCGCCTCAAAAGCCTTTTCGCTGGTTGGTGGAGGACACACCGTTGCCGCTGTAGAACAACTCGGGTTAAGAGAGAAAATGGGCTACGTGAGCACTGCAGGAGGTGCTCTAATAGAATTCCTTATGGGCGAAGAATTACCTGGAGTTGCAGCACTCAAAGCAGCAGCCATGCACATGAAATGTTAGAGTTGAAAGAGTTTCTTCGCGAAAAAGTGAGATAACATCTCTCTATTCGAGCAATGTGTGCCCCTGCATTGTACACTTAGTTAGGCATTTTCTAGGTTCATGATTGAAAATTAATTCCATGTTACTTCTTGCTCAAGCCTAAGGATAGAATCTTCGGGTGGTACGTGGGAAAGGAATAGTGTCTATTATGTTTTCTAGATCAAGCATCCACGCGAGCAGTCGTTCAACGCCTAGTCCAAACCCGGTATGCGGAACCGTTCCATACCTTCTCAGGTCGATATACCACTCGTAGTCTTCTTGTCTCAAGCCAAACTCCTCAAGCCGTTTGAGCAATTCTTCTTTGTCATCCTCTCGGGCTCCGCCAGTGGAAAGTTCACCTATATTTGGGACGATCAAATCTACGGACATGACCATTTCCGGATTTTCCCTATACGTCTTGCAATAAAATGCCTTTATCTTCTTTGGATAAGCATATACAAAGAGAGGCCCAAACTCCTGTGCCAGTGCCTTCTCCTCGTTGAATCCGAAGTCCGCTCCCCACTTGATCTTGAAGCTTTTTTTGTGAAGCTTCTCTACAGCTTCATCATACGTAATTCTGTTGAACGGCGCCTTTACCTTCGCCAATTTCCCTGCATCCACTTCTAAGGCTTTAAGCTCTTTTCTACACTGTTTTGCAACATTCTGGCACACGTGACTCACGAGATCCTCCTCTAAACACATCAAATCGTCCATCGTTGAGAAAGCCTCTTCCGCTTCCACGTGCCAATACTCTGCGAGATGCCTTATCGTTCGACTCTTCTCCGCCCTGAACGACGGTGCAACACAGTAAACTTTCTCCAACGACTGGATCAGCGCCTCAAGATGCAGTTGCGCACTCTGGGTGAGGTACAGGTCTTTATCAAAATACTTCAACCCAAAAAGTGTAGCCCCGCCTTCGCACGCACTTGATATGAACATTGGTGGCGAAACTTCGATGAAACTTTTTTTTCTGAAGAACCCATGTACAAACCTCAGCGTCTCGCTCCTCACCTTCATGATAGTATTCATCCTTCGACTCCGTAGCCATAAATGCCGAACGTTACGCCGAAATTCTTCGCTTTGATCTTTCGTTATCGGGAATGTTTCAGCCAATCCTACTATCTTCAATTGATCTACAGAAACCTCGAAACCTCCAAGGGCCCGCTCATCCTTTTTCACAGTTCCACTCAACGTGACAGAAGATTCAATCGTAACCCTTTTCGCGTCAGCCCATGCTGAACTGTCTTTCCTAACGGTGCATTGAAC
>CAYTTK010000141.1:0-6866 GCA_964440735.1 uncultured Pirellulales bacterium
CAAGGAGACTCTCCGGCAAGGCAGCGCAACTAACAGCAACAAAGGGCTTATCCTTCCGGTAGCTTTGGGAGTGGAGGGCTCGCGCTACAAGTTCCTTCCCAGTGCCACTCTCACCAGCAATCAACACAGTGGCATTGCTCTTGGCTACGACCTTAATTACCTCGATTACCTGCCGCATCTTGGCACTCTTGGCAATGATATTCTCAAATCGGTAGCGCTCCTCTAATTTCTGGTGCAGGGAAATGTTCTCCTCAAGTAGCCGTTGATGCTCCGCCAGTTTCTCAACCAATAGCTCAGCCTTTTCCGGGCAGAAGGGCTTCTCGATGTAGTCATAGGCGCCTTCCTGCATAGCAGTAATAGCCGTGGGGATACTGCCATAGGCAGTGATGATGATCACCTCAATGCTAGGCTGTATTTCCTTGGCTCTCTTTAATAGCTCAATCCCGTCCATCCCGGGCATTACCAAATCAGTAATAACAATGCCCGGCTTCTCCTCTTCGATAATCTCAAGAGCCTGGGGACCGTTCTCTGCGATAAGCACCTGGTGACCGACATCGCTCAGCCAGTCACGAAGCGATTCGCGGATGATGGCTTCATCATCAACTATTAGGATTTTAACCTTTTTCTTCATGGTACAGTGGTAAATAGATGGTAAAAATAGTACCCTCTCCCTCCTTACTTTGCACTTCTATTCTACCCTGGTGGCGCTGGATGATTCCATAGGCTACCGCCAAACCCAATCCTACCCCCTTCCCCTTCCCCTTGGTGGTGAAGAACGGTGTGAACAGCTTGCGCATATTCTCTGGAGAAATGCCATAACCCGTGTCCTGAACCTCTGTCTTGAGCTGATTATCGTTACCGACTGAGGTGCGGAGGGTTAGTCTGCCTCCTTCAGGCATTGCCTGAATGGCATTCAGAATAAGGTTGGTGCAAATCTGCTGAAGCTGGTCAAAATCAGCCATGAGCTTGGGCAGGGAAGGGTTAAGCTCCTTTATTACCTGGATATTCTGTAGCTCAGCCGAATGAGCAGCTAGGTCAAGAGCTCGGTTAATGACCTCGTTGAGGTTTACCTCTCTGAGGGCTGGGGGCGACTGTCGGGCAAAATCCAACAGGTTTCGAATTAACCTGGTGCTGCGGGTGATTTCAAATTCCATTTTGGATAAGTAGTCAAGGGCAATCTCTTTGGAGAATTTGTCGCTGTCTATCTTCTTGGTCAGCAATTGGGTATAGATGAGGACGCCAGCTAGAGGATTGTTTACTTCGTGAGCAATAGAGGCTGCCATCTGACCCAGAGAAGTTAGCTTCTCAGCTTGGATTAAGTCTTCTTGGGTAGTCCTCAACTTCTCAAGCACGTAAGGCCAGCACATTTCAACCTCAGCCAGGCCCTGGCAGACAGCAATAGCCAGTTCCCGGCAGCCGCTATAGCCGCAAGCACCGCAGTTCATCCGGTAGCTAGGGTCCACCCTACCAATCTCCTCCAAAATTCTTTGGACATCTTCCTCACTTGGAGCCGGTAGGCCGATAGCTTGATTGGTAAATTTGCGGCTGAGGTCAATACCGGCATATTCCTGGATGTCCCTCTCGGTTTGAGCCGGGTCTGACTGGCTGACAGTATAATTGCTGATTATTTCTCTTCGCTTAAAAACGCTTAGGTCATTATCAATGACTGGCCCATCAATACAGCCCTCGCAGAAACACAGGCTGATGAGCTTAGCAGTGATATTACCTTCGGCAAACTCCCGAAGGATATTGAGCGTGTAGTCCTTGCCACAGGCATTGATAACTTTATTTGCCAGGATGTCGTCAGAGAGCCCCGCTGCCTTGAGCAAGCCCCCCGATATGGCGAACAGGCGACCCAGGTTGGGTTTGGGACCTGAGAATTGCCCCTCCTCCTCAGCTTCAGCAATAATCCCTTTGGCGGCGAGCATCTCCTTCAGCTCAGCAAAGGTCAGGACAGCATCTATCACCCCGGCAACCTTATCATCTTTAGCCTCGGCTATCTTCGCCACGCAAGGACCAATAAAGACTACCTTGGCCTGTGGATTATACTGCCACTTAATCACTCTACCCATAGCTATCATGGGTGAGACAACGGCGGCTAAGTTATTGATTAGCTGGGGATAATATTTCTCAATGTAGAACACTACTGCTGGACAGGTAGATGAGAGGATAGGTTTGCCATTGTTTTCACTCAAAAGGCGAGCATATTCACGGCAGACTGGTTCAGCACCAAAGGAATCTTCCATAACCTCGCTAAATCCAAGTTTTTTCAGAGCGGTTACAAGCTGTTGCGGGCGAAGTTCGGGAAAAGCTGCTGGAAACGGAGCCGAAAGCAGAGCAATTACCGGTTGACGCTCTCCCAGTAGCTGCCAGACTATACCGATGTCGCTCTCCGCCAGCTTTGCCTTTGCTGCACAGAGCTGGACACAGGTGCCACAAGAGATACAACGTTCCTTTATCACCTCAGCCAAGCCCTCTCTAACCCTGATTGCCTTGGCCGGGCAGTTACGGATACAGGCATAACATCCTTTACACTTTTCTCTCTCGGTGTAAACAATACTCATTTCGTCTTCCCACCTCCGACAGGACGCCGTTTCCCCTGAGCCGCCGGGAATTTAAGTTCTTTTCTCAAGTTTGCTACCGAGCGCCGGGAGATTGCCACGCCAAATTTCTCCCAGAGCTTGGTCCGGATTGCCTCATCTGAGGAAAGTTCCTTATCAGTTTCAAGAAGCTGCCTGAGCAGTTCCATCCTAAACCTCTTTGGCCTGGGGAAAAAGTGTTTAAGGGGGATTTCTTCGCCCCAGGGCGTTTCAAGACTTTTGCCGCTGATAGCACGGCTTACCGAGCTGGGAGCAAACCCAATCTTTTCGGCTAGTTCCTTCTGGCTGAGGGGTAAAAGAGACTTCAAATCGCCGGACTCCAGATAGAGTGCCTGCTTGTCAATAATATTTTGCAGTATTTGAGTCAGTGTGTCCTTACGGCTATTAATCAGTTCCAGCTTCCTGAATAACTGCTTGACTTCTTTGACTTCAGCTTCAGCGAACGCATTAGAGGCTTTTAACTCCTCAAATCTTGCATAATCAATCGAGTACCGACCTCGGGCAAAGGAAGCTGAAAAGTAGCCGATAATGAATCCTTTCTCGTCCTTCTCCACCGAGGCAACCTTGGAGTAGCGAATGCCGCCTGAGGTGACATTGGAGGGATGATAAAACTCACTCATGATGGAGAGTTCATCAATAAGGTTGTTTATCCTCTGAACCTCTGAGACCTCCAGGTCGCACTCTCTGGCAATTTCTTCAAGGGTCATCCCTGATTCAGGGAATAAGAAATACCGTTTGAATTTCTCCAGCCCCAATTTCTGTATTTGACGGATGATATGCTCCTTGTTTAATAAAAGGGATTCAACATCAGGCGAACCTTTATCGGCCACCATCTCTTCTTCGAGTTGATAAAAACTGGAGGAAATATCAGTTCTAGGAAATCTCTGGTGGCGGATTAGCTTTTCTTTCTGGTATAGCTTCTTGAAAAGGAGACTCTGCTCGGTCTCAGTGATGAGCTTATGAAACTCATCCTCAGGCATCTCCAGCAGGTTGGCCTGTTCCATTCGGAGGATTTGCCTTAGTTCCTGCCGCATCTGCAACGATTGTGTTTGGTTCATTGTTAACCCCACCTCAATGTCCCCCCATTTTTCCTGATTGAAGGGTATAGCAGCTGAACGGGCACAAGCAGAATATCCGCACCAGCCGCACAAACCAGTTTCTCTCGGCGGAAGTCCTCAGCACCCTGGCTTATACCAGTATCCCCTCAATCTCAGCCATAATCTGCTCAGTGGTAAAGTGCTTACCAGTGATAGCACCGCTGGGGCAAGCTGCCACGCAGACACCACAGCCCTTACACAAAGCTTCATTAACCTGGGATACCTTCTTTTCTTCATCAAAAGAAATAGCCCCGTAGGGACAGAGGTCGGAACAAATCTTACACCCGGAACAAAGCTCCTCATCAATGACCGCAGTGATGGCCTCAATCTCTATGGCGCCGGCGCTAATCATAGCCAGAACTCGGGCAGCAGCCGCCGAAGCCTGAGCCACACTCTGGGGAATATCCTTGGGACTTTGACAACAACCTACAACGAAGATGCCGTCACTCATGGTAGCTACCGGGTCCAGCTTGGGGTGCTTCTCTAGGAAAAAGCCATCGGCACTACGGCTTATGGAAAACAGCCTGGCAACCTCTTCTGCATCTGCCTTTGGTTCAAGGGCTGTACTCAATATCACCATATCCACCGGGACCTGGCGCTGGCAATCGGCCAGCGTATCTTCACTGTGAACAATCAGCCTGCCATTCTGTTTGACCACATCACTAGGCCGACCCCTAATGAAGCGAGTCCCTTCATCTAGAACGCGGTTATAGAACTCTTCGTATGCCTTACCGACAGCTCTGAGGTCAATATAGAATTCATAGACTTCGGCTCCTGGGATATGCTCTCTTACCAAGTGGCTAAATTTCATTGAGTACATACAGCACACCTGTGAGCAGTACTCATGAAAGTTCTCGTCACGGCTGCCCACGCAATGGATGATGGCTATGCTCCTGGGTTCTGAGCCATCTTTGAGGGCGATTTTACCCTCAGTGGGGCCAGAGGCATTGATCATCCTCTCCAGCTCAAGAGCGGTAACGACATTATCCAGGTGACCATAACCATACTGGTAGAGCGGGGAGGGGTCAAAGGCATCATAACCGGTGGCTATAATTATGTTGCCTACTTCTATCTCTTCATATTTATCTTCTATCTCGTGGTTGATTGCTCCAACTTCACAGACCTTAACGCACTCCATGCACTCTGAGCACACACCACAGTTCAAGCAACGCTTAGCTTCGCCGATAGCCATTTTCTCATCAAAGCCTAGCTCGACCTCGGCAAAATCCTTCCGTTTCTCTGGTTTAAGTGTTGGCATTGTGCCCCTTGCCTTTATCTCTACACCCTCCTTTGACACCTCTTTTACCCGTTTAATCGTGGTTGGTCTCCCCTCCTTCAGGTCCACTCCCTCAAGGTAACGCTCAATAGAGATAGCTGATTCCTTTCCGGCAGCAATAGCGGCAATAACATCAGCCGGACCAGAGACCACATCACCACCAGCAAAAACGCCTTCAATGTTCGTTTGCAAAGTAACCGAATCAACAGAGACGTTTCCCCAACTGGTGTATTCAAGCTCCTTAGGCAGCAGTGCCTTATCTATCGCCTGACCGATAGCGATGATTACATTATCAACATCCATATTGAATTCCGAACCTTTGATGGGTATTGGGCGTCGGCGGCCACTGGCATCAGGTTCACCTAGCTCCATCCGAACACACTGGATGCCAGTTAGTCGGCCATTCTCAGTTAGGACTCTGACCGGTGCTGCCAAGATATGAATCTTTACTCCCTCCCGCTCCGCTTCCTCAATTTCGGTCGCGACAGCAGGCATTTCAGCTCGGGAGCGGCGATAGATAATGGAAACCTCTTTTACCCCTAGACGCTGAGCTACTCTAGCTGCGTCTACAGCTGCATTGCCGCCACCAATAATAGCCACTCTCTTGCCAAGACTAACCTTAACCCCATAAGCTACCTCTCTCAGGAAGTTGAGGGCATGGATTACCCCCTCTGTGTCTTCGTTGGGAATACCCATTTTCTGGCTTGCTCCAACACCAGTGCCTAGGAAGATAGCTTTATAACCCTGATTGAAGAGAACGCTCAAGTCTTTGACTGGGGTATTCGTTTTTATCTCTACTCCTAGCTCCTGGATGTAGCTGATTTCATTATCCAACGTCCTCTTGGGCAATCTGTATTCAGGGATACCATAGCGGAGGAGACCTCCACTCTCGGGGGCGGCCTCAAAGACGGTAACCGGGTATCCCAGCCTAACCAGGTCGTAGGCGCAGGCCAAGCCTGCCGGCCCAGAGCCGATGATAGCTACTTTATCTTCCTTTGTCTTTTCAACAGGGGCTGCCTTTTCTCTCCCTATTCTAAGCTCATAGTCAGCCATGAAACGCTTTAGAGAGCGAATGGACACAGGCTCATCAACCTTCCCCCTCTCGCAATCTATCTCACAGGGATGAGTGCAGACTCGCCCGCAGACCCCGGCAAAGGGCATAGTTTTCCTTAGCACCTCAAGAGCCTCTTTGAACTTGCCCTGTGAGATAAGGGCTATATAGCCCTGGGCATTTACCCCGGCGGGACAAGCAGCCCGACACGGCGGGTAGCCTCGTTTGTCAATGGCGAAAACATTGGGAACAGCCTGAGGGAAGGGGCGATATATCGCCTTCCTCTGGGTCAATCCCAATTCAAACTCGCTGGGCACTTCAACCGGACACACCCTTTCACACTCTGAACAACCCGTACATTTATCTTCATCCACGTACCTTGCCTTCTTCCTGACCTTGACCTTGAAGTTGCCCACATACCCTGAGACATCCGCCATCTCGCTATAGGTCATCAGCTTGATATTGGGATGAGAACCCACATCACTCATCTTGGGAGTGAGAATACAAGCCGAACAGTCCAGGGTAGGGAAGGTCTTATCCAGTTGTGCCATGTGTCCACCGATGCTGGGTTCTCTCTCCACCAGATAGACCTTGTGTCCAGAAGCAGCAATCTCCAGAGCCGCCTGGATGCCAGCGATGCCGCCGCCTACAACCAAGGTGTTGGGATTGACCGGAACCTTCTTAGTCTCCAAGGGCTCATGATAAAAGACTCGCCTTACTGCGGCACTGACCAGAGCCTTGGCCTTCTCAGTAGCTGCCTCGTGGTCTTCAGTTACCCAAGAGCAATGCTCTCTAATATTAGCCATTTCAAATAGATATTTGTTGAGACCAGCGCTTTCACA
>CAYTTK010000142.1:0-6808 GCA_964440735.1 uncultured Pirellulales bacterium
AAAAGTGAAAGCTATTTTATTACTTGAAGATGGAACCGTTTTTGAAGGTAATTCTTTTGGCGCCAAAGCCACGAGATGCGGAGAGGTTGTTTTCAATACCGCTATGACAGGCTATCAGGAAATTTTAACCGACCCATCTTATCACGAGCAGATTGTTACAATGACCTATCCTCTGATTGGTAACTATGGAACGAACAGCAAAGATGTCGAATCCAGAAAAATCTTCGCAAGGGGCTTTATTGTAAAGGAAAACTGTGATTATCCCAGCAATTGGCGAAGTAAAAAATCGCTGAGCGATTATTTAAAGGCCAATGATGTTGTCGGCCTTGAAGGTATCGATACAAGAGCCCTTGTAAAGCATATCCGGACAGAAGGCGCAATGAAAGGTATCATTTCTTCGGAGGAGTTCAGCGTCTCAAAACTTGAGAAAAAGCTGAGCCGATACCCCGGCCTTATAGATAGAGACATAGTTAAAGACGTAACAGCGAAAAAGGCCTACCACTGGGATAAAGCAGTATCAGATGTATTAACTTCTCGAGAGGAAAAACCGCCGGTACGATACAAGGTTGTGGCTTTTGATTATGGCATTAAGCTTAACATTCTGAGATTGCTTCGCTCGCACGGCTGTGATGTTTGGGTTGTGCCAGCCAAAACGTTGGCCAGGGAGGTGTTGTCGCTGAAACCAGATGGGGTATTTTTAAGCAATGGCCCGGGCGACCCGGGTGCCGTCGATTATGCAATAGATGAAATCAAAAAGTTGCTTGGCAAGGTGCCAGTTTTCGGCATCTGTCTTGGCCATCAGCTTCTTGCCCTGGCTCTGGGTGGAAAAAGATTTAAACTTAAATTTGGCCATCACGGCGCAAATCACCCTGTTAAGAATCTACAAACCGGCGAAATTGAAATAACCAGTCAGAACCACGGCTTCTGTGTGGATGTTGACTCTCTTAAAGACAAAGATGTTGAGATGACACATATTAACCTCAACGACCAGACACTTGAGGGATTTCGCTGCAAAAATATTCCTGCTTTTTGCGTTCAGTATCACCCGGAGGCCTCACCCGGCCCTCACGATTCAAATTATCTATTTGAGAGATTTATAACATTGATGAGCAATCGTCAAAGCGGCAAGGCATAGATTAAACAGGACGATTTTTTGTGATAGTTGTTAGTGTTATAAAAGAAATTAAGGAGTAAAATAGGGACAGCCACCATTTTTTGGTCATTTTTCGGTTGCCTTTTGAGATGATGGGGGTTAGTATAGCGGTATGCCAAGGATAGCCAGAGCAGTTGCGGTTGATTGCCCCCATCATATTACACAGTGAGGGAATAATCGTCAGGATATTTTCTTTGTCGATGACGACCGCCATGTTTTTCTTGAGCTGCTCAAAGAACAGTCCGACAAGTATGGACTTGAGGTCATTGCATACTGTTTTATGACCAATCACATTCATCTTGTTGCAATACCGCACAAGGATGCCTCTCTAGCGAACGCCGTTGGCAGAACGGCCTTTCGCTATACGCAGTATGTCAATCGTATGCACAAACGCAGCGGGCATCTCTGGGAAGGGCGGTTTTACTCCTGTGCGATGGATGAACAGCATACATGGCTGGCGGCCAAATATTTGGAACTGAATCCTGTTCGAGCAAAGATATGCCGGTTGCCATGGTGATATGAATGGTCGAGTGCCGCAGCTCATGCGGATGAGGATGCGCAATCGCCGCTGCTGGATTTGTCTAATGTGCAAGTGCAAGTTCCTTTGCGATACTAATGATTGTGAGACCTGTAATATCGGTTCGTGCGTGGATAGATGCCCACTTTATAACTCTTGTTTAGAATGCGATGGAGATGGCAATTGCGTATCAGAATGTAATCCAAACCAGTGCTGTCATGAAAATTCTTGCGTGACTAAATGTAATCCTGATGGTGTTAATATGTGCACTTGGACAGTTCCACCCGTAGATGATCCGTTTTGCGTAATGATCTATGAGGGGGAACCACGGTGTATGAACCCGGGTGCACTTTGTTGGTGGGTACCAGTTTCTGGTCCAGATTTCCACGCCCAGTGTTCTCCCTGTTGGGAATGTGAGTTGGATTCAACATATTGTGTTTTACTAAAACCAAAATTATGCAAAGACACGTTATCGCTGTTCCCCCCATGGTACGACTGTGAGTGTGAAGGAGAACCAGACATGTACACTCCTGTACCAGCGGGGTGGCGTAATATTTGCCCGTAGGCTTAATAAGATAAATGGAGACATCTTGAGTAAAGAGGAATAAATTAAATAATTTTCTATGCCAGAAAGAAAGGGGTTTATACTATGTTTAATGAGGAATCGTCAAATAAGAAGAGTTTGAATATTATGGTAAAGACGTATTTTTCGTATATAAAACCCACTTTACAGATTGCAGTGTTTTGTATTTTGCTTGGTACATTGGCCATTGTTGAGGCCCAGCAATCAAAGTCGGCTCTATCAGTAGAAGATATAAACGCATTGATTCCAATGGTTGAAGCGGCGGAAGAAATATCCTTTTTAAACCTGAAAATTGAATCAGAAATGTGGGTAGAGACGAAAGTTGACTTATCCGACCCCTGTGAGAGTTGGCAGCGAACTCCAATTTATACCTCGTGCACCGCATGGTTCGGTGGGGGTTCTGAGGGCAAGGGGAGAGTTGATGTGCACAAAGAGGTTCTCAGATGGCGAGATGGCGCCGCTCCGTATGTAGAAAGCAGCTATTCTGTTGGGTTTGACGGCAAGCATGGCAGGGTCGTGCATTATACAATAGGACATAGCGGAAAAACATTTCATATTAAAGAAGGAGGACTTCTGCCCGATGCTCCTGAGCAATTAATGGATGGTTATCTTGGTAGTTGCACAGGAGCACGATTTTCATTACAGTTCTTCTTTAGTGACGAAGATAAGAAAATTGGTCGTACATTTTCGCAATTTTTTCGGGCCGCTACTTCTGCCGCTGCATTGGAAGCTAAGGCGTTTGAAGTTACCCACGAAGAATTTCAGGAAGTCGAGTGCATTAAATTTGGCTCAGGTGAGAAAGAAAGGAGGCCGCACATGAACTACTGGTTTGACCCTGCCCGCGGTTTCGCATTACTCGGTTATGATAACATAAGCATCCGTGAAGATGGCAGTAAGCGTATTATAACGAGCTTAAGGGTGGCTAAATTAAAAGAGGTGGCACCTAATATATGGTGGCCAACACAAGTAACTTCTGTAATGACCCCTTTCGAGCCTAACGAACCCTATCAAAGGTATGTCTATCGTGCTTCTAACGTAGTCGCAAATGATCCTAACTTTGATAAGAGTATTTTCACAGTTCCTTTTCCTGATGGTTATTTAATTGACGACAAAGTTATCGGTAAAAAGTACCGGGTCGGAGAAGTCCCCAACGCTCCAAAAAAGCTTCCAAAGAAGTAAGAAAAGTATTGATTCTGAGTCTTATCCTGATGTTAAAGAAGAAAGAAATTAACTATATCGAATAGATTCATTAAAAAATCCACAGTATTTTTGAGTCCTATCAGGCTACAGCCATACGAGTTATAATAGGAGGAGATAAATCAACCTGCTTATTCATTCTCTCCGCTTATTTCCGGTGGAAAGAACAAAGCAGTAGCAATCTTAAGTTAATCCATCAAAATCACCTTCTTAAGTGCAATAATTTTCTTGACTTAAGTATCGCAACTTGTTAGACTAATAATATAGATATTTAGCGAGTTCTACGGAAGGTATTTCTGTTTTTTCCCTGTCCCCTATTTTATAAAACGTGAGGGACAGGCAGGGTTTTTTCTTTGGGAGGATTTAAGATGGAAAGGCCAAGATTAAAGTTTGAATGGTTACGAGTAGTAGTTGTAGTTTGCGCCCTGATAACAGCTGTGCCTTATAGGATATACGCAACGAATGACGAAGAGTTGAGAACAAACCAACGGATAGAGCCGGCAGTCTTTACCGAGCTTCAAAAAAGTCCCGAACAAAAAGTATATGTTGTAGTTCTGTTGGAAAAGCCCATATTGGCTGCTGATGCTATACGCACAGTGCGGCAGAATGCGGTAAAGCAGGTTCAGGACCGCGTATTACAAAAATTTGCGCCAGGGGAATTTTCTATTGTTCATAAGTATAACAGCTTCTCTTCTATGACGGGCTATGTAAATGAAGCAGGCCTGGCTAAACTGGCGGCTGACCCACAGGTAATTTCAGTCGGTCCCGATGCTGGTGGACACGGCCATCTGGATGATAGCGTCCCCTTTATCAACGCAGATGATGTGCATAGTGTGGCAGGTCTGGGTTACACTGGAAAAGGAGTAACTGTAGCTGTTCTGGATACTGGTATCGACAGCGACCACCCTGACCTTCGCGACAATATTGCTGATGGGTGGTACCATTTCTTAGCGGATGGTAACGGGCCAGGGGCCGAGGACGACCACAAGTACGGTGGTCATGGCAGCAACGTTGCCGGGATTATCACGTCCAGAGGCATAGTATCACCTGTGGGAGTTGCTCCCGATGCCGACATCCTTGCAATAAAGGTGCTGGATAAGGAAGGCAAATTCAGCAGGATGAGTGATGTTGCTGCAGGTGTGGACTATGTAGT
Source organism: uncultured Pirellulales bacterium (assembly GCA_964440735.1). Classification (GTDB taxonomy): domain Bacteria; phylum Planctomycetota; class Phycisphaerae; order Sedimentisphaerales; family Anaerobacaceae; genus CAZBWE01. The sequence continues at coordinate 4,604 of CAYTTK010000142.1, forward strand.
AACCCATCAGTCCGACTATGACTGTCTCTGTATTATAAATATGAGTCTGGGCAGTGATGCGATGTTCAGTCAATGTCCGTGCGATAATGTTAACTATACCTGGCTGCAAAATCTAAAGGCATCGCTTCAAGCAGCCAGGGATTGCGGTTTTGTGATTTTTGCCTCCAGCGGCAATAATGGCTCGTCGACTCAGATGCCCGCGCCGGCTTGCTTATCGTTGGCTACGGCCGTTGCAGCTGTCTATGACCAGGACCTGGGTCGAGAGCCGGATAGCGGTACATATTGGTGCAACTTTACAAAGCCAAATTCCTTCCCGGAATGTTATGATGCCAATACATACGGAGATTTGATTACATGCTTTTCCAACCGAAATGGTTGCAATGAGCTGGCTGCTCCGGGACGGAATATTACCTCGTCAGGCAAGGGCGGCGGTACCAGCACATTTACCGGGACCTCTCAGGCATCGCCGCATTGTGCGGGCGTCGCAGCGCTGATGTATGAAAAAGCCAACTGCTATATGTTCTGGCCTTTTCCGAGCTGGGTAGTGCAGCATATGAAGGATACAGGAGTTCCTACTGTTGACCCCTATTTGACCTCTCCAAATCCCAAACGAGTGGATGCATTTAGAGCAGTGAATGAGTTTATTGAACCATGGGTAGGATTCAAGCATGAACAGATGCCCAATACGAGCGGTTATAGTATGGATATTCGCTGTGACCGTAGGGGCGGTATCCAGCGAGTTCTGGCGGATGATTTCTTATGTACCGCAACCGGGCCAATTACATTGGTCACTCTATTTAGCTCCTGGAAGAACGACTCCAAAATATCAATCAATCGTATTCATTTGAGCATTTACGATGATGTTCCTGACCCGGATGGTGGTGGGCCTGGTTATAGTAAGCCTGGAGACTTGCTATGGGAGAAGGATTTTTATTCTACAGGAGATTTTACAGAGTCGAAGTACTACGAAATACCACCCTTAACTATACCAGCAGCAGCATGGTGGTGGGACCCTGCAGGGGGCCAATTAGCCGTCTCAGGAGACGATAAGCAAACGTGGCGGTATGATATACCTATCGCACCCACTGAAGCGTTCGTTCAACAGGGTGACCCATGCGAGCCGGTCGTTTATTGGCTCGGTGTTCACGTTTACTTCTTTGAATTCATACCAATGTCAGATTCTGCTTTTGGTTGGAAAACAGCGCTTCTATCTGAAGGCTGGAATGATGCTGCAGTCTATTCGAATGATAACGGTTCGACCTGGAACAGGCTGCGTTATCCGATGGGTCATTCGTATCTGGGTAATAATATAGACTTTGCGTTCAGGATTTTCGGTAAGATTTGCTGCAATTGCGCCAATTACAACGACGATGATATTATAAATTTCGAAGACTATACAGATTTTGTAGATAATTGGGGCTGGAGCGGTCCATCGGGTGACCGTGACTTCATATATGACCTGAATTGTGACGGCAGTATCGATTTCCACGATTTGGCTATTTACTGCCGAGAGTGGCTGAGTAACTGTATGGACCAGTGCCGATATTGTTATTAGAAAATGACAAAGCTGCTCGCCTCGATTCGGCAAAGCGGGTGAGATGATTTTTTCGCTCACAGCTTTTTTCTTTTGATCAATTCCATTTGAGGAAATTCAACGCTAATGTGCTGAGCAAGTGTTATTGCCTTATCACCAATTTATAACCGATAATATGGAGCATTAGAGTTAAAAAACCAGGAATATTACTTACAAAACCATAAGTACCGCATAATTTTCTTGATTTTGGAGTGATTATCTGATAAACTTAATGTTCGTTATACTAAGGTTTTAGGGGAGAGCAAGATGGTAACTTTCTATCTTTATTTCAGCTTCTTGGAAGAACTTTAAGTGTAAGGAGCGGTCTAATAAGATATTTTTTGTGATGTTCTATACGAATTCAACTTTTTTTGAGAGAGAAAGGGGAGGTTAATTATGATTACGTCTGTTAATTTAAGGTCAATGATATTAGTAGTGGTGGGGGTGTTTTTCTTGCACCGGTTGGTGTTATAGAGTCAAGTCCGTGCATTGTACCGGACAACGGCAGTGGCACTATAACGCTGCCGCCGATTGGCTGTGAGTATACGAGTCCCGATGAGGTCTTTGAGATTATAGTAGGTCTTCCACCCGGCACGACTATCGAGATGGAAGGTATCCTTATGGACTTTATT
>CAYTTK010000143.1:0-6672 GCA_964440735.1 uncultured Pirellulales bacterium
GAAAAGCTCGAATATCTAAGCACGAAATCCGAGACAAATTCGAATAACCAAAATTCAAATGTTCGATCTGGCTACGGCTTGGCCTTCGCCGAGATGAGAACTCACGGATGAAAATATCAGAAGTTTTTGGTTTTGTTTTTCAGATTTTGGAGTAAAATGGAAAAGCGGTTGTTTTAATGAAGTTATGAGTGATAAGTGATTAATGGGTTGAGATTGCCACGCTTCGCTCGCAATGGCAGAATTTCTGGATTCCTGCTCCTTCGACTTCGCTCATGACAAGTTTCGCAGGAATGACCCCCGCTTACAACATTCGAGGGCAGGCAAGGAGAGAATGGTATGGGTAGGAAAACGGTTAATTACCATGAACCACGTTGGGCTCATGGCTATATTTTGTTGGCGGGGATTGTTTTGGCTGGGTGCGGGCCGAGAGGGTATTTGATAAAGCCGATTTCACTAAAACAAGAACTAAAAGAAACAGAGATAGAACGAGATGAGGGTGCATTTGTCGCTGACAAAATAGCTGTGATAGATGTAGATGGGCTGATGTTCGATAAGAAAAAATGGGGGTTACTTCTCGGCGAGGAGAATCCGGTCAGCTTGTTCGTAGAAAAGTTAGACAAGGCCCGTAAGGACCGGAACGTTAAAGCGGTGGTGCTGCGTTTGAATTCGCCGGGAGGGACGGTGGCGGCGAGCGATATAATGTATCACAAACTGCAGGAATTTAAGCAGAAAAGCGGCAAACCGGTCGTGGCGTGTATGCTGAACATCGCGACCAGCGGTGCATATTATTTAGCGTGCGGGTGCGACGGGATTGTGGCACAGCAGGGCAGTGTAACCGGAAGTATAGGGACGATAATACAAACCGTCAGCTTTGCCGGGACGATGGAAAAATTAGGGATTAAATCCATAGCAATAAAAAGCGGTAAATTGAAAGATATGGCTTCGCCTCTGCATGATTTGAGCGACGAAGAGCGAGAGATACTGCAGGTAATTATTACGCAATTCTACGAGCAGTTCCTTGAAGTGGTGGCTGAAGGCCGCAAAGAAGTCAGTGAGCAGAAGCTGCGCGAACTTGCGGATGGAAGGGTGTTCGCTGCAAAAGAGGCGTTGAAAGAAGGCCTGATAGACCGGGTTGGCTATCCTGCGGAGGCGACCGCATGGGCAAAGGAGCTGGCGGGGGTGACAAAGGCGCGGGTAGTTATTTATCATCGGCCAGCCGGCTATAAACCTAACATCTACGGTACGGAGATGAGCACCGGCGGCGGAGTAGGGGCGCTACTAAATGTGGAACTGCCGGACTGGCTGACTTCGAATGGTGTGCAATTTTTGTACCTCTGGCAGCCGGGGATGGAATAACAAAGAATCCACCAAGCAAAACAAGGTGCGAGATATGGGACTGTTGCGTCGTGACGATAAACGGAGATTTTTTGCTTGAATTAGCGATATCTTTTTGGTAGAATGGTCGTTAAATGGAAGCTTTTGGAGAGGGTATTATTAGAATGAAAAAGTTGTTTTTTGCCCTTGTATGTGCGCTATTGGTTGTACCTTGCGCGGCAAATACAATAATCGTAGATTGTAATGGAGGCGGGGACTACACTAATATTCAGGATGCAATCAATAACTCATTTGACGGCGATACTATTCTTGTTAAGCCGGGCACATATAACCAGAGCATACATTTCCACGGCAGGGCCATAACACTTACCAGCGACACAAATGAGCCAGATGCTATAGAGTCAACTATTATCGCTGCAAGTATCGGCTATAGCGTGAATTTCGACTGGGCGGAAGGACCCAATTCGGTCATTACCGGTTTTACCATCATTGGAGGAGGTAGAGGTATTTACGGCGCAAGCAGTGCCACACCTACTATTTCAGGCAATATGATACGTTCCAATAGCGGTCGGGGGATAGACGGCTGCAACGGGCTAATCACTAACAATACTATATCAGAGAATATTGGCGGTATCGCTTATTGTGATGGTCTAATAATCAACAACATTATTCGAAACAACTCCGCAGGTTACGGCGGCGGTTTATATTTTTGCAACGGGGATATTGTTGATAACGTAATTGTAAACAATTCTGCGAATCAGAATGGCGGTGCGTTTTACAGCTGCGATGGCAATATCAGCGGCAACATTATTGTTGGAAACAAAGCGGATAACGACGGCGGCGGGCTGTATAAATGCGGTGATATCAGTGATAACATAAATAATAATATTATTGCCGGAAATACATCTCAACGCTGGGGTGGGGGGTTCTATGACTGTGGCACTTACATATACAACAATACTATCGTAGGCAACAGGGCCAGTCGAGGCGGTGCAATCGACTCCTGTGGATGGTACACTTATAACAATATCATTGCATTCAACCAGGCGGATAGCATTGGGGGCATATATGGGTCATCTTTTCACTCTTATAATGTCTTTTGGGAAAACGAGGGAGGTCATCTTAGTGAACCGCCCGGCACTGGTGATGTAGTTTTCAACCCCTATTTCGCAGTCGAGGGCTATTGGGATCCTAACGGTACACCTGAACAAGGCGATGATTTCTGGGACAACGGTGACTATCACGTTAAATCACAGGCCGGCAGATGGGACCCTAACAACAAAACGTGGAATATTGATGGTGTAACCAGCCCGTGTGTGGATAATGGTGACCCAAGCTCGGATTGGACTGAGGAATTATGGCCGCACGGTGAACTGATAAATATAGGTGCGTATGGAGGAACAACACAGGCGAGCATGTCGTTGTCAAGTAAGAATAATGTTGCAAACCTGACGGATGAGCCGGAGCCGAATGACTGGGTAGGTTACGATGATTTAAAGCTGTTTACAAATAAATGGCTCTGTAAAGTAAACGATGTTCCTTTGGCTGAATGGCTGGATGGAGAGGGAGTTTATAAAGTAATGCTTGAATATTTGATACACGTGCCATTGGCCGAAGACCTTGACAGAGATGGAATGGTTAATTTAATCGACTATGCAATTTTTGCAGCGAATTGGGGTCCTCCGCCACCACCGGAACTGCCACCTGAACCTAATATTATGACCTGGGCGACGGAACCTTGCGCAGTATCGCCCTATGCGATAGCAATGGTGGCCACGACCGCCACCTCAACCGATGGCAGCGGAGTAGAGTATTATTTCCAGAACACAACTATCGGCGGACACGACAGCGGCTGGCAGATGGAGCCGAATTATACAGACACCGGCCTTTCTCCCGACACCGGATATGGCTACAAAGTCAAAACGCGAAATACAGGCAACCACGAGGAAACCGAATGGTCGCAGGAGCGTTTTGCAACTACCTTACCTCCGGATACGACACCGCCGCAACCCGACCCGGCAGAGTGGCAAGAGCAGCCATACGCAACTTCACCCACTTCTATCCGTATGGTAGCTAAAGACGCCAACGACCCAAGCGGTGTAGAATATTATTTCAAGTGCACCTCACACCCTAATGACTACAGCAGTAACTGGCAGGATAATTCTATATATGAGGTTACCGGATTGCCAGAAGATGTGTATAGCTTTGTTGTGAGGGCTCGTGACAAGTCGCCCAATCATAACACTACCGGCGACTCGAACGAGGTTACCGTGGACCTGAAACCTCCGACGCCTGACCCGATGCTATGGGATATGACTCTGGACGCTAACGGCTTTGACGGCACACCTCGGGAAATCGAAATTCCTCCCGGCGGAACTTTTTATCATGCTGTTACAATGAGAGCGGACCCAAATACGACAGATGAGAGTGGATACTGGGAGTTTTACTTTCATTGCAAGAGTGAAAGTACCTTTGATAGCGGCTGGATTCATTTCGACGAACCACCGTATACGTATACAACAGAACGAATAGGCCGAAGCCATCAGGGCTTCGTATTCGAGATCAAAGCACGTGATATGTACGGCAACGAGACCGGCTGGTCGCAGGCACTGCCAGCACAACCACCACCACCATAAAAATTGTTTTTTTGTATTTTGCAACCGGCTTATTGTGAACTGCAGTTGTCAGGTCGTGTCTCATAATAGCAATCAACCCTTTATCTTCGAGAGTGTATTTGTCAATTGCTGGGGGATTAATCGTAAGACAGGCAATTATGTATTGTGAGTACCCTTACCCTGTCCAAGAAAGCAAACATGAATTCTCCAGCAATTTATGCTATTAGAGCCGGGTCAGAATTTGCGAGATAATTCTTGAATAAACCGGCTGGGCTGATTAAGCTGTTTTTCTGTTCAAGAAAGGTGCATATACAAAAGAAACGAACAAAAGGAGAACTAAAAATGAGAAAGTATATTCCATTTTTAACCGTTTCAGTATTCATTATGATTTTGCTGTCGGCGTTGGTAATTCCATCGGTTGGGTGTGCAGAACCGCCCTTAGATAAAACCAAGGTGGTGAGCCAAGTCGAACCGCTGACGAAGATTACTGTTGAGGCGGGAAAATACACGCGAATCGACACTGTCGTATCTGTTGAGCTCGAGGGGATATCATCGGCTGATGCGCTACATTTGGTGGAAATTCTGCCTTCAGGGACGAAGCCGGTTGCGGCGCAGATTGAGCCGGGTGAGCCGCCGCGATTGTGGTGGATACTTTCCGGCACCACACCGGCGGAGAGCAAGCGCTACTATGAGCTTTCCAAAAAGTGCGATGTTAAAGCCGTGGAGGTAAAGGCGATAAAGAATGATTCGTTTCTGGAGCTGCGGATAAATGATGCGAATGTTCTTAGATACAATAATGCGGTTGTGCCGGCACCAAATGACCTTGGGAGGAAAGTGAAGGAGGAACAAAGGCGCTTATACGACCGCAGCGGATTTATTCACCCTCTGTGGTCGCCAAGCGGTGATGTAATGACGGATATTCATCCGGCTGACCACATCCATCATTACGGAATATGGATGCCCTGGACGAAGACGGAATTCGAAGGGCAGGAGGTGGATTTCTGGAATGTAGGAAGAGGATTAGGCACGGTGCGATTTGTGAAGTTTCTCTCGACGACGAGCGGGCCGGTGTATGGTGGTTTTGAAGCGGAGCAGGAACACGTGGCCTTGAAAACAGCCGAGGGCGAAAAGGTCGTGCTCAAGGAGGTTTGGGATGTTCGCGCGTATAATATTGGCTGGCCGGAGAAGGACTATTATCTCATAGATTTCAAGTCCACGCAGCGCTGCGTTGCGGATAGTCCGCTCCGCCAGGTACAGTATCGGTATGGAGGATTCGGTTTCCGCGGCGCCCGCCAGTGGAAGGATGAGAACGCTGCGTATCTGACCAGCGAAGGCAAGACTCGCGTGGACGGCCACGGGACGCGGGCTCGATGGTGCGATACGGCAGGGGCAATAGAAGGCAAGTGGGCCGGTGTTACGATTATGAGCCATCCGAAGAATTTCCAGCACCCCGAGCCGATGCGGATATGGCCGCCGAAAGACAGGTTCGTGTTTTTCAATTTTGCGCCTTCACAATTAGGTGATTGGGAGATGAAGCCGGGCGAGGATTATGTCTTTCGCTACCGGCTTTATGTGCACGAAGGAAAAATAAACGTCGCCGATGCCAAGTGCATCTGGAACGATTACGCTGAGCCACCAATAGTTAAACTGGAAAAGATAAAAAAATAACAAGAAAGGTAGGAAAAAAATGAGAATTGCAAGAGTACTTTTAGTAACCATACTGGCGGTTGCATCAGTTTCCGGTTGTAGGTCTATGAAAAACGACAACATAAGCGTAGATATAATGTGGCGGGACCTTTTTGACGGCAAGAGTCTGACCGGCTGGACACAACGCGGCGGCAAGGCCAACTATAGTGTTGAGGACGGCGCCATCGTTGGAACTACAGTGCCGAGGACCCCCAATAGCTTCCTCTGCACGGATAAAATGTATAGCGACTTCATCTTAGAACTTGATTTCGAGGTTGACCCGAGCCTGAACTCAGGTGTGCAGATACGCAGTAAGAGTATCAAGGAATATAAAAACGGTCGTGTTCACGGTTACCAGGTGGAAATAGACCCATCCGAGCGGGCCTGGACGGGCGGGATTTATGACGAGGCACGTCGTGGATGGCTTTGTGACCTGAAAGATAATGAGGCGGCGAGAAAGGCCTTCAAGAATGGCCAATGGAATCACTTTCGCATTGAGGCAATCGGGGACTCCATCAAGACGTGGCTCAACGGTGTCGCGGCAGCAGACTTGAAAGATTCCATGACAAGGGTTGGCTTCATTGCCCTTCAGGTACACTCAACGAAGAGCAAAAAACCTCTGCAAGTGCGATGGCGCAACATTCGCATTCAAGAGCTGGGCAGTAGTTCTGACAAACTTTTATAAAAATGAAGAAGCGGGCAATTGTCACGTAAAGTGCATAGTCTGTTTTAAGACACAAAGTCTATCACTGACAGACCAAGGGCGGACTAAATACAAACTAAAAGACGATACATTGTTTGAGAATGAAATTTGATTTATCGATTTCTGATGGTTATAATGCAAAAAAGAGTTGAACCTGTGAAATATATGACAAAGGACTGCGGCAAGAGCGGTTCTTATAAGTGCTTAATTTGCAAGGATTTGTGTCAATATTTGATTTAGGAGAATAACAAATGGCAAGACCTGTTACATTATTTACCGGCCAGTGGGCGGATTTGCCGCTGGAAAAATTGGCTAAAAAGGCAGCAAGCTGGG
>CAYTTK010000144.1:0-6668 GCA_964440735.1 uncultured Pirellulales bacterium
AATAAGTTCAAGTATTGAAAAAGCTTTTCAATTAAGAGAGAATGCTAAAAAAGAAATTGAAAAAATAAAGACAGAAATAAATATAGAACACATAACAAGGGAGAATTAAAGGTGTCCGGTACATTTTTCCCTGTTCCATGAGTTCCTTGAGAGAATAAATTAACCGCCTTCGGCGGGACTTCTTCAGACACAGATTTACACGGATTTGTAATTTTTATATCTCTGTGTTCTCTGCCTGCACCTGTGTAGGCCAAGGAGAACGCAGGCACAGGTGTGACCTCTTTGGCAAAAAAACAAATTAGTGCAAATTCGTGTGAATTCGTGGCTAAATCTTTCTATGAACTCCGAACAATGAACTAATCCGCCTCGGGCAGCCAAAGTTCTGTCAAGAGTGTCCCAAGAGTTGATAGGATAGTAAAAATAAATCCCCTCCATAAAAAGTGTACCGCCATTTTATTAACTGACACACCATAGGCCTGTCCAAGTCCGGCGGATACAGCCGTATAGACTAAAGCAAGCAAAGTTCCACATACGGCAGCAGCGACTATTCGCTTCCATAATGCCGCTCCGCCACAGCCGAGGGTAACCAAAGCACCACAAAATATCGGAACTAATACCGCAAACCACCAGATATCTATCAATCCCGGCAGTCTGCCCATATTCCTGAGATAAATAAAGTCGGCAATTCCAAATATCAATGCGCCAGCCAGAACGCATGCCCCGGCATGCCAGTATCTCGGCTGTATTGATGCCCGTATCTGGGCTCTTTTACGCATCCGACGTCGTATCGTCAAAGGCCAGTTATAGAATAAACGAAATACCCAATGCTCCAATAACGCACCTCTTTCGCCAAACACAGGGACAATGTGTACCGCCTCGGTAGACCAATGGGCCGCCATAAATCTTGCGAGGGCCGGATAGTGGTATGTCATCTGAATCGGGAATGCCAGATAACCAATGTATTTGAAAAAGCTCAAAAATACAGCGATATTATAATTCTTAAAACTGCGGTCATAAATAGCAATTCCTACCGCATAAAGACCTCTGGTAATTGAACCCGGGGAAATTGGTATTACCTGAAACAGCACAAGTATTCCCCCTGCTCCAAATTCGTCGCCGGTCTTTCGCCAATATATCCAGGCTACAATAACTGAGACAATCTGAGTGATGGGTAATGTTAAAAGGTGCACGACAAGACTAAGCAGATACCGTTGAATGTATGGCTCGTTAAGTTGAGACAGTATCGTATCGGCATCCTGGTCGGTTAAAATGTGCTTGCTTTTTCCCTCGCTGACCATATCTTGCAGCCACTGCTCACGAAGTGCAGCGCTAAAATAAAGTTTTATTGGCCGAACAAAAATGTAGTGAATCTTATCTTTGAAGAAGGCTAGGTCGGTCACAAATCTATGCAGCCCCGCAGGTAAAATCGACAAAGGCAGGTGGCAAAGAAAACGCCATAGATGTTCTTGCAATCTTAATGCTCGTTCCGGGTTGACTCTCCCTGCTCTGTGCCAGACGATAACTTTCTCAGCAATCCTTGCCTGAATTGCCCGCCAGAGGTAATAATTGTTTGTTAACATCCCCCAGTAATGCTTTTGCCAATCTTCTCGCCCCCAAATCCGCCGTATGAGAGTGCCCAGAAACGGTATCGCTCCGATTATAAGATACAATACTGTCGAAATCCTGCTTTTATGAAGCTGCTGTTTATGTTCCTCGTCGATTAGGTTTCGCACTTTCCATCCGGTCACCGCACTATCAAGAATCGTCGACCATAGCTTTCCATCGTGGAACAGCCGGATATGATTGTGCGTAATGTCTATAAGCGAGTTGCGATATATCTGCTCATCTGCCTTCATTTCATCCAGCATTTCGCGCATATCCTCGAACTCACCACTGCGTGCCTGTATGAAGGTCTCCAGCTTATTTATATCGCCGCGGTCGAACTGAACCAGCGAGCCGCGAATAATCCCCTTGGCAATTAGTTTAAAATCCCCCGGGCTCATAGGCAAAAACGGAAGTAGTGCCAGACCCGCCCTAAAATCGACCGCTACCAGACCACCAAACGGATTGTCATCAGTGCCTTGTCGTTTCAGGCAGTTCGGCTGACTCTTGCAGGTTGACCATTCATACTGTCGAGCGAGCTCGTATGCCCCCATATCGTGCAGCAATTTCACAAAGTCGGCCATAAATTGTCGCTTAGCCCTATACTCTGGTGAGTTGAGTTGCTGCTGTTTAACCGCCTTGCCACGAAGCCATCGCTTCAGCACATCCAGGTGCTCGTCGATTTCCAGCCGCCACGTTCGCCCGTCAATCCACTCACTTATCTCACCGCAACTGCCGAGCGTCTCATCCACGAAGGTCGCATAAATATCCACAACCGAACTTTCGTCACCGAACCGGATTTTTGCTGCCCGGCGGATAAATTTCTGCCAGAGTGCTCCGGCCCTCGCTGCTGCGGGATTGACCTGAAGGGAAAATGCTCCTTGAAAACCTATCAAATAAAGCATATTGCGAAACAGGCGTGCAAAACCCGAAGGCGGTATAAGAATCTTCATCGCATAAACTTTACCCGCCTCGAGCCCTTCTATTGTCCCCTCGTCAGCTTCGACCCCGTTTAGAGATTTATCTCTAACGGGGTCAAGCTCCAGTACTTTTACTTTATAGACTTGCCCTGCAAAACCCCCGCCGACAAATTTTTCAACCAGCAACTTTACCTGAGCTTCGTTTGCCTGCACAATTGCCGTTATGTTATAAGTAAGCTCAGTGCCCTCGTCATAACGGGCGACCCGCATCGGACGATGCATCCGAGCGGAGCGGAACTTTTCCTCTAACCTTTTACAGATTTCAACAGAATATTCCATTGTCATATTTTTAATGAATTAAAACCTACGGAATAAAGCGCCCAAACGCTTTGAACCAGCAATAAGGATACTGCCGCGTAAACGCCTGCCAATAAATCATCGGCCAGAATCCCCCAGCCCTTAGGCAGATTCTGTAACCTATATATCGACCAGGGCTTGATAATATCGAATATCCTGAAAAGTACAAAACCGACTGCTGCAGTGCCCCAGACCGGGACTTCCGGGAATCTACCCGCAGCGACAATAAGAAAAACCAAATAAGTAACTGCCTGGCCGGCCAGTTCATCTACGACAATCTCTGCAGGGTCTATACTGCCGGTTACCTCGATTACAAAAGGCGAGAAAATTATACAAATAAAAGAAGCCGACACAGCCAAAAAAATCATTACGAACAAAGTTGTGCCAAGCGGCGCCCCGAACCAGCCCATCAGGGCAAATATAACCGCCGGCGGAAGCGAGCCCCATGTCCCCGGGCAAAGTGGAAGCCAGCCAAGACCAAAACAAGACGTCAACAATCTCTTCATATTTATTGTGGCCACGAAGTCACGAAGACGCTAAAGAACCTAATAAATGACATCTAATAATGAATTATAAATTTCGAAATTTCCTGTTCAATGTTCGTTATTCTTTATTTCTTGCCTGCTTTGTGCCTTTTTGCCTTAGTGGCAAAAAAACTTTCTATAAGGTTAACTGACACGGACGGTTAAGTCAACCCCGTTAGAAAGACGAGAGCTTCTAACGGGGTAAGGCGATTAGACACTCTCAATCCGGAAAATTAAGGCAGGCAAACTCGCCGTGATACTTTTTTGCCGCGGCGTCGTAGGCCTTCGCTGCGGAGGGACAAATTTATAAAAGCCAGGTCGGAAAAAGATCTGACCTTTTGATTTACAAAAATTCTATTCTAAAAAACCTTGACTTTCGCGATTGTAATTGATAGAATAATATTTACTTAAACAGGAGATTTTCAAATATTTATTATAGGAGGAGGTGGTATGAACAGAAAGTTCCGTTTTGCTACTATTTGCTTGGTTAGTATTTTGCTGAGTTTTTGCAACTTGGCACAAGCAACTCTCGTTGGCATATCTTGGAAGGCAAACCTTAATGTTTTACCAGGGATGGAAGATGAGCTACCTAATGGAGTTATCAATGGGCAAGAGGCCTATGGCAGGTTCCTCTACGAAACTGATTGGCACTGGGTTTCAGGCGGCAATGACAGAAGGAGTAATTACCGTATATATAGTTGGTATATGAATTTGGGGAACGATAACACCTTTAGCAGACGCTATGATGATGGACTGTCTGGATTAGGTCAGGGAGGCCTGGCGATATATAATGCTTATCATGACATATTATGTTTTGATGTGAGTATCTCTTCGTCTTATAATGTAAATGAGTATTTTTTCAGGTTAATCCTCGAGGATTTTCATGGTTCAGTATGGAGAAATACCGATCAGCCTGAATCCTTTAATTTCGAAAAGTTTGAAAATGTGTGCTTGGAGATATGGAGGATCAAATTAGGTGTACCAGGATCTGCTGTGACTATTGCCAGAATGAATGGTCTTGATGAAACCAATCTGGTTCAAATTCCAGAGCCTGGGAGCTTACTTTTATTTGCTGGTGCTTTTTTGGCCTTTTTGAATAAACGTCATATCTCATTATAATTGGTACGCAATGACCATTTTATTCTGTCTATAAGGATTTAAACACCTCTATATGTAAGTTCGGGGCAGGTCTAAATGATCAAAATGAAAGACCTCCTTCAGGAAGGGGTTTTTTTGTTCAGCATGCGGCGGAGGGGCAAAATATAACCACCGGCGGCAATGAGCCCCATGTCCCCGGGCAAAGTGGAAGCCAGCCGAGACCAAAACAAGACGTCAACAATCTCTTCATAGTTGTCGAAAGGTAACTTAAAAGTTAGATAAAGTCAACCCCGTTAGAAAGACGAGAGCTTCTAACGGGGTCAAAGACTATTAAGGTGATTCGACACTCTCAATCCGGAAAATTAAAACAGGCAAACTCTTTATGATATTTTCGTGCGGCTTTATCATAGGCCTTTGCTGCTTCGATTTCATCTTTGAAACAGCCGAGATATATCCTATTTCCATCGAACATTATCCGTGCAACCCACTTCTTCTGTTTCTTTTGCCAGAAAATTCCTTTGTATTTTGAACGTGATACCCCTGAATGTTTCTTAGTGTGGCATGCATTCTGTGAGTGAGTGGCTGCTCGTAAGTTTGCGCGTCTATTGTCCATAGCATCGTGATTAATGTGGTCGGTAACCATCCCCTCGGGCACATCGATAATTTCCTTATGCAGGAATATTAAGGTTTTCCTTTTCCCTTTGCTCCTTCCCACTTGCCTTACCGCGTAGAAATTGCGTGAACCCTTTTGTGCAAACCATTCATATCCTTTCAATCTTTTGTAATCGGCCGGGTCAGCCTTTGCATACTTCGGCTGAGACATACGGAGCAGCCGATAGGCGTAGCCGTAGCGAAGCCGACGATAAAAAAGAACAGGCATTGCGAGAAAATAATCCAGCCAGGCAGGTATTTTGATTTTTATGGTGAGCTCTAAGATATTCACCACCCAATTCCGCACAATATTTACGATTTACGATTTTCGATTTGCGATTGATGTTGAGGAATTACTCATCGAATTTCAAATGACCAAAATTTGAATGACCGAATTTTAGAATGTTCCAAACTCGTTGTTTGAATATTTGAACTTTTTAAGGCTTGGAACTGCTGTTCCGTTGAGACTTGCGGTTCTCCGCTAACGTGTGCTTTCGCAGCACACGGTTAGTATTATACCAAACTTCGCTTATTTGTTCAATAAAAATCTAACATTTTTAATAATGTCTTTTTAGTCTATAACTGACTTATAAATAATGACTTACAACTCGATATTAAGGATTTCTAAGTTTTTCCAAGATTTTTCTTGGAACTTTTCGATTTTTAAGCGATAATATATAATGTACGGAATAGATATTATGTATAGACAGGTTAGAAGATGACTAAGGTAACAATTACAGATTTACGTCCTCATATTAGAAAATTAGCGGATTTAGTCTGCCATCACGGTGAACGTATTTGCGTTGAACGAAATGGTGAGATGGTGTTTGCTATGATTAGTTACGAAGACCTGAAAGCTCTTGAGGCGATAGAAGACAAGATTGACCTTGAAACTGCTAAAGAAGCAATTAAAGAAGGCAATTTCGTTGACCTTGATGATTTGATAAAGGAATTGAAGCTATAGCAGGGATGTATAAGGTTCAGCTTACAAAGAGTGCCGCTGATTTTATCAGAGGCCAAGACCGTAAAATTCAAAGACAGCTTACCAACAAGCTAACAAAGCTTAAAAATAATCCAAGACCGTCAGACTGCAAAAAAATTATGGGCGGTGAAAACCTCTACCGTCTTCGCTCGGGGGTATATCGTATTGTATATCAGGTTTTTGAAGAAAAGATTCTGGTTATAGTTATCCGAATCGGCCATCGAAAAGATGTCTATAAACGACTGATTGATTAGACACGGATAGACACGGACGGACACGGACTTGTTAGGTAGACACGGATGAACACGGACTTGTAAGACACTGATCCGTTCGACTACGCTCAGGACAGGTTTACACGGATTTCACGGTTTTGTTGCCACTAAGGCACCAAGACACAAAGAAATTAACCACAGATTACGCGGATTTCAAAGATTTTTTAGACACGGATTAACACGGATTGACACGGATTTAATAGCCACAGTGAGGTGCTCTACGAATGGCGGACACTCGATGATTGAATTTATGCCACCTGTT
>CAYTTK010000145.1:0-6487 GCA_964440735.1 uncultured Pirellulales bacterium
GGGATTTTGAAGCCCCTATGAGTGGTGCTTTTTACATGGTTGAGTACATGGAGGAACTGGAGGAATTCTTTGAGGTTGGCAAAGAAATCGTTTGCTATCAAAACAAGAATGATCTTGCTGAGAAAATACGTTATTACTTAAGACATGATTCTGAGCGCGAAAAGATAAGGCAGGCAGGTCATCGAAGAGCTACGTGTGAGCACACCTGGCAAAAACGATTTGGGAAAGTCTTTAAAGAAATTGGTTTAGATTAAGGGAAGGGCAGTCGAAGACGGATAAAAACGGGTGTGAAGAAATTCTTAGCGAAAACAATTGATGGACAATGAGAGACTAACATTATGGCAAAAAGAAAAAAATGACCCAACTGTACCTTGTCAGATTGTTCTAATTTAATTTGTCCAATCATAGGGGTGCAGTCCGGTTTGATGCTGGATATAAATTTAAATTCAATAAAAATATTGGGAGGGAACAATATTTCCATATTCGTTCAAGTACAAACTGAAACGCTTGTTTAGAACAGGAAAGTAAATGATTGGAAAAGCAAATTCATCATTTATCATCTGCACCAAAGATCGGTATGATGATATCGTTGAGTGCATTAAATCTATATTGGGGCAGACAATCTTGCCGATGGAATTAATAATTGTTGATGGTGGTAAGACAAAAAAAATAGAGAGTATAGTTAGAAACTTGTTAAACAAGCAAAAAATAGATTTTACATATGTTCATAGTAAACCAGGGTTGACTTATCAAAGAAATTTAGGGATGAGAAAGGCAAAAGGAAATACAATTTTTTTCTTTGACGATGATGTGATTTTAGATGGGGATTACCACCAGGAAGTATTGAATGTTTACCGCTCTGACAAGAATAAGAAAATTGGCGGCGTAGGAGGAGTGATAAAAAATTTCCACAGATTTAGTAAAATTGCAAAAACTTATAGAAGATTGTTCTTGCTTCCTATTGGTGAAGGAAATGGTGAAATGTTGCCATCAGGTTTTCCGAATTTTACTACAAAGCCGAAAAACATTAGAGAGGTTAGAGTATTATCAGGCTGTAGTATGAGTTATAGAAAAGATGTACTTAAAGAATTCAAATTTGATGAGTCTTTAGGTGGTTATGCTTCGGGAGAGGATGCAGACTTCTCTTATAGAGTATCCCATAAGTATAAATTGGTTGTAACCCCTTTTGCAAAACTTGAGCACAAAGTATCTGGGGTATCCCGAATTACCACCGCAAAACTTGAGGAAATGCGTATAGTAAACTCACATTATTTTTTTAAAAAAAATATTCCGCAAACAAATAAAAATAGAATCTATTTTTTATGGTCAAGAATTGGACTAATAATACGTTCAATAGGCCAGACAATAAGATACACTGATTTTGACTGGATTATGGGGGTGTTAAATGAGATGTTTCAGACCTTATGGGACTCAAAAAGAAATTAGGGAATTGATAAGTAGAATACTTAGCAGGTAATGAGACAAAAATTTGTTCATCTCTTGAGCAGTATCCTCCCCAAAGAGAGCTCAAAGTGGGCTTAGGAAGAAATGAGAACGAATGATAATAAGAGATTGTGTTGGAATGCCATTATGCTTTTGATCATGGGTATCATTAGTATTGTATTTGTTGTCTCATCAGCAAAGTCGTTTATCGTAGGGTTAATCTTCTTAGGAATTATCCTAATTTTTATGATTGCTGTAATTTTCCTTGCAAACAAAGAGAGTGTACTGTTACTTTATATTCTCACTATAGTCAATCTTGATTTCGTAAAGATCCCTATTGGTGCTCCTTTCCCTATATCAGCAGACATTCTGTTTTCTGTCTTGATATCCATCTTAGGAATATTTATCATGTTAACAGATAGGGTAAGGTTAAATTCCACGTTGGTTCAAAAGACTTATTTCGTGTTTTTAGTTATAACTTTTTCCTCAGTTCTCTTTTCTACTGATTTTCTAATTAGCTTTAAAAGGTGGGGGAGATACTTTACATATTATGTTTTGATGATCTTAATCTTCAATGAGGTGAAAAACGAAGTTCAACTTAAAAGATTTCTCAATTTTATGCTTGCTTCCGCCATTGTTCCTTGTATATTGGGTCTTTATGGAATAATGAAGCCAGCAAGCATGTGGGGAGGGTTTGACTTAGGAGCATGGATGGGATCTTCTATGTATATGAATCGGATAAAGTCTACACTTTCAAATTCAAATACTTTCGGACTCTATCTTGCCATTATTATTTCTTTAACTGTCATTTTTTTTCTTGATAGATACACTAGTGTAAAGAAAAAAAAATTATTGTTTCTTCTACTTTTACTAATCTTTCCTTCTTTAGTTCATACCTATTCAATAGGCGTCTGGGTAGCTACCATTGTTGCCGTTGGATTAATATTACTCCTTTTAGGCAAGTGGAAATGGATCTTTGGAATGGCACCTTTTTTAGGGTTTTTGTCAATTTGGTTTATTCCGTCAATTTTTGAAAGACTGCGTTCCTTTATCGATACCCCCATGCAAACCAGTTTAGGTTGGCGGATTGGCTTATATAAGTTTAGCTTTCCTAAATTTCTTGCCAAACCTATACTTGGATCTGGGCAAGGTACTTTTCCCGAATATGTATCATATGGTCGTGGCTTCACCCAACATCAGACTTGGATGGGCAAGATGGTAGAAACTGGCCTGATAGGAACAATTGCCTTCATAGTTTTACTTTCCGTTGTTTTTTATACGTTATGGCGTCAAGTACATTCCTCAAGCCTTGATGATTCCCTAAGAAATTTGAAGATAGGAGTTTTTTCTATTTTCTGTGGACTTTTAGTCATAAGTTCTGTTACTGATCCATTTGATCTTCCCTCTGCTATAATTTATTTTTGGACCTTAGTTGCACTTGTAGAATCGACCAAAAGAGTCGACTTTGGTACAAGTGTGCGGGCTAGGGGATTTTGAAATTGCATCGGAGTTTAATGTAACAATGTTTAAATGGTCATTTTTATCGCAATATAGGGCTTTTCAGTTTCTTCAATCTTCTCTCAGAAGTATGGCAAAAAAGCGGCAATTATTACTCTGAAGTCCAGTAAAAGGTTATTTTCTATGAAGGTTCTACTCATTAGTAATATGTATCCAAACAACAAGGGTTCATATTGTGGCATTTTTGTGAAAGAACAAGCAGACGCTCTTGAAAAAGCGAAAATCGATATAATCAAAGTAGCAAAAACTGGACACGCACTTTTTGCTTATATACCGTTTATTTTAAGATCTATCTTTGATCTACTTTTTAGGTCTTATGACTTGGTTCATGCACATTATGGATTTTATTCTGCTCTCCCGTTTGCTATACTAAAGAAAAAGCCCCTTGTCGTCACATTCCACGGAGGTGACGCACTGCACGAACCTTATCGTAATCAAGTTTATTACTACTTACAGAAATTTGTAGTTTCTCGTGCCGACCGTATTATCGCAGTAAGTAAGGAAATAAAAAAAGCACTCATTGATAATCTCAATGCTCATCCAGACCGGATAACCATTATCTCATGCGGGGTTAACACTACTCTGTTTTGTCACGTGGATAAGGTCACAGCGAGAAATAAACTGAATCTCTCTAAGAGCGGCAGAATAATTCTATTTGTCGGGACTGCATCTTACAAAAAGGGTGTTGACATAATATGTGAATGCGCCAAGTTGTTACCCAACATGGACTTTGTTTTATTAGGACACGGAAATTTGGACACGGATTTACCCAATTGCATATTCTTAGGTCCCAAGCCACATGAACAAATCCCATTGTGGATGAATGCAGCAGACATTTTTCTTTTGCCAAGCAGAACGGAAGGAATGCCAGTTGTTCTTCTTGAGGCATGTTCTTGCGGCGTTCCAGTTATAGCATCAGCAGTGGGCGGCATTCCAGATATAATAGACAGTGGCAAAAATGGATTTATTGTGAGAACACATAATCCTAAGGATTATGTGGGGGTAATAAGAGAATTAGTTTCAAACAGGCAAAAATCTAATTTAATAAAGATAACAGCCAAGGAATTTGTGAGGAGAAATTACGATAACGGGGTCATCGCCAATAAAATAAAGTCAATATATGAAAATGTTGTATAAGATTATGACAATGAAAAAATTTGGATGGTTGCCTATGCATATTATCTACTTGGTTCAAGAGTTGGAAGAGAGGTCGAGATTGTCGGTGTGAAAAAGGATCTGACCAAAATGATTAAGGTGTTTCTCGTTTTCTTCTGTGGAGCTTTGGTCTTCTTCTGTGGAGTCACAGATTCCTATGGTGCAGATCTATATGATTCTGCTTTGCTCTTTAATTCTGCATATATTCAAAATTCGGATATAAATTTCCGAAAGATATCGGAATTTTATGGCCTTAAATGCAAAGAAATAGACCTCTTAGCAACTACTTTAACGGATGCTTTACTGAAAGATGAAGATGGTAATTACTACAAAGCTATTGGTATTAATGCTGCTACCCTTGAGTGTGAAGATTCAGTATTATTGGATAGTATAGAATTGAGTATATTGAAACATGCTGTTGATGGCGGTGGCACCAATCTTCTTATATCTGAGGTAAATGCTTCAGCCGATATGTATGACTACAGCGCTCTCAGATATTTGACAGATACCAGAGTCGTGGGAGCATCTTGGATGAGTGGGAACAATAACTGGATTGTTTCTGAAAGTCATCCTTTGGTCTCTAAGGAATTTACTGGCCGGGCAGTTCCTTTTAGTGGGAATAATTGCGCCTATTCTCTCTTACTTTCTGAGGCGGTGGAGCCCATCATATCCTCTAAAGACGACAATTCGATAGAACACCCGATATTTGCAGCCCTCTCATTAGGAAGTGGAAGTATATTTGTTAATGGTAGTGTTCCCCAGTCAAATCTTGAAGATTCTCAAATGTATCAGATTTATACTCCTAAGGGATTCCATAATATTTGTCCAACAATGATGTTTATTCGATATTCCTGCGGTGACGAGGTCTGGCACAATGATCATAATTATGCCAATCTGACAATAGACGATTCAAAACTTATGGAACCTTTTTCTCACTTGAGTTATGCGGGACTTCTCTCAGAAATGGAGAGTCACAATTTTCATACAACCATAGCTTTTGCACCAAAAAATTACCTTACATCGGAAGATGCCGTTATAAACATTTTCCTAAACCATCCTGAAAGATTCTCGCTCGTCTGCCATGGAAACAATAATGATGGGTATGAGTTCTGGCATTACGAAGGTGATTCATTGGATCCAGCACATTATCCTCCTCCTCTTGCACAGCAAGAGGAGGATATTGTGACAGGGTTAACCAGAATGATGGAGCATGAAAGAATTACCGGTATTCCCTTCGGAAAAGTGATGATATTCCCCATGGGTATATCATCTACCCAGACGTTAGTATTGCTGAAAGCTTATAATTTCAACGCCACGGTGAATGCACAGCATGTTCCTTCGGATGCTATTAGTTCCAGGAATTGGGATTATTTAATGAATCCAGCAGACTTAAATTATGGCGGTTTTTCAAGAATTACCAGAAGACATCCATGCAGTTCTTATAATCCCAATATTTTTGATACTAAGTGGTGGGCATTCCAACTTTTTGTGGATAAACCATTGTTACTTTATTCTCATGAAGGTCAAATTTTCTCACAGGGAATAGATGGATTTAATTATGGGGCTGACTTCATTAATGATTCGATTATTGGAAGTGTAGAATGGAAGTCACTGGGAGACATCATCAAAAAGTTATATATGCAAAAAACTAACGACGACGGGAGTATAGATGTAAAATTCTACGGAAATAATATCCTTTTCTCTAACGAAACGGATGAAACACACCTTTACCATTTTAAAAAAGAAGAGTGGATGAATGTGCCAATTATTGAGGTAATGGTCGATTCAGTTTCAATCAGTTATGACATTGTTGGTGGCACCCTTCAATTTGATTTGCTAATCTCCCCTTTTACTACTAAGGAAATATTGATTACTTATAGCTCTGGCGACAAAGATTTTGCCGTTTCTAACCCGGGTATATCTATCGATAGATTGAAGGATTCAGTCTGTATGGTTGCATATGTATATAATCTGGGGAATGTTGGAGGTCCTTGTCCTGTTCAATTTTTTGACGGGATCCCAGAGAGTGGTCAATCTATTGCACTTACAACAATTGAACGAATTGACCCCGATTCAGCCGAGGTTATTCAAGTGCCTTTGCCAGAGCTTTCTCCTGGACTTCATTACATCTATGTAAAGTTGGATCCCCAGAACATAATTTTAGAGTCAAATGAGACTAATAATATAGCCTTTACCACAATAGAAGTTCCAGTAGTAGAAGCTCCAATAGTAGAAGCCCCAACCTATATTATAATTAACGATTTCGAATACGAAGATTCACCCTTAGATCATGGTTGGGTGATTAATGAAGGAGAAGGAGAGGTAATTACAGTATATGATGATAGTTTAGATAGTCGTGTCATGCAGGTAA
>CAYTTK010000146.1:0-6301 GCA_964440735.1 uncultured Pirellulales bacterium
TCCGTCTTCCGTCCTCTGTCTTCAGCCTTTTGGCTGCATTTCTGTTTTCAACCTGTGTTTCACGTGAAACATTTTTTCAAAAAACCGTTTTTTTAGCCAATCTACTATGCAGAATTTCCGGCAAAAATTCCGATTTAATATTTAACCTGGCGTTTAGACACGAGCAGAAAATAAGAAGGTTCTTCAACAGCGTAAAAAGGGTCTTATTAGAAACTCGAAGATAAAAAGCATTATCTATGCTCGGCTTTGCATAACAAACAGGATATTAACCATATTATGAAGGAGCGTCTATATGGATAAAAAAAGACCTAAACCAAAACATCTCGGCAGGGGGCTTCAGTCGCTTTTAAGTCCGATAACATTAGAGCCAGAGGAGGTAAATCAGTTATTGTCTGATGACATTGGTGACGCTAACTTCCCACCGGATAAAAAGTTGCGCGAATCACTTCGGGAAATCAACATCGACGACATATCAACAAATCCCTACCAGTCACGAACGGTCTTTAATGAACAGGAGTTGGCCGATTTGGCCGAGTCAATCAAAGCCAATGGCGTAATACAACCTATTGTAGTCAGACCAATCGGGCCAAAATTCCAGATAATCGCCGGTGAACGGCGGTTCCGGGCTTCTAAATTAGCTTCTATAAAAACGATTCCCGCCCTGGTTCGGCAGGCAACTGACCAGCAAATGCTCGAGCTGGCACTGATAGAGAACATTCACAGAGCCAACTTAAATGCCATCGAACGTGCAAAGGCATATCAGAACTATGTAAGCACCTTTACTCTAACCCAGGCTGAAGCTGCCCAGCGACTTGGTGAAGACCGTTCTGTTATTACTAACTATTTGCGGCTGCTTGACTTACCGGAAGAAATTAAGCAAATGTTAATCGATGGCCAGCTAACTATGGGCCACGCACGGGCAATACTCGCCCTGCCCACCGATGAGCTGCGCCGAAAGCTGGCCAATCGGGCTATGGCAGGACGCCTCAGCGTGCGGGAGGTGGAAAGATTAGTCAGGAAATATCTCACCAGCACAGGCCAGGCGAAGACGACCGCCCGTTCCAAGCCACCTCATATTCTGGACCTGGAAAGCAAACTGTCCAGCCAGCTTGGCACAAGGGTAACCATTGAAACCCGCAAAAATGGCCAAAGAGGAAGAATAATCATCGAGTTTCACTCTCTTGATGAATTTGATAGAATCACAGAAATGCTTGGTCTTGCATACGTAGAGGAGGCGTAAAAGACATAAATAGATTTGAACATTTTCCAACGTCCGTATATAATGTATAAATAGAAGTTGTAAAGATATAAGTTTGTTAAATAGTGACTTAACAAGGTACTATGTTTTGATAGAGTTTAATATTGTTAAGGAGATTATGTTATGAAGCGTTTCGTTATTTTAGCGTTGGTTTTGTTAGCAGGGTCTTTTTGTATAATGGCCGCCTTTGCCGGGACAACAAACAACTCTTCTCAGCCCTCCTCAGCACTAAAACAGGCAACTGATACTGAGGGGAAAGATCCTAACACAACAATCGACGCAAGACCTAAGACTGAAGCTGATATACTCGCCGACCCGAACGAAATTGAATCAGCAATCAAAGAATATGAAGGTTTGGATAGGCAGTTAACGGAATTAAAAAGGAGAAGCGGAGATGAGATACGCCAGTGGTTTGGCAAAGAAGGTGACAATAGAACGGTTCTGGCAAGAGCCGCCTACGAGAATGTCACGGAGGAGATGATGTTCATACGAAAGCTGGCTGTTGAAGAGGGGGCGAAAAAAACAATCGCTGCGATTGATGGCTTATTGCTGAGCAGGCACGAGCGGTTCGATAGAATCATCGAAAGATTGCAGGAAGAAGAACAAAAGGAGTTAAGACGAACACGAAGCCCGCGCGACCGCTATCGTCCCGGGCAAAGGTATCCTCAGGACAGACGAACCAGAGGCCGACAATCTGAAGGAGCAACAGGGCAAAACTAATTAGTGTAAGAATATAAACCAGTCGGATATCAACGACGTTAATAAAACCGGTTTAGACGCACTTGTAGTGATGACTCGTTTACTCAACAATTCTCAAGGTCAACGATATTGTCGTTGAATTGAAGTCGTTCCCTTTGTTTCTACAGAATGTGATATTGTCGCCAAGCCGACGGTTCAGGTGCGAATCCTTGTTGATTGTAATCGTATTTTGCGGACAGGGTCTGGAAAAAGGAGGCTTTTGTTTATCACAATCTTCGATTATAATTGCGATGCAATTTTAATAAGGGCTGCTGAATGCCAAAACGTCTAACCGGAAAAATCGCAATAGTAACAGGGGCCAGCAGGGGGATTGGCAGGTCTGTCAGTATCGCATTAGCCAAGGAGGCCGCAACGGTTATTCTAACTGCACGCTCAATCGACAAACTCCGGGAAACTGCTGACAGGGTGACAGAGGCGGGTGGTAAGCCGGAGATTGTTGTCACCGACCTGGCGGAAGAAGAGTCTATCAAAAATCTTGTTAAAGTGACCGGTGAAAAATTTGGTCGATTACATATACTTGTCAATAATGCAGGCGTCACCCACTCGGCAAAGTTGGAAGAGACCGCAACGAAAGACTGGGACCGATGCTTTGCCGTCAATTCACGTGCACCTTTTATCCTGTGCAGAGAAGCCCTGCCGCTATTAAAAAAAGCTGAATCTGCGTATATTATCAATATTGCCTCTGTTGTTGGGGTCAAGGGTTATCCGCTTCAAAGTGCCTATACCGCCTCCAAGCATGCCCTTCGCGGAATGACAATATCTCTGGCTGAGGAGCTCAATCGCTCGAATATCCGCGTGCATTTACTTTGCCCCGGAGGTGTCGATACCGAGTTGGTGCAAAAAGTCCGCCCGGATATAAAAAAGCAGGACCTTATGCAGCCGGATGAAATCGCCGAGCTGGTTCTATACCTGGTAACGCATAAAGGCAATGCCGTCATCGACGAGCTTCACATTCGGCGGGCCTCTTCAACGCCGTGGTTTTAGAATTTATATAAGGGAAAATTATGCGAGCTGTAATTCAGCGGGTTTTGCAGGCAAAGGTCGAAGTCAATGGCCGGCAGGTAGGCAAAATCGATAAAGGACTATTAGTCTATCTCAGCGTCGCAAAAGGCGACAGCGAAAAAGACACTGAGTTTATGGCCGATAAGCTCGTGAATCTGCGTATCTTCGCCGATGAGGCCGGCAAGATGAATCTGAGCGTCCTCGACGTCGGCGGCAGCATTTTACTGGTAAGCAATTTTACCTTGCACGGCGATTGCCGAAAGGGCCGTCGGCCGGGTTTCGATGCCGCTGCGGAGCCGCAATTAGCACAGCAGCTATACGAAAAAGTGGTGGAACTGATTGCCAGGCAGGGCGTAACTGTCCAGAAGGGGACTTTTGGCGAACATATGCACGTTAATAGCACCAATGACGGTCCGGTCACTTTTCTGCTCGATAGTTCCCGTCTATTTTAGAAATTTCCTGCAAAAAACGCATCGCCGAATGCGAAATTCACTCGCTGTAAATTTGGCTTGACGACGAGTCTCTGTATTCATAAACTTAGCTTTTTAGTTTTAATATCATTTTTCCAAGGTGAAAAACAGATGGAAGAAGCTATTGCAAAAGCCCGTGCGTTAATTGAGGCGATGGAGTATATCCGCCGCTTCCGCGGGCGAATTGTGGTAGTAAAACTCGGCGGAAGTATCCTTGACGATACCTGTCTGCAGAAGAAGCTCCTCGCCGACATCGCCTTTATGTCCACCGTGGGAATGCTGCCGATTATAGTTCACGGCGGTGGCAAAGCCATCACAAAGGCGATGAACGAGGTGGGACTTGAGCCGGTCTGGATACAGGGTCGCCGATATACAGATGAACGAACTCTGACCATAGCAGAGCATACGCTTGTGCACAAGATAAATACCCCCATCTGCGAGACTCTCACGGGACTGGGCTGTAAGCCGATGGGAATGCACTCGCTTAGTAGTTGTGTGTTATTTGCAGAAACATTGAGATTGGCCGGCGAAAACGGCAGAAAAATTGACCTTGGCCTGGTCGGCAGTATAACTAATGTAAATTCTGATTTGTTAAAGACACTATGTGCCGACCGGACAATACCGGTGATTGCATCGATAGCCAGAGATAAGGCGGGAGGAAAGCTGAACGTCAACGCCGATAGTGCTGCCGGAAAGGTCGCAGCAGAAACAACCGCCGAAAAGCTCGTTGTTGTAAGCGACACCCACGGAATATTGGCTGACCTCAACGACTCCGCCAGCACAATCTCAAGTCTGGGCGAGGCGCAGATTAAAGAGATGATTGACGAAGGCGTTATCACCGATGCAATGTTCCCAAAGGTCGAGGCCTGCATAACGGCTTTGGACGGCGGCGCCAAAAAAGCTCATATAATCGATGGCAGAATCGAGCATTCGCTGCTATTGGAAATTTATACCGACAAAGGTATAGGAACAGAAATAGTAAGGAATTAAGAATTGAAGATGGTGCCTTGTGACTCGTCACTCGGGTCACGAGCCACGAACCACGAGACACGAATTATGACCACAGAAGAGACAATTGATTTGTTTAATAAATATGTTATTGGCAACTACAATCGGCTGCCGCGAGTTATCGTCAAGGGCCAGGGCTGTTATCTATATGATGCCGACGGCAACGAGATGCTGGATATGTTTCCCGGCTGGGCAGTCAGTGCAATAGGACATTGTCACCCGAAGGTTGTTGAAGCGATACGCAAGCAGGCAGGCGAGCTTTTGCATATCGATAACACACTCTTCTCCGAGCCGCAGGGTAAGTTGGCAAAGCTGCTAAGCGAACGGGCGTTCGGCGGCAAGTGCTTTTTCTGCAATAGCGGCGCCGAGGCCAACGAGGCTGCGATGAAGCTGGCACGCCTGCATACATCAGGGGGGAAATACAAGTTTATTACAGCTGAGGGTAGCTTTCACGGTCGCACTTTTGCAACAATGACAGCAACCGCCCAGCCGAAACATCACGAAGGCCTATTGCCGTTACTGCCTGGCTTTGTCTATGTGCCGTTTAACGATGTCAGTGCACTTGAATCAGCTTTCAGCGATGAGGTTGCAGCGGTGATGGTCGAGCCGATTCAGGGCGAAGGCGGCATAAACATTGCCACAGCCGAATTTTTGCAGACCATACGGCGGCTCTGCGATGAAAGTGGAGCGATAATGATTTTTGACGAGGTCCAGACGGGAATGGGTAGAACCGGCAAATGGTTCGGTTACCAGCATTTTGACGTCGAGCCGGATATTATAACAATGGCCAAGGCCCTCGGCGGAGGCGTTGCAATAGGGGCTATGATGGCCAAAGAGCAAGTCGCTGCCTCGCTTGTCCCCGGCAAACACGCTTCGACTTTTGGCGGAAACGCTCTGGCCTGCGCCGCAGCAATTGCCGTTATTGAAGCAATAGAAGAAGATAACCTGCTGGAAAACGCAGCCAAACTTGGTCAATATACTCAGGACAAGCTGCTGCAGTTAAAGGAAAAACATCGTATTATAGACAGTGTTCGCGGGGTTGGCCTGATGATTGGCATTCAATTAACCGGCCCCGGCAGTGAAATAGTAGCTCAATGTTTAGCCAAGGGCTTACGTATAAACTGCACCCAGGGTACTGTTCTGCGTTTTATGCCGCCGATGATTGTCACCAAGGGCCAGATTGACCAGGCCATTGATATCCTTGATAACGTTTTAACAGAACACTGATGGACATGGACTGGGATACTGACTTACACTGATTTTGTCCGTGTCGGTTCGTTTTAAGTCTGTGTTAGTCCGTGGTTAAAAATATGAAAGATTTTCTATCCATAAGCGATTGTTCAGCGGAAGAATTGAACGCCCTGCTCGATTTGAGCGTTTCTCTCAAAAAGCTCTATAAGGGCGGTGGGCGGGATGTGTGTCTATCCGGTAAGGTTCTGGCAATGCTTTTTGAAAAGCCGAGCTTACGAACCAGAATCAGCTTCCACGTTGCTATGACGGACCTCGGCGGCAGTGCCATCTACGTCAAGCCCGAGGATATAGGCGGCATTGGCAATCGCGAGCCCGTCAAGGATATTGCCCGCGTCCTGAGCCGTTACGTTGACGGCATAATGGCCCGGACCTTCGAGCATAATACTGTCACCGAACTGGCCAAATTCTCAACCGTGCCGGTAATAAATGCACTGACGGATTGGTCGCATCCCTGCCAGGCGATGGCTGATGTGCTGACTATTCAGGAGCATTGTGGCTGGCTGGAAGGTATAAAGATTGCTTTTATTGGTGACGGCAATAACGTTGCCCGTTC
>CAYTTK010000147.1:0-6292 GCA_964440735.1 uncultured Pirellulales bacterium
AACTTATGTTAATGTTTCCCGCTTTGACGGGCCTTATAGGCCGTTTACTCTGCCAAAAAGTAAGCTTCCTTTGCCGCAGGTCACGCTTACTTTTTCGTGGAGTAAGCTCACTTTGTCACAGGTCACGCTTACAATGCCACAATGTAAACTTATCTGTAAATCTATAAAACCGCCATTACGGTATTACTGGCTGCCTTATAGGCAGGTAAATTCTTCTATACTTTAATCTGCTTTTGACGTTTAGCCTTAGCACTATTTTAGAGAACTACCATTGCTGTGTTACTTGGGGAACCTTCACCCGCTTTATTTACCGCAATGACACGATACTCCAACTCTTGCTTTTGCGGTTGTTCTACCAACGTCACCTCGGTGACAATAGCAGTTGCTACATCCTGCCAACTTCCGCTGGGGCGCAGACGGCGCTGGACTTTATAGGCCTTTGGTTTGCCGCCATCAAAAGGCGCTTTCCAGTCGAGAAACACCCAACCAGCGCCTTGTTTCGGTGCTTCAAGCTGTCGGGCTTGACCAGGCGGAGCCAGTGGAGTTGCTTCCTTTTTACCGGCCCAACCAATAAGTTTCAATTTGTCATCATCGAAATTAACGGTATTTTCCGCATAGCGAATACCCGCCTTCATCGCCTCGACTAATTCTTCCAATGCTTCATCCTTGGTTGCGGTAGCAGCCTCCACCGCTGCTTGCTTTGCGATTAAATCTTCTCGCTGACGTCTATATGTGATCGCCTTGAACCGTAGCGATATCGGATGAACAGGCGGATTTGGATATATAGTAGGACGATTTGACAGTAATCCTTGCCATAACCGCTCGGCTAATGCAACAATCTCAGCTTCTTTTTTAGGAAATCTCGCCATGCTTTATTTTTTTAGACACAGATTAACGCAGATTACACTGATTGCTACCTTTCACCGCAGGAGAACAGAAACTGGCCAATAATCAATAGTCAATAATCATTAATCAATCTTCTCAGACTCCGTCCCTGTCAGTTGCAATTGAAAAAACCATGTAATTTCTTCTAGTAGTGTCACTTATATTGCTCTTTACGTCACCGGTTTTTGATCGGCGTAGTTTCAATCTATTTAAGAACACATCTTGTAGTAATTGTGCATTTGTGTACTATAGAAGGACAGAATAGAGTTTGCTACATAGTTTTTCATCTTGTCTGTAAGTTCTGGATAAATAGGGATTGCCAATACCTCTTTCGCTGCTTTTTCCGACTCCGGAAAATCACCTTCCTTATAATCCAGATACTCAAAACATTCCTGTAGATGCATTGGGCATGGATAATAAATTTCATGACCAATACCTTTGTCTTTCAGATAAGCAACCAATTGATCCCGTTTAGGAACTCTTATTACGTATTGATTGTATATGCTCACACAATCCGGGCTGATATATGGTGTCTTAACAACCGTACCGGCGAATCTCTCATTGTAAAAAGCGGCATTACACCGACGGGCTTCAGACCAGTCATCCAGATGTGGCAGCTTGACAAGAAGAATTGCTGCTTGGATAGAGTCGAGGCGAAAATTACCGCCAACAAATTTGTGATAATATTTGGAATTTTCACCGTGGTTTCGCATTATTTTTAGTCGATTATACAGCTCTTTATCGTTGGTAACGACCATCCCACCGTCGCCAACACCGCCGAGATTCTTACTTGGATAAAAGCTGAAACAGCCAACCGTCCCCATACTGCCGGCCTTTCTGCCTTTGTATGTGCTTGTAATCGACTGGGCTGCATCCTCGATAACCGCAAGATTGTATTTATTTGCAACCTCCATAATCGGTTCCATATCACTCATTTGCCCAAATAAGTGGACCGGCATAATTGCTTTGGTCTTTTTTGTAACTGCTGGCTCAATAAGCTCAGCATTGATGTTATATGTCTTGGGGTCAATATCCACGAAAACCGCCCTGGCGCCTGTTCGGGCTATACAACCAACTGTTGCAAAGAAGGTAAATGGGGTGGTAATAATTTCATCACCCAAACGGATATCAAGACTCATTAAGCTGTTCAGAATCGCATCTGTGCCGCTTGAGGTGCCAATTGCAAATTTACAGTCGCTTAACTTAGCTATTTTTTCTTCAAGCTCAGAAACCTTTGGTCCACCTATGCATATCTGTGATTCCAGGACTTCCGAAATGGCTGCTGTAACCTCATTTCTTATGGTTGCGTACTGTGCTTTCAAATCTAATAGAGGTACCTGCATTTTTTCTCCCGTTTTTTGTTAGGAGGGTTGTTTATTTTCCTTATGGTCGTGATACGAAAATCTTCCGATAGTTCCTTCCGGTGTCAGAGCAACATCCTCATTCAGGTCGCATATATGTTTCAAATTATGTCTTTTGCCTAAATGACCTGCCCTAAAAATAGTGTGGCTCAATTTATCAATACGCATATCTGAACACTGCTGAAATAAATTATTTAAATCTGAAGAAAAATGAATTGGTGCCTTCGCCTTAGACCTTGTCCCCGTCGGTTGCATTGAAGAATTTAACATAACCTCCTGCAATATCGTTAGTTATAGCAATAACCAGCCTCCATGCTGGTGTGGTACCGTTTTATTTCAGAATACCATTATTGGTATTTGCATATTTTTCTGCTTTAACATCGCAGTTATCATTGGGAAGAAAATCAAATATAAAGTCTGTTATATCTTTAGCTGCTGTACGAACCGAGTTTTCCAGCACTGAGCTTATTTGCACTTGAGCTACGTAGCGAGTTGGGTCACGGGCAAGATTGGGTCTTCGACTAAATGGGCTAGAAAAATCGCTTTCTTTGGTAGTAATTTGACCATTCAAAATATAGAAATTCATGACAATTGTTTGCTCATATATTGAGGTAGATTTGTGAAATCGATGTATCAAACAAGATATTGACCGTCCAGTTCGTGAGGTGAATTGCGATGGTTCCGTGCTGTCATGGACCCAGCCATGTGCCGGATAGCACACTCGAGGCTGATGACCTAATATACCGCCAGGTTTAGACGAACAATATACGATATAAACATCGGCCCAGGATTTGGTCGCATTGTTATTGTTAATGTATCGACGACTCAAAAAATCATCTGCGAAGTTCTTCTCCATGTATTCTTTAGTAATACTGGGAATTGTCAGCTCTGTGCCGACCCAATCGTAGATATGTGATGGAAAAGAACTCAGGGACATGGATAAGCTTATAGGAGTGTCAGAAACAAGTTGTAAGTGAGAGGCTATAACTCTGTAAACAACCCCCGACAATATTAATAACAAAACAACTGACAACCAGACAAGAGGTGTTGAAACTTTTCCTGTTGTGTGCGTCGAATCAAATCCTTTTAGTGGTTTTGCTAAATCCTTTAGCCTAATCGCATACATCGAAGGGTTAGCTCCAAAGTAGTATTCAAAACCAAATACTTCCCATCCTTAACTCTGTAATGGCTTATCACCCTATGGAGGTAATTTGATATGGCCTCCTCCTTGGGCGTTAACGATATTAACAATGTAACAAAACTATTGTTAGTTTGTCTTTTTGTCAAGAAAAAATTTTAAAAAAAATAAAAAATCCATAAATTCATGGTTTGAATTTGCTGATATCAATAACCGCTGAAAAACTAACTAATAATTGAGGTTCTTGTTCTATAGACTGGGGAAAATAGTTAAGTTATTATAATTAGGTAAAATGGTTGTTTACTATTGTGGAACAATGATTGCGCAATTCACAGAGGAGAATAGAGTTATGGAAATTTTAGAGTAACAAATCATTGATAAGACCGATAATATTCTTATAATTTAAGATAAGTAAAGGTCTTTTCATGAATAAATTAGTGTGGATATAGATTTTAAGAAAACATTTTTTTCATTATCATATATATATTTGTTAAAAATTGCGTATTGCACCCATATCTCTTATTTTAACGAAATTTTAATCTGAGTGACCAGTTCGTTTGTAACAAAGCTATGCGTAGACTTAAAACGTGTTTAGCATAGTTAGGGAAAATCTTTTATTTGATGTCATCACATTGGTAAAGCACAATTTGTAGAGATTTTGTGATTATTTATGAAAAAATGTGAAAGTATTAAGATTTAAGGCACTAATGAAATGTAAACCTAAAATGGGGGAGAGTCGTTGTGAAAAGATTACACTTATCGTCCTATAAGAAAGAGATTTGCAGTTCCCAAGACATTTTAACTTATCGGACAGGAGATTTGTTTTTTTCACTAAATTATTCTTGGTTTTTTGCTGATAAAGAATAGTCCCATATTTTTATTGTAAGCATGGGCTACAATTGTTGGATTTGTTAATGTCGGCTTTATTTTGTATTTTTTATTTAGACTTATTTAAAGTCGAAAATTAAGTAGGGGGGTTAAATTTATGCTTATCAAAAAAACAGAAAAAATGATATGCACGTCTCTAAGAAGAGCTAATATTCATCGGCTAAGATTGTATATTCTTTGCCTGGTGTTTGCCATTAGCGCAGCTCTACCAAGTGCAGCTTTAGCAGCAACTTATTATGTAGATGCTCAAGGAACAAGTGGCGGGAGCGGGACCTCCGATGATCCTTATCATAGACAAGGAAATGAAATACTTAATCTTGGACAGCCAGGAGATGTTGTTTGTTTGCAGGATGGATATTATGGTGAAATAGATACTTCTGCTAGATCTAATTCTGATTATATAACAATTCAGGCGCAGCCAGGACATAATCCTGAATTTAGGAGAATTGTTTTAAACTCTGGAAGCAAGTGGATTTTTAGAGGTTTAATAATAAGTACTGAGCTTGCACCTGTTTATGGCAAGTATAAATGGGGACTTGTTGAGCTCAATAATTGCAATAATATAATTATTGAAAATAACACTATTTTTTCTGTTCAAGATGCTTCGAGTTGGACTGCAGATGATTGGAATTCATTGGCTTCTAAAGGGATCTTTTCATGGAGTAGTCCGAATGTAATTATAAGAAACAATACAATAAAGAATGTTAATTATGGTATAGGGGTTATGTTTGGGGACGGTACTTTAATTGAATATAATAAAGTCGAACATAACATAGGAGATGGTGTTCAGGTGCTATCATCAAGTAATGTTATTGTCCAATATAATACACTTAAGAATTTTTACGACGTAAGCGGTACTCATGTAGATGGCATACAGTTTTACCGTCTTGACTATCCTCCCTGCGATAATGTTATTCTTAGAGGAAACATGATAATTCATCATGACCCAGACGTAACTAAATTTACAGGGGACATGCATGGGATTGGGTGTTTTGACCCCCCTTACAATAACTGGCTTGTTGAGAATAATGTTGTGATGGTGCCACATTTGCATGGAATTGCCATATATGGAGCTACAGATTCAAAAATAATAAACAATATTGCTTTTTATGACCCAAATAAGACAACTTACGCGAGTGGGGTAGAAATTCATACGGGGGGGAGTGGCAGTAATACTGTTATAAGAAACAATATGGCAAACGTCATTGATATTAGTGGCGACAATATAACAGCAGACCACAATATAGATATAGATGATTTTGGTCCTGATGCGCTTTTTGCTGATTATTTAAATAATGATTTAAGGCACAAGTCAGGCTCTCCTGCAATTGATACTGGAAGTGCAGATTTAGCACCCGATATTGATATCTTAGGAAACTCTAGGCCGCTGGGGGCCGGCTTCGATATCGGCGCTTATGAATACTTATCAGGTCCTCCTGACACCACGCCTCCTTCTACACCCCAGAATTTGACCGCGCAGGCAATAAGTAAGTCTCAGATAAACCTATCTTGGCAGGGATCGTCCGATCCTGAATCCGGCATAAGTTACTATAAGATATACAGAGATGGCAATCTTGTTGGCCAGTCAACTTCACCTTCGTACTCAGACACCAATCTTGATGGTGGGACGAGTTATTCTTACCAGGTATCCGCGGTGAATGGGGCAGGTCTTGAGTCAGGTCGTAGCAATACCGCTCCAGCCACAACTTTAGCAGATACTACACCGCCGTTAGTTATCTCTGTAAGTGCTTATTCTGCTACATCCGTCGGGATTTTATTTAGCGAGGTTTTAGACCAAGCGTCAGCGATAAATATTAGCAATTATGACATAAATAATGGGATTTCTATAATTTCCGTTTCGCTAAATTCCGAACATAATGGGGTTATTTTATCGACATCATCTCATACTGAAGATATCATATATACTTTAATGGTTACTGGCGTCGAAGATACCGCTGGTAATGCTATGCCTGAAACTTCAATAGAATACAGATATGATACTGGCTTGGTCGGGCTTTGG
>CAYTTK010000148.1:0-6266 GCA_964440735.1 uncultured Pirellulales bacterium
TAGTACGAGAGGATTGGGAAGTACTGACCGCTGGTGTACCGGTTGTCCCGCTAGGGGCACCGCCGGGTAGCTAAGTCGGGAAAGGATAACCGCTGAAAGCATCTAAGCGGGAAGCCCCCTCCAAGATTAGGATTCCATCCCCGCACCTATTTTGCTCAGTGGCACTTATCGAAGTTGTTTGAAAGGTGGTGATTTTTATGAAAGCCATTTTGACAACGTAGCGTGCCCGATATTCCCGGTTCAAAAGAACCGTGGTGTAGGGCACACTTACTTCGACTTAGGCGTCTACTGGTCAAAATAGGTGCGGGGAGAAGAGCCCTGATAGACTATCAGGTTAATAGGCCGGGTGTGTAAGTCCCGAAAGGGATTCAGCTAACCGGTACTAACGCTCGAACACTTGACCATATCAATCCTTGGTTGCGCAGGTTAGAATGTTCGTTGTTATGAGTTCGTAGTTCATTGAACTCACAATGCTCATACCTGCATCTGTATATTTTAAGAAATGCAAAGTTTAAAAATAAAAAGTTAAAGGTGTGGAATCCCTTAGGGATGAATTCCGAAATTTTGCATTTTGCTCTTTGATACTTCGACATTGCTCAGTACGAGTATTTGAATTAGTCCCGTACCTACTTTGGGGATTTGCCATAGATAGGCGGGATAACAAACTTCCTGGTGAGTATATCCGCGGGGAAACGCCTGTTCCCATTCCGAACACAGAAGCTAAGCCCGTGTGAGCCGATGGTAGTCCTTCGGGGTGAGAGTAGGTCATCGCCAGGATTTTTTTATGCGCAGATTGGAAGCAACATTAGTGCATAAAAAAAGGCCAGCAGTCCCTGCCAGCCCTTTAAGAAAGGTCTCGACTCGTTAGCTACGTTTCAATTTGAAAGCACGGAGCCACGTCCAAAGCCACCAGAAGGATAAGTTGGCCCGAATAAAGGACTTGGCTTACTCATCGAGGAATCATACCCAGGAATGCCCGGAGAACAATAAAGCAAGGTGCTTGGTTTTTTATAAGAAGGTATATTGGAGTTCCTCATGATACCAAACCGCTTAGTACCTCTTTTCCCAGTATATGGATTGACGTTTGGATAGGTACTCCAATTGTTGTGGGGATTCCCATCAGGGTCGGAACGGTAGTGAGGCTGAACATAGGTGCCGTTACTCCGATAGTAACCCCGAACATATACATCAGCATTTGCTACAGTAGTTGTTAAGAGAACAATTATTACTACTGTAAAGACCGAAATTGATAGTAATGCAGCTAAAGTTTTCATTTTGTTTCTCCTTTTAATTTTTGGTTTCTATTTACTTTTTTTACTTCACTTTTCGGACTTGTCCGTTCTACTCTTATTAGAGGAGAAAAAAGAACGAGCGAACAGATTAGTTGAAATTTTCCCCAAAAAATGGTAATATATTTATAAGATCTTCAATTTGTGGAGCTTAGCGAAAGATGCGAGACAGTTTCAACTACAAGACTCAGCGTTTGGTTGCACTGGCCAAGGTTGGTGATGAATCAGCTTTAGAAAAGCTATGTCAGGTCTACGGTGAGCGAGTAAGGCGGATAATACGACTCCGCATGGGTGCAGAGTTGCGTAATAAGCTGGAATCGATGGATTTAGTGCAAGATGCCTTTATTTCTGCTTTGCGGAGCTTGGAGAACTTTACCTACGAGAACGAGGGAGATTTCATGCGATGGCTATCAAAGATAGCCGAAAATAGAATCCGTGATAATTTAGACAGATTGCATGCAGATAAACGAGATATTCGTAGAGAAATTCCGCTTAATAATTATAGACAGGTGAATCAGGATAGCTTTGTTAGGAATTTTGAGCCGATGAAATCTACAACGCCAAGCATGATAATATCCAAACAAGAGGATTTAGATAAGCTCGAAAAGGCGATAGATAAATTAAAGCCCGAATATAAAGAAGTGATTATCCTTACGAAAATTGAGGGTCTTTCATATAAAGAAGCGGCAGAGCAATTACATAAAAGCCCTGATGCCGTACGGATGATACTTTCTCGGGCGATACAGGCTCTGAGTAATGCCTTTGAGGAAAGCTGATGTCCCAACCGGCAAATAACAATAAAGAACAGGTCATTGAGCAGGCCGTGCAAAAATTTGTTGATGCCCAATTGCAGGGACACAGGTTAAACATCGATGAATTTGTGAAGCAATATCCCGATGTCGAAGAGCAGCTCAGACAAAAAATCCAAAACCTGCAGAAAATCGATGGCCTCTTTAATTGCCTTATGCAGGCCGATGATAGCGATTATAGAGAAGCAGTAATCGAACATGACCTCATCGGCAAAAGACTCGGGGACTTTGAAATAGTAAACTTAATCGGCACTGGTGGGATGGGGGCGGTATTTCTTGCGCGACAGGTTTCTCTGGATAGAGAAGTGGCACTGAAAGTCATTAGCGATATTAGCGGTGCACGAGCCAAAAGCTTGGAGAGGTTCAAACGCGAGGCAAAAGTATTGGCAAAGATTTCTTACCCACACATTGTTTCCATCTACGAGGTTGGTGAAGAAGGGCCCTATTCATACTTTGCAATGGAGTATGTTCAAGGAGTATCATTGGACAAGATTCTGGCCAGTATTCGCAATGCGCCGTCTGATGCAAAAGCAAGCGAGGTCATGCGAAAGTGCCTTGAAGATAAATCCAGCATCCAAGAGAGGGAATATGCCAAATCAAGGCAAAAAGATGGCGCTGAAATTGACACGGATTATATCGTTGGCATAAGCAAGATAATTATCAGCATAGCTTCTGCTCTGGAGAATGCGCATAGCAAAGGCATCCTGCATCGCGATGTGAAACCATCGAATATCCTGATTGACTCTAACGGCACACCAAAGCTCGTTGATTTTGGTTTGGCAAGAGCTGAGTCACAACAAGCGATTACAGTTACAGGTGAGTTTTTTGGAACTCCAAGCTATGTATCACCTGAGCAGATTCGCAGGCCGGATACCGTTGATTGCCGAAGCGATGTCTATTCGTTAGCTGCAACTTACTATGAGTGCCTGACGTTGCGTCCGCCATTTGAAGGCAACACTGTAAACGAAACACTAACGAGGGTTATTTCACGTGAGGCTGTTCCGCCCAAAAAATTCTGTCCGCGTCTTTCAACTGATTTTAATACAGTTTTGCTTCATGCGCTCGAGAAATTACCGGAAGATAGATACCAAACTGCGGCTGATTTTGCTGCTGATATAGAACATGTACTGGAGTTTAAGCCTATTACCGCAAAGAGACCCAGCATTACTCGAAGAACTTATAAAATCATACGTCGAAACCCCGTTAGAACTGTAACCGTTTTAGTAGCGATTATCGCAACGATAATAGTTATTGCCTTGACCGTTTTCTACGTTAGGGAAAACAAAATAGCTGATGCGGGAAGACTTCATGCTGAGGGTCTGGCCAAAATGGCAAGTGGACATCATGCCGAGGCTCTTGTGTGTTTCAAAAAGGCCTTGGTGAAAGACCCAACCCATGTACAAGCAGCCTATTTAGGGGCGCTGTGCTATCAAGAATTAGGTGATCCTAACAAGGCAATTCTTTTGTACAAGCACGCTGTCGAGATTGGGCCAAACTGTGCGGAAGCTCATTTTGGGCTAGCACTTGGTTACCAAGTATTACGTCGGTGGAAAGAATCAATAGGACCGCTCCAAAAAGCCGTGATGCTCGAGCCTAATAATGCTAACTACAAGGAAGTCTTAGCGGCTGGATACCAGCAAAGTGAAAACTATCAAGATGCGATAAAAACATATAGAGAATATTTAGCTGTTAAACCTGACAACGCATCTGTGTGCAATCGCCTTGGGTATTGTTGCTCTATGTATAAGCAGTATGGTGATGCGATTCAAGCATATAAAAAAGCGATTCAATTAGAACCAAAAAATGTTACGGCTTATTCAAGTCTCAGTTGGTGCTATTTTGAATTAGGAGAATATAAGCTCGCGGTGAATAATGCGAACGAAGCCATCAAGTTACAACCCTCAAACATAGACGCATTAAAGTGCATGGCTTCATCATATTTAGGTTTAGGCCAACAGAATGAATTTATAGATACCTCCAAAAAGATTTTAGCTATTGATCCTAACTACTCTATAATCTCGTTTGTAGAGGCACAAAAATATATAAACAAAAAGGGTGCTGGCTCTGTCATAGGCAATTTGAAGCCAAATCTTCAAAATCTACCAATAGACCCCAATCTGGCTGAAAAGCTGGTTTTAGCAATTTGGTATACTCAGATGAACAGAATAGAAGATTCTATAGGAGCCTACCAAGAAGCTATCAAAATTAATCCTAACAGTGCTATTACCTATTCACTTCTCGGAATATCATACCAAGCACTGGGTCGCCATAATGAGGCAATCGATGCTTTCAGAAAATCTATTAAACTCGAACCCAATAATCATTTTTATTCTGCGAGAGATTTAGACCTTGCTCGTTCTCTCGCCATCACTTTGCAGTATCAAGAAGCAATGGCTTATTATAAAAAATACATCAGCTATAATCCTGACAGCGAGGATGCTTGGGGTGGCATGGGGACATGTTTTTATAATCTGAAAAACTATGGTGAAGCCGCACGCTGCTATGAAAAAGTAATCCAATTAAAGCCGGATTTAGCGGATGTTTATATTTATTTATTAATGACCTA
Organism: uncultured Pirellulales bacterium; assembly: GCA_964440735.1. GTDB lineage: Bacteria > Planctomycetota > Phycisphaerae > Sedimentisphaerales > Anaerobacaceae > CAZBWE01. Next base: position 4,665 of record CAYTTK010000148.1, read on the forward strand.
TGAAAAACTTCATTGGAATGAAAAAACAGTACCACACATTGCACTGATTATCAAATTAAAACCCAAGGATATTTTACCAACTATATGTCTTAACGCATGGGGCTATACCGTATCAGGTTATACTGATGCCTTAGAGAGCTACTTACAAAAGAACCCAAGTGAGTCGAATTATGTAAGGGGGTTTTTTAATTATTGCTTAGCCGAATCATGGTCTGTATTAGGTAAACAGAAAGAGGCAAATGAGGCGTATACAGAAGCCAAAAAAATCTACCAGCAGTTAAGAAAAACAAATTCAGATGAAATTTACAATGCTTACATACTATGGGGGTTAGGTTCTTCTTACTATGGCCTAAAACAATATGGAGATGCCATAATTACCTACGACGAAGCCATTAAAAGAGACCCGAATTTTGTTGCGACGTACGCTAAGAAAGCCTTTTTGTACGCTACCTGCCCCAATGATAATTTCCGAAACGGAGAAAAGGCCGTTAAGTTGGCAACAAAGGCTTGCGAGCTAACTAACTATGAAAGTGACGCCTGTACAGCCGTTCTTGCTGCAGCTTATGCCGAATCTGGTGATTTTGAGAAAGCTATAGAATACCAGAAAAAGGCAATAGAGATTGCTGCTGAGGATCAGGCCAAGAAAGAATATGAAAAACGGCTTGAGGCATACAAGGCCCATAAACCCTGGCGGGAATAGAGAATTGGTGGGCTGAAGCCCACCCTACGTTTTGAAAACGGGGCCAAGTACTGGATTCCCGCGTGCGCGGGAATGACAAACCAACGCAATAACCCGCCGGCACGGGTCCGGGGGCTAAACAGAAGAAAACCCGCCGTAAGGATGAATAACCCGCTGGATAAATCGATGGGTTTTGGATTGGGACATTGACCCCCGGCATAAAGCCGAGGGCTTCTGGAATGGGATAATAACCCGCCGGCACGGGTCCGGGGGCTAAACGACCCACGCACCAATTGAACGATTATGTGTGCCAAATTACGTTAATGCATGATTCATTATCCAAAAGCACTACAATTGGTGCGGGGCAAGCAACCTGCCGTAAGGATGAATAACCCGCTGGATAAATCGATGGGTTTTGGATTGGGACATTGACCCCCGGCATAAAGCCGAGGGCTTCTGGAATGGGACATTAACCCCCGGCATAAAGCCGAGGGCTTCTGGAATGGGATAATAACCCGCCGGATAAATCCTTCGACTGTGCTCCCTGCTTCGCCCGAAACGATGGGGCTACGGAGAAATGACCCCGCACTAAATTACGGCTTGCGCTTATTTAATACGGGGCAAGCAATGTAACGTCGCCGTGCCGGCGACGGCTTAACAGAACCCCCTGATAAATCAGGGGGCTAAGCAGGACTGAAACCCGACGTGAAAATCACCAAAAGGACGGTGGACACGTTGATAATCATTGACCCCGCACTTACGTTTGGGGCTCAGTGACACAAATAATTTATTATTTACTACTTATTATTTATTATTGTTTTGGGAAATTGAGTGCAGCGAATTCCTTGTGGAATTTTTTTGCGGCGTGGTCATATTCTAAAGCAGCGGTGATTTTAGAATTGAAATAGCCGAGATGGATACGC
>CAYTTK010000149.1:0-2718 GCA_964440735.1 uncultured Pirellulales bacterium
GTATTTTCTTCAGTCCCGTATACAGCCGCCACGTTTCCTCTGTCACCACAAAGAATGTCAGATGGCCGGCCGGCACGGCCGTGTCCACAAATATGTCATAACCGGCCTCCTTGAGTTTCGTGCAAAAGGCGAAATCCTCCCCCACATGACCCCGCTCACCCGAGGGACTGGGCGTCGGCTCGAACCAGGGCGGCTCGATCGCATCAAAAACCTCCATGCTGCACAACAGGCAACCTGCACCCGTGGCATCCACCTCGACCAGCTCATCCTTCTCCCAGTGCTCCACATTCTTATAGCGATTTATCCTGCCCCGCATCATCAGGGGATCAAAGGGCGGCCAGCGCCGGAAAGCCAGTGCCCCAACAACCGGCAGTCTGTGGGAGAGCAGCCGGGTAATGGTCTGCGGGTGATAGCTCATATCCACGTCCATCTGGATCAGATGCGATGCCCCGGCCCCCCGTGCCTGGACCACGAGGTCATTGCGCATCGCGATGATGGAATCGGCGTTTGAGCTCAGGTGGATAAAATCCTGGAGCATCTCCAGCCGGAGAAATGCATCGTGATATCCCGCGTATACCATCGGGAAATTAAGCGGCCTGCCAATGGCCAGTTTGATGTTGGTGATTTTTTTCATTTTAATCTTTGCCACTAAGACACGAAGACGCTAAGTTTTTTTAATTTTCTTCTTTGTGCCTTCGTGCCTTTGTGGCGGGTCTTTTAAAGCAAGCTCGAAAATCCTGTCGATGGCTGCCTCGACATCGAGAAGCCCCTCGGCAAGACCTCTGTTTACTTCCCCCATCGCCGGCGTATAGCGGTCAAGTTGCTCGCTCAACATCTTCTCATCGAATGGCAGCTGGAATCGTTTTCCGTTAAAATTAAACTTCATGCTCTCACGGAAATTGCGCCCGGTGATAAAACCATCCCCGATAGGCCGGCCGATTACAGGTGAATGATCACCAACGAAGGCTGCCCTGCCGCAGGCCATCGCCTCACAGATCCCACGCCCCAGGGTTATGACAACATCGGACTTCCACATAATCTCCTCAACAAACATGGCCCGACCGACCGGGGCGGATGTGTATAAAGTTATCCCCCGGGATTTACAGACATTCTCTATCATCTCGGCCATCTGTTGATAGTGAGAGACGTAGAAAATTGACCGGACTGAACTATTCAGTGCAGGGCCTTTCTTGAACCTGTTGAGATCAACGAAATTCGGTATCACTGCCGACACCTTGTAACCCTTCCCCTCTACGTGGGCCTTGACCTCCTCGGACACTGCCACGTAGTAATCCGCTCCGCTAACCGGCTGCTCTTTCTTTGGGCCAACCCCATGCACAAAATGCACTATCGGCCCGCTCTTCACCGCTGATGCCCCACGGATATACCTTAAAACCGGATAATGATTCGTGATCGTAAGATCAAAGTCGCGGTCGTGGGGGGGTCTACCGCCGGGGCGCCAAACCACGATGCCCTTATCCTCCCCTAACAAGCCAGATACGTAGCCCGGGGCAAACGTGAGTGCCACTACCTCATGGCCGCGCCTGCGCAGGGCCTGAATCAGCGTGTACGTCCACGTCTGGGTCCCCTGCGGCTTATTCAAAAAATATGTCCCCACCAGGATCCGCAGTCCCTCCGGGGCGTAGGCCCCTACAGGCCGGAGGCCGGGTTTACCCGCCGGTTTTGTGGTGGCTTTAATTTCTGTTTGCCCTACCAGCAGCTCTTCAGCCTCCTGCCCCCATTTCTCGTAAAACTTTTTATTGTTCTCCGCTACAAGCGCAGCTATGTCGAGCTCCAGAATCTCGTGAGTGACGTGGCCGAAATGATGGATATAAACATCCCGTGCTATGCCTATGCGGCACCCTGTCTTTTTCGCCTTAAAGCAGAAATCGATATCCTCGGAATTTCCCAGCCCGTAATCCTCATCAAAGCCCCCCAGCTCGATAAAGAGCTCTTTTTTCAGCACCATACAAAACCCGATGATCCAGTTCACCGGCTCGCATGTTCCTGCGTTTTTCTCATAGAAACTCTCTGCCTGGGCGTGGAGCTCCTCCTGATTATCATACGTGCCGATCTGCACCCTCTGTGCCCCGGCCACGAAATTCGAGCACGGGCCAACCGCATCAAATCCGCCCTCCAGGTGAGCCATCAATCTGTTCAGCCAATTCGGCGTCACGATCACATCGTTGTTCAGGATGCAGACATAGTCCCCTTTTGCAGCCTTCACTCCCTGGTTAACGGCCTTTGGAAAGCCCAGGTTTTCCTCGTTTATGATACATCGGTCGTATTGCATATCTGGCGCCTTGGAGAGCAGGGCCGTCTCGTCCGTGGAGCCGTTATCCACCAGGATTATTTCATGATTGTTATCGGTGCATTCCTTGATGGAATCAATACACATCTGCGTATATTCGTAGCCGTTATGTACCGGGATAATGATTGAGATCATTTTTTTAACCTAGCCACCAAGGCACTAAGGCACTAAGCTTATTTTTTCTTCGTGTCTTTGTGGCTTTGTGGCAAATTCTTTATCGGATCCGTCCAGTGCTCGTCCTTCTTTTTCTCCCTGGCCTGTTTTGCCTCCCAGGCCTCTTGCTCTTCAGGTGTTAATGGTCTGACCTTCGCGCGGCGGATCCAGGTGGCCACCGGCGCATCTTTTGCCGGCGTGAAAATATCACCCGGCCGGTATTTGCCGAGCGGCTTGGTTACTATGACTGGTTT
>CAYTTK010000149.1:2818-6214 GCA_964440735.1 uncultured Pirellulales bacterium
ATGCACCACGCCGATGCCGGAAACCCCGCCCAGGATCGTCTCGATCTGATCTCGTATGTTCGCTAATGACATGGCGATTTGCCACGGATTTACACAGATATACACAGATTTTTTTAATTCTTATCCGCGTTCATCTGCGTGGATCTGCGGCTAAATTCTCCTCACGATCTCCCCCGGTATCTCCTCCAGGATCCGCACAACCCTGGTTTCCGCCTCCTCAAATCCCTCCTCAAACATTTTTGCGCCCTTAGTGCCCCGCTTCGATATAGCCCGGGCGATCAGAAACGCTACACTCGCGGCCTCCTTGCCCGAGTATCCCAGTTTCTTTTCCACCCAGAACTGTATCGGCCCGGTGGGCGGAAAGTGCGGCCTGGTGCCCAGCTCCACGGGCTCCCCATGCTGAAGGGGCGTGCCTATAATTCCAATCACCTTTTTCCCGCTAGCCCTTACCTTCCCATGTATCGTGTCCCTCAGATGAATCGGCCCGGCGCCGTAAGGCGTCTTTTTTTTGATCTCCCGCTCGAGCAGATTCAGGGCCTCGGTGAGCTTGGAGATCCGCACGTCCTTCGAGATCTCCGGGTACTCCCGTGTCAACTCTTCAAGGTCCTTTAAATCGACCTTTAACTTGGGTTCAAACAATCTGTCCTCTGTCCTCTGTCATCTGTACTTCGCTTTGTGCGTCAGCTTATCCGATGCCCAACTCCCTTTCTTATCCTGATCCCGTGTCACGCTCGCGGCCGGTGCCCGGCCTTCCTTGATGCCCAGGTGATCAAAATATGCTTTTCGATATGTCTTGGCCCGGGCCGCATATTCGCGCGATCTGCTCGTGTGATCCACACTGTCCGCATCGATAGTGGAATCCTGACTCTGCGCATAATAGGCAGCCAGCATGTCGCAGAAAAAGGCCGCACACAGGGCCTGCACCGCCTCCTCATCAAAGGTCTTCACCGTACAGGCGCTGTCCGTGCAGGTGTGCAGGGCCGTATAGGTCACCCGGAAATCTTCAGTCGCGGTGGGCTTATCCTCCTTGAAGCGCAGGACCTTGCCGGTCGGCTTCTCATAGATCATCCATTCATCGTCCTGGAGAATGTCCGGCGTCTGATCCGTGTCGTCCACCGGGTATTCCACCTGCTTGATCACGGAAAATCCGTCAGACCAGGAGGTAAGCGCGCTGACTGCATAATCAAATCCGCCGTCCCCGTCCTCATCCTCCACAATCACCTGTGGCTTATGCTTGGAGTGTGCCTTTATGGCCTGGCCGATTGCAAGGATCTGCTCTGCCTCATCCAGGGGCAGGTCACCCCCGACGAAATTGCCTATGGCCGTTAAATAGTCCTGCCGTGTGCTCACAATTTGCTCCGCAATTCAGATGACAGATCACAGGGGAGAGATGACAGATGACAGATCACAGATGACAGATTTCCTGCATCGACTGCCCTCTGTCGTCTGTTTTCTACGGTCTGTTTTTCCCGCCGCCCTGTCCGCCACCTTGCCCGCTTCCCGGTCCGCCTTCAGGGCAGGGATCCGGATTCCGGCCTCCTCTTCCACCGCCCGGCATTCCTTCACCGCCGCCTCGGCCGTCATGCGGCCTGGGGTTTCCCGCCGGATTTGTAGCGGGCTGCCCGCTTGGATTATTGCGCGTATTTCCCATAAAAATTACCTCCTGTACGATCCCAAATAGCTAACCAAAAAATTGCCAGAAACCCCACCTCGGCCAGATGCAGCCAGAAATTACCCGCACACCCCACGGCCAGGATCACCAGGCCGCAAGCGGCGGTTCGTTGTCCGTTGTCCGTTGTCCGTTGTCCGAATAACCAATGCATAAAACTCGCGAAAAATCCCGCCACCAGCAACAAAAACGGCCAACCGAGCTCAAAGATCATCTGCAGGTACTCATTGTGGGCCTGCTCTGTATGCCGAAGCCGTGGGTCATTGGCCATCATAGCCGGAAAAAGCTCTTTATACGAGCCCAGTCCATAGCCCCAGGGCTTATCCTGGATCGACATAATAGTCCGATCCCATCGGTGCCAGCGGAGGGCCTTCAAAGTGCCCTTAATGGGATCCACCCAGATCAAGAACATTCCGATAAGCGGGACTAAAAGCGCCGCAATCAATAACCTGCGGTATGCTTTCAAGGCCGGCTGAATCAGTATCCAGAGGCAGATGCCGCTCATAAGGGCTAAAAATGGTGTAGTAGATCCGGTTGCGACGACCGTACACAGAATAACAATCGTCCCAAACGTGCGGATCAGGGCGCATCTGTTCCCTGGTTTACGGGTCATAAGCATAAATGCCGGCCAGCTCAATGCCAGAAACGCCCCGGCATCACCGCTATTGGCGAACATCCCCCGCGGATAGGTCCCGCCGCCGGGGAAGGCGCAATTCCAGAGCCCGGCAAGCTGCACAAAGATCAGCACCGCCTGCACCATTGCAACCAGGCAAACACCCATGAGCAGCCATTGTATCCATTCATCGTTCATTTTCCGAACAACTCCATAGATCCCGCAAAATACGCACAGCAGCATCATATCCCAGTAGGCGATGCTGGCCGGGTGTATGATCAGATGCGCCAGGGCCAGCCCGAGCAGGCCCCTCAGCCACCAATTGGGTGTAAATGCCATAACCAGCCCCACACCCATCCAGATGGCCAGGATCTCCCGGGAGAGCCTGAAGGGCATGCCGCTGACCGGAATCACAAAGAAGGGCATCAATATGAGCCCTCCGAGCACTATCGTTCTATTGATATGCACTTCTTCTTTATCAATAGGCCGCGCCGGCACTCGATGGGATCACCACGCTGATATAGTAGGTTGTGCTGCTGCCAGCCGTTCCGGGCAGCACAAACCCCAGCATCTGTGCGTTGGTTGGTGCTGTGGTACTCAATGCCCCTGCGGTTGTATGAAGAAACAATCTGGCCCCCGGGCTTGCCGCGGTTTGTCCGGCCAGGATTCCCCGGACAACGATCTCAGCTGTACCGGATGAGCCTCCTTTGTCGACAATGCCAACCGCAGGCCGAGCAGCAGAATCGTCCGCATCGGCCTTGTATGCCTCCCCATCCGATCCTTTGATATATACTACGTCTCCCGTGGCCAGCGTTTCACCAATTGTGGCCGAAAACCGCTCATACTTCGCCTTCCAGTATTCCGCGGCCTGACCCGTTTGCGGCATCACACCCACCAGCAGAAAAACCACCATCAGGGCCATCAGGCCCAGTTTTAGAAACTTTTTCATGATAAAATCCCCCTTATTTCGTTACCCGTTGTCCGTTATCCGTTATCCGTTGTCTGACGGTGAACGGTGAACGGTGAACCTTCCTCTACGCTACTTCCGCCTTATACGCCCCGCGATAATCAATCGGCGTACCCGCATATTCATGCCTGATCTTATGCCTGATCT
>CAYTTK010000150.1:0-6213 GCA_964440735.1 uncultured Pirellulales bacterium
CGGCCCCTGGCAAAAAATTAAAGGCGTCGATATTAAACTTACCGTTGATAAAGCGAACGGTCAGTGGAAGGACAATGTCGGCGTGGTAACTACGATACTTGGACCGAATGATGTGGATACTAAAAACGCAGTGGCGGTGGTTTGCGGCCCGCCGATTATGATGAAGTTTGCTATGTTGAAGTTATTGGATTTTGGATTCGCAGCTAAAGACGTCTATCTTTCAATGGAAAAGAATATGAGCTGTGGATTTGGAAAATGCGGACATTGTATGATTGGAAAGTATTATGTCTGCAAGGATGGGCCTGTCTTTACTTATGACCAAATAAAAGATTACCCAAATATCTGGGATTAGAGCAAACGAGGTTTTGTATGGGTGCGAAGTTAATAATCGATTTGGCAAAATGCACAACTCAGGGCGAGTCCCATGTGCAGTGTTCATACAAGCATCATCCCGAGAACAAAGGGTTTGATTCGCTGCTTGAGATGATCCGTTTCGCTCTGATTTGTCGCAGGTGCGAGGCGGCGCCCTGTGTAAATGCCTGTCCTCAGGGGGCTCTGGAGAAGGTGCCGAGCAAAAATAATGATGCAGACGTTCTTAAACGGGCAAATATGTTATGCACCGGCTGCGGAACCTGTGCGATTGCCTGCCCATTTGGAACGATATATACAGACCTGATACCTTTTCCAAGTAGTGTCTGCGATGTCTGCAAAGGTCGGCTCGAGCCGGGGGAGAAACCCTTGTGTGTGAATACCTGTAATGACGGAAGCATAGATTATAAAGAGGTTGTTGTGGAAGGTGATTTGACGGAAGTTTTTGAGGATATAGTTGTTAAAGTCTCCGGCGGCGGTACTTGGGAGCCGTTTTTAAGAGATAGTGAAAAGGCGAAGAGATGAATGTTTCGTTAAATGTTTTATTTTGGATTATTATTATTCCGGGAACTGTCATTCTCGGCCTGATTGCTTCCTGGATAGTTCGCAAGGTTAGCGCCCTTGTGCAGTGGCGTGTTGGTCCGCCGTTCTTTCAGCCGTTTTACGATGTTGCTAAACTGACGGGCAAAGAGATTCTTATTCCTCAGCAGGCCCAACGAGCCGTCTTTGTCGGTGCGCCGCTTGTTGGTCTGGCGGGTGTGCTGCTGCTTTCGATAATGCTCTGGAGAATAACAGTCACGCAGTCTGCTTTTCTTGGCGATATTATCGTGGCGATTTACTTGATGGTGCTGCCTTCGTTGGCGTTGATTTTCGGTGGTAGCGCAAGTGCCAGTCCCCACGCGTCTGTTGGCGCCGGTCGTGAAATGAAGCTGATTATGGGTTATGAATTGTCGCTGGTGCTGGCTTTTATCGTAGTGATTATAAAAACAGCTGGATTGGTTGGTCCGGGTCAGCAGCTTAGTTTGGCTGCAATCGCTCAGCATGCGCCGGTTTTCAGCATATCCGGATTCCTGGCGTTTTTGGTGGCACTATTGTGTATTCAGGCAAAACTCGGATTTGTCCCGTTCGATATAGCAGAAGCAGAAACTGAGCTTGGAAGTGGCGTTTTAATGGAATATTCAGGGGCATTGCTTGCCATCTGGAAGCTTATGCAGGCGGTGATGCTTGTTGTTTTGCCGTTGTTTTTAGTGATGGTGTTTCTTGGTGGTTTTAGTGCAGAGTTTTGGGCGGGGCTTGCAAGGCCGGTATGGGGGGTGCCTGTCGGTGCAATAGTTTTGTTAATTTTTGTGGTAGCAGGTCTGTTGGCAAGATTCAGCAAGTATATAGACATACTGGCCTTACTGGCTTTAATTGCTGTGTGCTTATTAGCAGGGCTTGGTAAGTTTGTCCTGATATTGGTTCTGATTATTTTGATAAAAAATACAAATCCGCGTGTGCGAATTGACCAGGCAATGAAGTTTTTCTGGGTCTATTGTAGTCTCTTATTGGCTATCGCTGTTGTTTTGGCCTTAATGGGTAATACTTATGGCTTTAAGTGGTTATAAGCTTGCCCTGAGCAAAGCCGAAGGGATTGATTTATGAGTTTGAAAATGAAAGCGTTGAAAAAGTCGGTATGGGTATTTCACGTTAACACCGGCGCGTGCAACAATTGCGATATCGAAATCGTTAATCTGCTTACGCCCAAATTTGATGTGGAAAGGTTTGGTATCAAGTTGGTTGGCTCTCCTCGGCACGCTGATGCTTTATTGGTAACTGGTGTAGGAACCAGACAGGCAGCCATACGTTTAAGGGAGGTATATCGGCAGACGTCAAAACCCTGCGTCGTCTTTTGCATCGGTGCCTGTGCCGGCGGGACAGGTATATTCGAGGGGGGGTATCACGTTGCAGGGCCGGTAGATGAGATAATTAAGGAAGTGGATCCCAATGCCATAATTGCCTATGTGCCAGGCTGCCCGCCTAAGCCGGAAGCTATGATATCCGGCATTGTAAAGGCATTGGCTGCTATATAACAGGATACGAATATGAAGCAAGAAGAACTGAAAAGCAGGCTTAACGAAATAAAAGATAAGCTTATAGATATAGAGCAAAGGACCAACACGAGAATATTCCTTCCATGTGAGGCCGAAAATGCCTATTCTGTCAATAAGTTCCTGTTTGAAGAGGTGCCATTAAGGTTTGTTACTGCTACGGGAATTGATTCAGACGATTGTTTCGAGATTCTTTATCATTTTTCAAATGATGAAACCGGTTGTGTTGTTACCGTGAAAGCCTTCATCCGCGACCGTGAAAGTCCGGCGATAGAATCAATTACGCCTTTTTTGCCGGGCGCAGAGTGGATAGAAAGAGAGATTCACGACATACTTGGAATTGATTTTAAGAATCATCCGAATTTGAAGCGGCTGATTCTTGCTGATGATTGGCCGGAAGGTGTTTATCCCTTGAGGAAAGAAGTGAAGAAATGAAAGAAATCGTCAAAAAACCAGTTCTTGCGGTCGGACCTTTTCATCCACTGCAGGAAGAGATGGAATTTTATCAGCTCACCGTTGATGGTGAAAAAGTAACCGATATAGATGTAAGAATATCTTACAGCCATCGCGGTATAGAGAAAATTAGTGAAACCCTGCAGTTTGACCAGGTGCCGTTTTTGGTTTCTCGTGTCTGCGGGATTTGCTCTGCGTCGCATCCCCTGGCCTACATAAATGCAGTCGAGGAGATTGCCGGTATAACACCGCCTGAGCGTGCCCAGTATATCCGTGTGATTATCAATGAGCTTGAGCGTATCCACAGCCATTTATTGTGGGTAGGCCTAGCCGGGCATTTTATCGGTTATGATACCGTCTTTATGTGGGCCTGGAAGTATCGTGAGCCGGTTCTTGATTTACTCGAAGAAATCACCGGCAACAGGAACAATTATGGAAATGTAAAGGTAGGCGGCTGCAGAGAAGACATACCCAACGAGCTTATTCCAAAGATGCTGAAGGAACTTGATAAAATTGGAAAGAAAACAGAAATGCTGACCAAGGCCGTGCTCGATGACCCCATTATTCATGCTCGGCTGAAAGGTGTTGGTGTATTAACAAAGCAAGCTGCTATCGACTATGCGGTGACAGGCCCGACGGCAAGAGGAAGTGGCATAGCGATTGACATCAGACGTGATGACCCGTATGCAGCCTATTCCGATTTGGAATGGAATGTGATTAGCCAGCCTGAAGGTGATGTTTTTGCCAAAGCGGTGGTACGTTTTTTGGAAGTGCTTGAAGCAGTCAAGATGATCAAGGAAGCTCTGAGGAAACTTCCAGACGGACCTATCACTACAGAGGTTAAGGAAATTCCACCGGGTGAGGGATGCGGTCGTGCAGAGGCACCCAGAGGTGAAACCTTCCACTACGTGCGAAGCGATGGCGGCAATAGACCCGTTCGGCATAAAATCAGGGCACCAAGTTATGTCAATGTGCCCTCATTTAAGGCCTCCTGCATTGGGGAACACATTGCTGATGTTACAATAACGCTCGCTGCGGTTGACCCCTGCTATAGCTGTACCGAGAGATTGGCTGTGGTGGATGGGCGCAACAATATCATACGCAACTATGAAAGCTTGTTGCAATCAAGCCGTGAAAAAACAGCGTGTATAAAGAAGGAAATTAGCGCACCAGAGTGGAAGCTGGAGGATGTATAAGTTGGAAATAAATATTCTATTTTTGATCGTTTTTTTGCCGCTTGTTGCTGGCTTTTTGCTATTATTTTTGCCGAATAGATTGACTATGCTTCCCAGAAGCTTAGCGCTGATTATATCAATTGCCACCTTTGTGCTAGGCATTCAGATATTTAATCTCGCCAAGGCAATTCAAGTTAGCTTTGCGTGGTCTATTTTTCAAATTGGCGACTTTAGACTCGACCTGCTGCTCAATGCTACGACTCTGGGGTCATTTATACTGATGTTTGCTATGGGCTTTGGCCTGTTAATAACTTTATATTCGCTGAAATCGATGGCCGGGACAAAACGGTTGAATGAATATTATGGTGCCATTCTTATTACCATAGGTGGTTCGGCCGGGATATTGCTTAGTAATCATTTGCTGTTTTTACTTATATTCTGGGAGATTGTTACTGTTTCGCTGTATCTTCTGATTGCTACGGGCGGCAAAAATTCCAATTTCGCAGCGACGAAGAGCTTCGCAATGATAGGGGCATCCGATGCCGCTTTTCTGCTGGGGATATTGATGATATGGTCGCTTTCAGGCACATTTGTCATCTCTAATATTGCAATCCCAACTAACTCCACGTTTGCAATAATAGCTTTCTTGCTGCTAATGACAGCAGCCATTACCAAAGCGGGGGCGCTGCCCTTACATACGTGGCTGCCAACTTGTGGTGAGTATGCCCCAACTTCAGTTATGGCTCTTTTGCCTGCTGCGATTGATAAGCTGTTGGGAATATATCTTCTGGTAATAATCGTGCGGGAAATATTTGTGCTCGAATCCGAAGTTTTAAGTTTCATCCTGGCTCTGATTGGTGCAGCTACAGTTATCATTGCCGTGATGATTGCGATGGTTCAGCACAATCTTAAAAAGCTGTTATCATATCACGCTATAAGCCAGGTCGGCTATATGGTGTTAGGAATAGCCACAATGACGCCTGTAGGTATTGCCGGCGGTGTATTCCATATGCTAAACCACGCGATATATAAGTGCTGCCTGTTCTTATGTGGCGGGGCGGTAGAACAGCAGGCAGGAACTGCTGAGTTGGACAGACTCGGCGGATTGGGCAGAAAAATGTCTATTACTTTTACCACCTGCCTGATTGCTGCCTTGAGCATCTCTGGAATACCTCCACTTAACGGATTTGTTTCCAAGTGGATGGTTTATCAAGGCGTAATTCAGATGGGAACTGTGCAAGCTGGCGGATTTACCAAGCTATGGCCTATATGGCTTACTTGCGCTATGTTTGGAAGTGCACTTACATTGGCTTCATTCGTAAAGCTCATACACTCAATATTCCTTTCCCGTTTGCCGGATGAGCTAAAGGAAGTAAAAGAAGTATCACCGGCTATGTGGGTGCCAATGGTTGTCCTCGCTTTATTGTGTGTGTCCTTTGGTATCTTTTATCATATACCACTAAAGTGGTTTATTTATCCTGCGCTGAATACACCTGATAATGCGATTTTCGGCACATGGCAATCAGGTCTTGCCACAATTCTGATAGTTATAGGCATAGCCCTTGGCTTGTTGGTTTTACTTGTCGGCTTATTAGCAAGAAAGGTCAGAATTGTGCCTACCTGGACCTGCGGTGAAGTGCAGACCAATGAACAAATGACCGTATCCGGGACGCATTTTTATAAAACTGTTTCGTCTATGGGTGTCTTAAAACAGCTTTATACCGGCCAGGAAAAAGGTTATTTTGACACATACAACCAGGGGGGAAGATTAGGCCTGGTCTTGACTGGATTTTTACGATGGCTGCATACCGGTGTTCTACCGGCGTATTTAACATGGGTAACTCTGGGATTGTTGATAATTCTATTTGTAGTTTGCGGGATTTGGTGAGGTTGACCCCATTAGAAATTTTATTTTAATGGGAGTCAAAAATGGTATTTATAAGATGATATTTATAAGATGGTATTTCTAACGGGGTTGATATGGCTGAATTCTACATTTTGCTATTATTTATGATAATTGCTGCGATTATTGCGGTGGAAACTGACAATTTGTTAAGTTCCGTCATCTGTGTTGGTGCCATCGGTTTTGGCGGTTCTTTAATGTTTTTGTTTTTGCGTGCACCTGATAT
>CAYTTK010000151.1:0-6147 GCA_964440735.1 uncultured Pirellulales bacterium
GTGCACAATTATGTTGACCTTACTTTTTTCCAATACACCGAGATTGGCGCCGAAGCGAATGGGCTGGGGACTGCCGAAAAGAATATCGGAAAGTTCGGTAGCTATAAGAGATCCCCCCCATCCATCGGACAGACACGCTCGCAGGCCCTGCTTTACAAGATTCTTGTAGTCTGAACCTACCCCTATATGCGTTCTGTGCATAATCTCGACAATTTCACGGTCAATCGAACGAGGAGTTACGCCGAATTCTTTCCAGACCTTCTGTCTGGCTGGCGGTGCATAAGCCGCGGCGCTAACAAGTGTCCCCTCCTGCTTGCCGAAATCAATCATCACTGCCTTGGACAGGTCGCCGGCAATCTCCTTTATCTGTCTGCCTTTTGTCTCGATGCCGTATCTTGCCGCAACTTCTCTCAATTTTATCTCGTCCTTTATCATATAATCAGAACCTTCGTTTTCGATCGCCATCTTGAATGTGTGTGCGATGTCCCTGCCGTGGTCGGAATGCGCCGCTGCACCTCCGGCAACCATCCGTATCAGATTTCTCGCTGCGATAGTATCGGCGGTAGCACCACATACACCCGCCTGCGAGCCATCTCCAAATGGGTCGATTCGGCAGGGTCCCATAGCACAATTTCGGCAACATATTCCAAGTTTGCCGAAACCACACTGAGGTTCCTGCTGCTCAAGCCTGTCCCAGGCATTCTCTATACCCGCTTCAGACATATGTTCGAGCATTTCCTGTGCCGCTTTATCACTACTACGCTTCTTCGGTTCCATAAACAATTCCTCAATACTCAGTTAACTCTAAGAATAAAAAAATGCCTTTTATCATATTTGACGTTAAATTTCAAGTAACACTTCATAAATCCACGTCTATATCGCGGCTTATGCCGCATTTACCTTTCTTCAGACACGAGAGCAACTGCTATCTGCTTTACAAATTTCGATTTCCTGCATTTAGGACACAATCGCATAAGCTCACGAAATTCTTCACTACTGATTTTCAATTTAGCCAAGGTCTGTTCGCTTACCTGCGTGCTAACAACAGGCGCCCCACACTGCTGACAGGTAAGCAACTTCGCTCGAGATTTGAATGGTGATATCTCCACCTCCTGCTGGTCTTGATGAACTCTCACTTTTATAGTTCCAACCGGGCAAACAGCGGCACAAGCACCACAACCAATACAATCTTCGGATGCCTGCCTAAAGGGAGCTGCCACGGCCCGCTCAACACCACGACCGGCAAATCCGATAGCTGATTTACCGATTATCTGCTCACATACGCTAACACATAAACCGCAAAGGATGCAATTTCGTTGACTCTCTGTAACTTTCGGATAACGCGTTTTTTCCACACCCATACGTTCAGCCAACACCTTAAGCTCCTGGCTATCTGGCGACCTGGCAAGCAATAACTCCATGACGCCTCTTCTCGCACGCTCAGCCCGTTCGCTATAAGCATAAACAACAATATCTCGCCGCACGGGATAATTGCAGGAGGTAACTAATTGCTTCCAATCACCACGGTCAAGCTCTACCATACAAATGCGACAAGATGCATCGCTTGACACGGCTGGATGGTAACAAAGTGTGGGTATCCAAATTCCGGCCTTTTTCGCAGCATCGAGAATCGTTGCGCCTTTTTCAACCTCAACCTTACAACCATCTATCGTTACTGTAGGCACTTGTTTACCTCTTACTTACACCTTTAATACCGCTGTGAAGGGGCATTTCTCCCAACATGTTCCGCAGAGTGTGCATTTTTCCTGATTGATTACATGCGGAACCTTCTTTTCACCGGTTATTGCATCAGAAGGGCAATTTTTCAGACAAATTCCACAAGCCTCGCACGCCTCAGGGTCAATCTCATAACGAAATAGTCCCCGGCATTCCTTGGCCGGGCAGTGTCGCTCTAAAATATGTGCATCGTATTCATCACGAAAATAACGAATAGTAGAAATAACAGGATTTGCTGCTGTTTTACCAAGGGCACATAGAGCTGTTCCTTCCAATAGCTCCGCCAAGGTCTCGAGACTTTCCACATCATCGACTTTTCCTTCTCCATCGGTGATGCGGTCAAGAATATCCAGCATTTGTGACAGGCCTTCCCGGCAAGGTGTACACTTACCACAGGATTCCTTCTGGAGAAATTCTGTGAAGTATCTCGCCACTTTAACCATGCATGTGTCCTCATCCATAACAATCATACCCCCTGAACCCATCATCGAGCCTAACTTTGTTAGTTCATCAAAGTCTACACGGGTATCGAGGTACTCAGCAGGTATGCATCCGCCAGACGGCCCACCTGTTTGAACCGCCTTAAAACGTTTTCCGCCGCGTATCCCACCTCCGATTTCGTCAACAATCTGTCGCAGTGTAATGCCCATAGGAACCTCTACAAGACCACTATTGACCACTTTTCCAACCAAGCTGAATACCTTGGTTCCTTTGGACTTTTCCGTGCCCATCTTGGCAAACCATTCTCCACTATTGTTGATAATAGCGGGGACGTTTGCCCACGTCTCAACATTATTGAGATTGGTGGGTTTCCCCCAAAGACCACTTTCGACAGTATGAATATATTTCGCCCTCGGTTCCCCCGGCCGACCTTCCAGCGATGCCATTAACGCCGTGGATTCGCCACAAACAAATGCACCGCCACCACGGTTAATCCTGATATCAAACGAAAATGAACTACCAAGGATATCCTCACCAAGAAATCCCCATTGCCGTGCCTGCTTTATAGCTTCCTTCAAACGTTCTACCGAAAGAGGATATTCATTTCGCACATAGATATAGCCTTGTGAAGAACCGATAGCATAAGCACCGATTACCATCCCCTCAAGAACAGAATGTGGATTTCCCTCCATAATCGCACGGTCCATAAAAGCCCCTGGGTCACCCTCATCGCCGTTACAGATAACATACTTGGGGAAACCTTCAGCGGCACGACATGAACGCCATTTTCGTGCGGTAGGGAAACCCCCTCCACCGCGTCCACGTAACCCGGCAACATCCACTTCTGCGATAATCTCTTCAGAAGTCATC
Source organism: uncultured Pirellulales bacterium (assembly GCA_964440735.1). GTDB lineage: Bacteria > Planctomycetota > Phycisphaerae > Sedimentisphaerales > Anaerobacaceae > CAZBWE01. The sequence goes on from CAYTTK010000151.1 coordinate 3,049, forward strand.
AAGGTTAGTGCTCTGGGTAAAGCCGTGTATCCTCCAGCTGCAATATAATCCTCTATGCTCGCCGGGTCAATCACTCCATTATAGGCCAGTGCAATTCGCTTTTGAGCCTTATAGAAAGGTATTTCCTTTGGACTTTTTGCTTTTTTACCAGTGCTGGGGTCCTCATATAATAGTCTCTCAACTATCCTGTCACTAAGAACAGTTTCACGGAAAATCTCTGCGACATCTGGCTCCTCAACTCGCTGATAAAAGATATCACCCGGCTGGATAATGACAATCGGACCGCACTCGCATAGTCCATGGCAGCCAACACCTTTAGCCTTGACCTTAACTTCCACATCAGATTGCTTGACTGCTTCGCAAAAAAGCTCGTATATTCTGCTCGCTCCTTTGGCTGCACAGCCCGGACCTATACAAACACACACCGACTTTGTGTCGGAGTTGCGATGCTTTAATAGATCCTCACGAACCCGTTCAAGTTCATCGGGACTGTTAAGCCGCTTGTTGCAAAGCATGGTCACGCTTCACTCTCCTTCTCTGAAGTATCTTCATCAGGGCAAAGCCCATGAAGTATCTCCAATGCTGATGCCGATGTCACATTTTCATAATACTCGCCGTCTACCAACATCACAGGTGCCACAGCGCAAGCTCCCACACAGTTTACCGCCTGAAAGCTAAAAAGTCGGTCGTGAGTAGTACCCCCGGGTTCCACTCGGAATTCTTTAGTTATCGCCTCGCAAATTTTTCCTGCGCCCTTAAGATAGCAAACCGTCCCCATGCAAAGAGTTACTTCATGAGCACCCTTAGGTGTAAACCGAAAAGACGAATAAAATGTCGCCACAGAATATATACGGCTCAAGGGAACACCAAGTTGTTTTGACAAACAACGCAAGTGGTCTTGAGGCAGATAACCACATTCGGCCTGCAGGTCCTGCATCATGGGTATGAGCATTCCATTCTCACCATCGTAATTATCAACAATCTGTTCTATGAGCTCATTCTCTTTCGCCATGTCTACCATTGCCTTAAGAGCTTCCTACCAAAATAAATCCTTTACAGAATCTAAAAATTCCCTATCAACAAGCATCTTATACAATATCTTTAAGGTCTCTTGAATCACAATTCGCCTTAAATCAAACGGTTTCGATCGTCACCTCTTTGCCTCTTTTGCGCAACTCATCTGCAATTTCCCGCACAACAGCTAATTTCATACCAAGCTGTCGCGGCAAATCAGGATTTTGATGGGCAGGATTTACACTTTGGCCCACTATGAAATGAATATGGTCAACATCTAAGCACAAACGAACCAACGCTGAAGCACCGTCGGTATGAAACTTTACTGTTTCCTTATCGGCACCTGAATGAAGCAGGTTATTAGTCCTTGTAAGGGTTAGTATACCCTCTGTTGTCAGGTCAACACCCTCCATTCTGGCCACTGGTGGAACATCAGGTTTCATCGTGGCTAAATCTACCTCTAATGACTTATCGCCCAGATAACGAGCAACAATTTTTGCTGTAGTTCCACCACAAACAGCCAGAAAGCCGGCCCGTTGCGAGAATTTATCCACTACTGACTTATCAGCGTTTCTATTTGCAGGCGGGCCTGTTAATACAGTGGCCATAAGCTTTTGCCGAGCCTTTATAACGACTACGCTAACATCATCTCCAGGCCTATTACAATATAGTTCCCAGACAGCCTGTGCCAGCTTATCAGCCAATTCCTGGGCGGATATATCCGGGTGGCAATGCTCCTCGAGATATCGCATGACCTGGTCAAAACCCCATCCAAGAGGATAGAGACCACCTATCCCGGCATTTATCACTCCATCGGAAACAAAAACTATCCAATCCCCGAGTCTTAATTTGAGCTCCGATTCGCGAATTATCTTGCCTTCTATCTCCCGTTCTTCATACATCACAGGGATAGACTTTCGCTGCCGTAGTACGATAACTGCCGGTGTATCAAATTCTACTACCCGCGCACGGCCCCCAGAGAAAAATTGTCCTATGGCAAATGTGCTATAAGCGAGTTTCCGCACCTCACACACTGGTAGTGTCTTACCCAATGTTTCCACCACTTCGCCGAGTGATAGCCGATTTTCCAACATGTGCATAACAATCCGAGTAGTTAAGATGGACAGAATGTTGGCCTTAACCCCGCTTCCCAAACCATCAGAAAGTGCGAGCGTGACGTAATCGGCATGACGGACAATTGCTATATTGTCACCGCAGAGTTCTTCGCCGTGTTTTTGGAGCTGTTTTGTACCCCACTCGTAAAATAACCTCATTACTGACCTTCTTCTTTATAAAGAGACATAAGTTTCATCAAAAGCACCTTAGTCTCCGCAGTCGTTTCACCCAGAAGTCTCGCTATCTCTTGTGCCGTCTGCATCTGCCTTGAAATTACTTCCTGTGCCCGTTTCAAAGTTTGCGCTTTGAGTTCAAGAAAATCCTTTCTGGCCTTTTCCTCGTCAGAAATATCAATGAAAATACCGCAATATAAGTCTTCTCCCTCAATTGGAAAAATGCCCACACGAAAGCTAACTCCATGTTCAGGAATGCTTTCTTTGACCAAAAGTGACCCGCCAGCAGCAATAGCCCGCTCAAAACAGTCAGAATGAACAAATTCTTTAGCGAATCTGCCCGGAAGCTCATCACCTGTGCATCTGAACATTGTTAAAAAGGCAGGATTGACAAAACGAATGCGTGTCTGTTTGTCAACAAGAAGAACCCCATTGGGTGTGTGCTGCAATATAGCGCTTGTATGCGCTTTTACCTTACTTTCTGGAACTTTCACGTTAAATTCTCCTCTCGCCTGGCTCCTTATCAGAACCTTCTGGCGATTTTATCTTTAGAGCCTCCGTTACTTTTTTTCTGAACAACTCTGCCCCTTCTTCAACACTTGGGCTGCTTAGAATTTCATCGTTGATTTTCCAATTAATCCCCTCACCGCAACGCTCCATGCAAAAAGAACCCTTCAACTCAACTTTATCCTGAAGGCCCTCTTTGCTCAGGAATTCGTTGAAACGAGTTATCATCTCCCGGGCACCCTTGATATGGCAAGAGCTGCCTACACATACAGTTACGGTTATCATCGAG
>CAYTTK010000152.1:0-6119 GCA_964440735.1 uncultured Pirellulales bacterium
CAGATAACCGTTTTCATGCATCCCTCTCTTTCTTTAATCTTATCCTTTTCAGCCTGTCAGTAGGACATTCCTTATGAATAATCGTGCCTCTTATCTTCTTTTTGTTTGCTGTACCTTTATTCACTTTTTCTTCACATTTTGGACAAATTGACATATTGTCATCCTCCTAAATATCCCTTAATGGATTTCTTCCATGTTGGATCATTATTATAAAAGAGTAGATTTTTGGACGACTTCGCCGGTGCTCTAATCATTATAGGCTCTATAAGAGTGATAACCATTGATTTACCACAAGAACACCGAAACTGGCCGCTTTGTGCTGTCCACCAAGGTACACCACACTTCTTGCAGCTGAAACACACCTTCTTGCTCTTAGCATAAAATTTGCATTTTCCAACACCCTTAGTTTTTATTAACATTCTCTACTTCCATAAAGATATTAAGTATGGATAGGTGTATACCATTCCAGTATATGCTCCAACCCCGCCTATTATCGCTATGAATAAATTTATCATACATGATGTTTTGTTCTAATTTTTCCTTAATAGTTTACATTTCATCATTACTACCTCTAGTCGTCTGCCTTTACATTTTAGACATAACTGCTTGCAGCTTAAGGTCTTAGCTGCTTCGATTATTTCAGTATATATAGGCATTTCCATCTGATCTTTATAGCCACATTCTTTACATTCATATTTAGCAAATCCTTTAATGGTTTTCATATTAATTTTTGGTGGTTTTGTATGTGAATTGGTTATCCTCTGTATGTTGTTTATCTGTCTTTCCACACTATTTAATTTTTTTTGTACCTCCGCCTGTTTTTGTTTTTCTTCAAGCCATTTTTGTTGCTTTGCATTCCATCCCGTATCATCGCCAAGAAATAGAAAGAGGTTTTCCTGCATCCACTTTTTGATATATATCAATCCAAGTGCATGTATTACCAAATCTTTTATTCGCCATTGACGATATAACATTTTGCACTTTATAGCTTCATAAAGTGTATAAAGGAGTAAAGCAGCACCAATTGCGGCGGTAATAAGAAGAGACGTCTCCACGGGACCAAGGCTTAGTATTGGCGTATGCTGTAGCTGTATAGCAATTCTTTCATAACCTGGGGTCATTTACTTACCTTTTCTCTAAGTCTTCTAGCCATATAAGGCCACCAATCATTGCCAAACGCTGTGTAGATCTTTACGCCATATGGATATTCGATGAATTTTTTATGCCATCCATACAATAGCTGGAGAGGTAATTTTTCCCTAAGAGCGAGCTTGACCAGATCTATATCTTCTATAGTTGCGATTTCTAGAAGGTTGGGTTTTGCTCCAATAATTAATTGTCCTTCATATTCTTCCCCAACTTTTTCTGCTCGTGCTATTAATTCATCTCTCTTAATTTTACTAGGATAGGCACCTTTACATAATCTTACTTTTATGCCTTTTTCAAAGCAGGTTCTAGCGTCTTCTAAATATGAATCGGATTTTAGCTGGATAGTTAAGCCGATTGGGCAAAATCCGTAAGCTTTATTATGGAATTTTCCGGCCAAATATTTGGCCATTTCAAGCTGTCCATGAGCGTTGCTGTATTCTTCAGCATCTATCCATACAACCCTCTTTTTATATAACATTTCTTCTACAAGGCGGCTTATAAAATATGGATAATCCCCAAATTGAGATGTCTTTACACTAAGATCCCGTTCATGACCTCTTTCAGCTATATGTTGTAGAAGAATATGATAATGAATGAATGTTTTGTATATTTCATTGAAATCGTGGATATGTTCGCCAATATGGTTGAAAATAATACCGGGTCTCGAAGAATAATAGCTGCACTTCATATCTTCAGCAAACTTTATTGCTTCTTCTCGTGTTTCTAGAGCATATCCATTTATTTTAAGAATTTTAGTTAGAATTCTGTTGAACATTTTGCTCTCCTTTTCAATTCTTCTTCTATTGGTGGAGGTAACTTTATCATATCATCTTTTTTATCACCTTTCTTCTTGGCAAGTTTGTATAGCATTTTTTCTCTTTTCCTATTTACTATTATTCCGGCACTAAAAAGAAGTATACCAACTATTAAACAATAAATAATGATGCTAAGAATCAAATTAGTCATATCTAATATTGATGTCATTTTGTTCCTCCATTTTGAAGAATTGGAAGTACTTTTCCTAGTTCTTTAGATATCTGTAGTTCCACCTCTCACCATGCTTTATCCCATTCTTCATCTCTATTTTCTCTTCTGCCTATGTCGCCTTCCATACTAGCATTTAGCTTGACGAAATTCATGCTGCCAAGATTTTGGGTTAGTCCAAAGTTAACCTCTATTCGGCGATTTTTCGTCCCTTATCTCCTTCACTATTTCCCTTCCTAACTTCATTAGTCTTCCTCCTAAATGGAAGATCTCATTTCTCTTTATCTCTATTTGTTTACGTATGAAGGCTTTCATTTTAACCACCGCTGCTTCCCTTGTACAACTAAGATTATCTAAAGGAATGAAACTGTTAACAATATCTGTTCCATCCATATCTTCAATACTATGAATCTCTATTTGAACTAAATCATACCAATTGTTCCATGTCCAAACTTTGTCACCAATATCCATAACTTATTTCTCCTTTCTATCGCTGAATGAAGACCTTTGTATGGCCACAATAGGGGCATATAGGATGGTCAGCTAGTATCACCGTCTCTTTATAATCAAGCCAATCAAATGCTCTTAACTCGGTTTGTGCCATAAAAAAAAATATGGCCACAACTCAAGCAGTGCATAAGATTCATTTTATTAGCCCAGTTACACTTAAATTGGGATAAGAATCTATCATGTTTAGATGCTGGTGAAAAATATGCGCATCCGATAGATGTTAGAAAGCTTAATATTATTAAAAAATATGCTATTTTTCTAATAATTCTGTTCATAATTGACTTTATCTCCTCTATGTTAGTGATACTTTGGATATCATCTTTACTGTTTTCATCGTTAGCATTTTACCTTGAATAACGGCATCAATCTGTACGCCATAGTCTCTTCTTTCCAATATCTCTGTACATCTCTGTTCCGCCTTGTATTTCTCATCAAAGGCAAACTCCTCTATATAATTACCATCATAGTCATGCCAGAATATAAATATCTTTTCCTTTGACATATTTCCTCCTCCCTTTCTTCATTATATTTAACACTTCCAAGTATCGTTGTAAATATAAATAAAAGCATAGCTGTGCAGAGCCAAAAATTGTATCCACTTAGGATTGGGGATAAATGTTTCTCGAAGACTAATAGTATGACAACCACTATTGAAATGGTTATCCAACACCTCTTGTATTTATTACCTATTCTAACATCTATTTTCATATTTTTCTTTTCTATTACTCATAAGCAGTTTTAAGCATTGGTAATTTTACCACTTCATCAGGATAAGCCCAATCAAAAATACCATAAGCGCAGCTATTCCAATATTTTACTGAGGCCAAATACTGATTTATCTCTATTATTTTATTGGCTAGAGCGGCTCTTTCAATGTCGAAACCGCTGACCGGGTTAGAGCGGTAAAGATGGGTAGGTCTTGCATTCTCTATGGTTGTTTTAATGGCATTATATTCAGCTGGGAAGCTTTTCTGACAGATATAACTAGATCCAATCGGTAGGCCACCAAATATGGAACCGCCTAGCCCAATAATTATCATAATGACAAAAATAGCGGCACGTAGTCTACCAGTTGTACGGTAGCTGTCCTTCTTCTTAATTACTTCCCAACCATTACTAAAAGCAATGATCCCCATGATAGCTGAAACTATACATAACAATAGTATTAATCCCGTCATTTTTTCCTCCTATTCAATATATTTGATACAAAACACAAGGATAACTCTCCTGTTAAGAACATACCCATATATATGGTATAGGCAAACAGACACAATATATAGATACTTGTTTTTAGATATATCATTACATTATTTCTTTATCTATTTTTTTAATAAAAAGGGTTAAATTGATCTGTAACTAAATTTACCTAGATCTCTAAGCATATCAAATCCGAAGCTTACTATTTCTACAAGAGCATCAAGCGACTCCGGTGTAGCTGGCAAACTTCTGTATTCGAAGCCATAATCTTTTAATTCAAAAAACCCAGGCTGGCGAAATTTTGTTCTATCTGCCTTGGGTGGTACAAATCTTTCAAAGAATTCATTATCCATCTGTCTAACTATCCACTCAACAGTCGGCTTATTTAACTGTGAGATAGCTACTTCTATAGTCTCTAATTCTTTGTCTCCAGTTAGTTTATGTAGAGTTATCGCTGTATCTACTTTACCATTAATAATAGTAAGTGGTAGTTCTACTTTTTTAAATTCTTTTTCATAATGAGTGGCTTTATCCCTTATTTCTGATGAAAAATGGATGTGAAGCCCACATGAAGCTCGGCATCCTTGGATTTTGTTGTTTTTAATAACCTGGTCTGAGTAATCACTTATATCAGTATTGTAAATATTCATAATCGAAGAAAGCAGAGCATCTTTCTCTTCATTGCTATCACGGATTATCTTCATAGCCTCTTTATACGTATTTAATGGAACCATTGTAACAGGCTCGAACGAAAGGTTATATTTGGCTATTGCTACTGATCTTTCAGTATGCATCCTAGCTTTTATAAAATTTGTAACCGTCTCTTCTACATTTTTGCCAGGTTCTCCACGGATTTCTCCAAGTACTGGAAAACCGTCTCTATCAAAACGAACCGGTGGTATAACAACTTTGCCTCTATTATCTCTTAAGATAAACTCGGCTTCTACTCCTACTTTATTTGTAATACTTTTACTCATTGTTTAATCCCCCTTCTTTTTTTTATTTTTTTTTTATTTTATTTAACCCTTCAAAAGATTCCCAGATCAATTATTATGCCATCTGGAGGGTATAAATGACTTAGTTTGTGCTTATATTTGATCCCATCATATACATCCTTTACACAAAAGCTGATGTCGAGACGAATGATTTCATCGTTTACAATAATAGAAAATGCGCCATCATGATGTGCAGATACATTTATGAATCCGCATGTTTCATATCCTTTCGGATTGCTCACTGTATTGGCTCGACGCCTGTCACTGTCTTCACTCGAATCTGGATAGGCGAGCCCTATCTGTTTTTCTCCATCAAACCAACCTATGATATTACGAGTTTGGTTATATTTATTGTTTGCAGGATCTCTGGGATCAAAATGTTCTGCTGCGTGATATAAAATTCCAAGGTCTTTACGCAATAGAAGATGTGATATATACTCTGCCCCACCATCAACTCCAGCACCATATTTAGCAAGATGCTCCTCTTTTGCCTTGATGGACAGAAATGGATGGCCATGATTTAAATCTGCCCAGAAAATGAACTTAAACCAGCCTTTTTCTAGTCCTTGTTGTAGATGGGATAACATAGATTGAATAAAATTATTCGGTACTTTGAATGTAGCCACATCGTCATATGATTCCACACTGCCTATATATCTGCCAGCTTTATAATAAACATAATGTGGTAATCTTTCTTTTCGGTTGTAGTGGATTTTGTAATAATCTTCTACTTCTTGTAGGGTATAATACCACAGCGGATTTGCATGTGGATGTAATTTACACTCTTCCGCTTTATATTTTATTGAAGCTAAATATTGATGTATCTGTACTACTAAAATTATACTAGCTATAGCTATTAAAATAAATATCAATTCCTTTACAGTTTTTTTCATCCGTCCTTACCTCCTTTTTTGTTAATATACAATTCACAGTATGAGCGTTTTTCCATTTTTCTTTTCTTCGTGTATCTCGTTTCCTACAATAAACACACAGCCACCTATTTGCTTCGCGAAATATTTGTGTTTATACACCTTAAGATGTGTTCTTGACTTCCATAACTTCCACCAAAAGCTTGGCCATCTGTTTGATTCCTTTGCCAGCTCTTCTATTCTTTGCCGAACCGCCTCTAAAGTTCTAAAGCTTTCATCAATCTCATATAGAGACTTGTCCCAGTGCTGCATGACTCCACAGAGGAGGTAGCCTTCAAATTCCTCTACCTGGGGGAAATAATCTTTCTCAACTTTCTCCATATTTCTGACTATTTTAGATTTTCCTGTGTTCATA
>CAYTTK010000153.1:0-6104 GCA_964440735.1 uncultured Pirellulales bacterium
CGGCAGCGAGTTAATATCAGCATAAAAGATACTGCCGTCTTTTCTTTTCACCGGAATATCTTTGGCCAGCGTAAACTCGCCTTTCAATTGCCTCTCAAACTGGTCTATAACATAAGGCAGGTCTTCGGCTGGATGGACATTTGTAACTCCTATGGTTTTGATTTCTTCCGGACTATACCCCAGCATTTGACATAACATCTTGTTGCCGACGTGGAATTTTTTACTTTCCGCATCCGCTAAGACAATCCCATCGGCCGCATTATCAAAAATATATCTAAATCTCTGTTCGGATTCCTTCAGCGCCTCCTCCACCTTCTTTTGCTTGGTGATGTCTCTTGCCACTGCCAGAATTGCCTTGGGCTTACCTTTATCATCCTTCAATAAAGTGATAGACATATATGTGGGAAAAGTCGTGCCGTCTTTTCTTGTATGGTATATCTCGCCTGTCCATGAACCTTTTGTTTTTATCTGCTCTATGGCTCTTTTGTATTCATCCATCTGCCCTTCACTATGTATATTACCGACTTTCATCCCAATCATTTCTTCGGGAGAATAACCGTGCATCTCCGCATAGGCGCGATTTACATATATCAGCCTTGGTTCTAAGTCACCTATTGCTATTCCGTCAATCGATTGCTCTACAGCCGAACCTAACCTTTTGATTTCCTCCTCCGCTTTCTTGCGCTCTGTAATATCTCTGGTAATTATGCTTGCAGCGACTACCTGTCCCTGGCGCTTAATGGGCCCAATACAGCTCCAATACCATGCAGTTGTTCCGTTAGGACCCGTCCCAAGAAGCTCGTAGTCGTTGCCCTGCCCAGTCTGGAAAACCTGCTCAAGATACTTTCTTGTTATTTCATGATGCTCGGCCGATATGTAGTCATCAACGCTCTTGCCGATGGCCTGTTCTTGAGTGATACCTGGCACGGTATGATTGATATATTGGATGATGCCATCACGGTCCACAACCACAATGATATCGGGTACATTTTCTACCAGAGAACGCCACGTTTCCTCCGACTTCATAAATCTCCCCCCTTCTGATTTGATATGACAATGCGACTATGCGATGTGCTTAATTCGTGAAGTAATTCATCTTTACACTTTCGGCCATTACGCATGGTGTTCGACTCTCACTTAATCGATATGTCTTTTTTCCCTCGCTCCGTCAGCATTTTGGACACCATCATGCCCTGCAACTCTAAGTGCCTTTGCTGGTTACAGATAAATCCTTCTCTCTATCGACAACCTATTTTGCAATTCCTTTTGTCGCAAGGCCTTACGATTTCACCCGCTTAATCTGATTTTACTATTTGATATTCGAGTCGTCAAGAAAAAATGGCGTTTCTTGATGAAATATTTCTTATAAAAATGGATATATGCATATTAAAAATCGCTATTTTTTACTTTCTCCGACTTCTGTAGCCCCTGGTAGGGGGAAATTTGCCTCCTCTGCCTCAAGGATGAGAATCCAGTCATTTCCCCTGCCGGAAGTCGGCGGCGTATAGGTCTGAAAACCCCAGTTATCCGTGGAGTGGACGTGATATGCGACTCCATACCGTGGGTCATACCAGATTTCCTTGACCCGTTTTGCCTTAATGTTATTCTTATTGACTGTAAATTTCTCGCCCATTGGAGTATATATGAAGGCGAAGGACCCATCTGATGCCCTCGCGGCTCGTATCTTGGACTTATCGTCTTTGGGACCAACCAGTATCATGTCTTGAGCCGGCACCAGCTTCTGAAATGGTCGAGACTCAAACAGTCTGCGCACGAAACGCATTTGGAAGGCCCCGGGATGGTCAAGGGCCTCATACCAAGGAATGTCTGCATGGATTCTTGGATTGCGGCCGGGTTCCCACATCTGCCAGATGCTGTTGTGGCCGTAGGTGTGCCCGCAGGCGCCTGCCAGCAGCGACCAGTATGCCGCCTGACGCACGTCATAAGCATCGAATCGGTCATATCGATTGAAGTTTTTGAAATAAAAGCCCACTGGAATGCACTCATAATGTGGCTCACCATCAAGTGTCGGCTTGGGTGGCTCCAGAGCGTAGTCATGCTCTGCAAACAGGCCATTGTCATGGTCATGTCCACCGTGAGATGACTGATACATATTAAAATCAAGCCAGTCCGCTTTATGAAGGTGTACCGAGGAAAGCCCCGGACCGCGAGGATGGTAAGTCATCAGATGATTTCCGCCATCGCCTTCTTTCAGGCCCGCTGCCATGGCGTTCACGATGGCTCGCTCCTCTTCGGTTATAATGGTCCAATCACCACCCAGAATCCATATGATGGGCTTGTCCCTGTAACGTTTGCCGAGGAATCGGCCATACACCTGGGCATTTTCAACCGTAAAGATACGCGATGGATTGTCGCCGACCTGTTTCCAATGTCTGCCCCAGCTCGGCAACATGCCAACGATGAGCCCCAGCTCCTCGGCTTTATTAACAATGTAATCCACGTGTTTAAAATAACCTTCATTTGGTTTCGTGGGGTCTTTATCAATTAGCGGCAAATCACCATAAGCATTAGGGACATCCAAGCCCCGTATCTCAGACAACACTACCGCCTGAATCACAGTGAAACCTTTCTCGGCGCGATTGGTGAGATATCGAAGCGCCTGCTCCCGATCCAGCCGATGAAACAGCTCCCAGGCAGTATCACCAAGATAAAAGAATGGTGTCCCGTCCTCGTACTCCAGAAACCGGTGGTTTTCCGACACCCGAAGTTTACCTTTAACCTGCGCCTGACAGTTCGAAGCTATCAGCAGAGGTAATCCAAACACCAATACGGTTCCAAGAACAAACGATGACAAGGCAGGATAAATATTCAGTAGCAGACGAGAATACTTTTTCCAATAATTAAACATTTTTTCTCTTACAGCTTGCTTGATAGTCATAAGCTCTTACCGTCTTTACCGTTTCCAAAGGCAAGTATTTTCCTTTAACACGGTCTTTCCAATCGTAATCATTTCTCCAACAATTTCAAGAGGTCTCTTGTGGTTTTCTGGTAATTGCCTCAAAAATCGCATCATTACTCTTTAAGCAGAAGGAACAAGACTACTCGAACAGCCAATCCAATCTGTTTTGTAAATTATCGATATTAATTTGAGCATCCCTTTTTCTAAGCGTGGTTGAGGCATCGATAACTCCAAGAAAAACGTAACTGCCCCAGCCAAAATCAAGTTTGTGTTTTCCTGCAGAAAGGGTCATTACATGTACATTTACTATTGGCAGTCCCGAAATAGTCAATGCATTTCGAATGGCAGGTTCATATTCGCCGCGGTCATCAGCACCAGCTTTGGTTTCCAAATCCGGTGGTTGCAACCAAATGGGATTGCGATTCTGAAAATACCCCAACATAGCTTTTACCGGCTGGTCTACTTCTAATTCAATCTGAACACCTTGTTTTTCAGCGGTTTTTTGAGAAAAGCGGATGCCTTTGAGCCCATTTAATTCCGGAGCGAGAGCCGTAATCGCATAATCGCGGTCGATAAAGACATTAGCTCCCTTTTTGACTTCGTAGATATCCATATCCCGGCTGAGCAGTTGGAATGAAACAGGCGTCAAAGGTTGTATAGCAATTTTTTGTTCTAAGGATGTGACTGTCGATTGACTTTTTTTCAGTTCTTCGAGTTTACTCTGGAATTTAGCAAACTCTTGCTCATAGGCCGGCAGACATTCGGTCCAGTGTTTATACCTGCCTTTCGTGCCACTAAAAGGAATCTTGCGAGTAGAGGTTTGCATACTATTGGCATAGCGATAATGGTCTTTGGTCAGCTCCGTGAGCTCTCGATATGCTTGCAGACTTTCTTGCAACAGCGGCAGTGCCTTTTCCAGTTCCGCCACATCACAATTGTACTGATAGCGCAAAACATGCAGGGCGGCGCTGGCCTTGGCGGCATAGCATTTTGACATAGCCCGGATGCAAAGCACATCATTTCTCAGCCGCTCGAACTCTTCCTGATTTTTTTGCACCTGGCCCTGCGCATGGTTAATTGCGTTAACGGCATCTTCTGAATTTTTAAGAATATCATCAATAACCATTACAGGTGTTTCCCCTATATGGGGCTGGCCCTTCCATTCTTTCTCAACATATTCCTCCAACCTTTCGCCAGGGGGACCATCCGAATCAACCAGTCGCGGCCAGAGCCGATACCGTCTCGGCCGGACAAGCTGCGCGAGAGTCATTCCCAGCGACATAGTCTGACGATTACCGTTAGTAATGCCGAAACGCCGCAGGATTTTCGGGGCGCACAATCCCGCCTGATTATACGCTTGTAAAATATACTCTGCTGCCTGCGTGGAACCGTATAGCTCAGCAAGACGCATCGTCCAGTAGGCATCTTCTTGCTCTACATCCCGGTCCGGATTCCAGGCATATCGGGCCCAGGCGGCAAACCATATCCAGTCTCGGTCACATTGTTTAATTTCCATCGTATCCGGGCTTATCGGCCAATCCCAGTAGGCAAGGGGATAAAGATGAAGCCCGTTGGCGTGATGAATGTCACGGGCTGCCTGGACGCATTTCTGAATGAAACGTGTAGCTCCGTAACGAAACGGCTCCAGGTTGGCCAAAATATGAATATTGGAAACGTGCTGCGAGGTAACCGAGCTTAATTCCCTGTGGATTTCCGCCCACGGGCCACGCGGCTGACAAGTCGTCAAGGCCTCCCCGTTATATTTCATCATAGTGTAGAGATTTTTGTATTTTTTTAGCCCAGCCCCGATAATTTCCCGTGCACTCTGACCCATAGTGTGCTCGCGAATAATGATTGGAGGTTCCTGCTTCAATCCCAAGGCTTTCATACCATCCTGAACGCCGGGGATGATTACTTCCGTCAGCCAGTATTTCTTATTGTCTTCACCGGATAGCGCCTCACCAAGACAAACCAAAAGACCAACATTCGGATAACTCCTGACAAATTCAGCGATTGATTTTCTGGTATAATCAGAATTCAATTCGGTTGGTTTGGAATGATGGGTCTCCACGTCGAATTTTTGTGCCAGTGCTTTGGAAAAATGGATGTTATAAAACATTTGAATGACCCAGATACCCCGCTTATCAGCTTCTGTAGTAAGGAACTGGAAAATTTCCTGATTGCGACGAAAGACCTCTTCGGATACATCGATGGCCTCCGGATAGTCCTTAAGCTTCACTAATGAGGAAAACGGATGTCCGTTCCAGAGATAGAGGGTATTCATCCGGTTTTCGACAAGCATGCCAAGAAACTCCAGCCATTGCTGCTTATCATAGAAAAAGGGGAAAAGCTCCGGCGTGTAGGGGTAATTGTATGTCCCCCAGCCCGGTGTTATAAACGTCTTCTGCATACCGATGCAAGGTCCACGCAAACGAAAAACCGGAGCATCGGTAACATTAAGTTCATCCGGAATCTTCTTACACTGGCCAATGCGCTCTGCCAACTCGAGGCAGCCATACAGTATACCGGAGTCATCAGCCCCTGCTACCACAGTAATATCCTGTTTACCACTTTTAAGGGTAAATCCTTCTGGACCCAAAGGACTTTCTTGACAGGCGATGACTCCCGACTGAATCAACTTCTGAATCATCCCGCTGGTTTTTATATTTCCCACTACTATCAGAGGACGCTGTCGGGGAATCTCGGAATCTTTCAGCAAAGTGTTTTTGATATCAATTTTACTTAGAGTCTCACAGAGCTTTTCAGCGCCAAATTGCACTCTCGCCGAAGCCGACACATCCACCACGATGGTTACAGGCTCAGATGCGGCAGCATCCAGGCAATACCCTAAAACAAACGCAATCAAGATTCTGCATATTTGCTTTTTCATATTTCACTTTCCTGCTTTTGTTATATATTCTAAGAATCAATCTAATGCTCTTTAACAGTTTTTTTATCTTTCAATCAATTTGTATGGGGTAATTTTCATATTTGTGAAGAGTGTCTAAAGCTGCCATGTAGTTAGCATAAGGGCTTCCATAGGCAACACTATTACTTGCGCCTAAAATAAATCCCCCTCTGGGAGCAGCATATTTTAAGGCATAAAGCACATCACTTTGATTTTCTTCGGGAGTTCCATCATGAAGCGTTTCGATATTTATTCCTCCCCAGAATGCTATTTTAT
>CAYTTK010000154.1:0-6045 GCA_964440735.1 uncultured Pirellulales bacterium
CGCCGCCCACTTTCCCCGGACTGCCGCTCCCACTGAAAGAAAGACGCCATTCTCGCGTCTCAATCCCGCGAGAATGGCGTCTCGCAATCCATCTCTCAGAAACCTTACAGCAGCGGCTCCATTCCGACCACAAGCCGCAGCCCGTTTATGACGTCGCTCAGACCCAGTGCCCCATCGCAATCCAGGTCCGCCACCGCTGCGTCGTCTGCCTTCGGGAACTCCATCCCCAGTACCCACCTGAGCATGCGAATGACGTCCCCTAAGCAGAACGGCCCGTCGCCCAAATGTGGGTGCCCGCAAGCGCACCGAAACTGGTGGTTCAAGCAGTTCAGGGCCCACCAGTAGTCCCGGGCCTCACGCTTCTGATCCTTCGAGTCGAAGCTCTTGTCCCAGTTCAGGCTCCCGCCGATCATTATGTCCGGCTGCGCGCACAGCCACGCCTCGGCCTCGTCTATTGCCGGAACGCCCGTCGCGTCGAACACGTTCAGCTTCGCGACAATGAGTTGCGCAAAGAACATCGAGAAGTTGCTCGCGTTCGCGTTCCACATGATCTCTTTCCCGAATGCCTCGTCAACCTCCACACCGCAGATGGTCACCGTCGCGCCATTCCACGGGTGGGTCTTCCAGTAACCCTTCGACCTCGTGCACAGCACCAGCGGCCCGTTAGACATGTCTCCGTTCAAGTAATCGTAGGGGCTCCCCCCCTCGTACATGGCATAGCTCCCGACCACCTCGAACGTCCCGTCGCATTTCCTCCTGAACTCAACGATCAGGTCATCCTGCGTAGACGCCACGATGTGCCCCAGACCGTTACCTCTCACCGCCATTCCCTTGACAAGGTTGCTTCCGTCCGGCAGCAGCTCATAGCCGCCGTTCCCTAGATAAGTGGCGTCCACAACTCCGCCCTCCGCTGGCAGGGAAAGCTTGTAGAAGCCGTACGGCGCTCCTTGCCTCGACCCGTTCGTCCACATGTACAGCCTTCCCCACGAGTCAAAAACCAAATCCGCCCCCGCCACGTCTACCGTAGCGCCCGTCCCCTCGTTCACTATCAGCCCAAGCAGCGTCGCGTCCACCATGCCCGTGTCCACGCTATAAAGAGAATCATAGTTGGACGATACCGCGTAGAGCACTCCGTCAGGGGAGAATACTCCCTGCGCCGCTCGCGCAACGTCCACATACCCTACGAAGTTCCACGAAGGGCCTCCCACGTCATAATACCCCAGACCCGCTTGCACCACCCCGTTGGCCGGCACGTAGTCGATCGCGTACAGCCTCGACCCGTCCGGCGTGCCGGCAAGAGCCACCACACGGTCAAACGGCACGATCCCGGCACCGTAACCAACGTCGGCCAGCGGCACCAGGTTCGCCCGCCCCAGGTCAGGATCAAGGGAGACCTGGAACAACTGCGAGTCGTTGCCTACCCCGTCAGTGTCGTCCAGCGTGTCGGAAAGGCAAAGCACCTCCCCGACCCCCCTCGTGCACGGCACCAGCGGCCCGTTGCACATGTCTCCGTTCAAGTAATCGTAGGGGCTCCCCCCCTCGTACATGGCATAGCTCCCGACCACCTCGAACGTCCCGTCGCATTTCCTCCTGAACTCAACGATCAGGTCATCCTGCGTAGACGCCACGATGTGCCCCAGACCGTTACCTCTCACCGCCATTCCCTTGACAAGGTTGCTTCCGTCCGGCAGCAGCTCATAGCCGCCGTTCCCTAGATAAGTGGCGTCCACAACTCCGCCCTCCGCTGGCAGGGAAAGCTTGTAGAAGCCGTACGGCGCTCCTTGCCTCGACCCGTTCGTCCACATGTACAGCCTTCCCCACGAGTCAAAAACCAAATCCGCCCCCGCCACGTCTACCGTAGCGCCCGTCCCCTCGTTCACTATCAGCCCAAGCAGCGTCGCGTCCACCATGCCCGTGTCCACGCTATAAAGAGAATCATAGTTGGACGATACCGCGTAGAGCACTCCGTCAGGGGAGAATACTCCCTGCGCCGCTCGCGCAACGTCCACATACCCTACGAAGTTCCACGAAGGGCCTCCCACGTCATAATACCCCAGACCCGCTTGCACCACCCCGTTGGCCGGCACGTAGTCGATCGCGTACAGCCTCGACCCGTCCGGCGTGCCGGCAAGAGCCACCACACGGTCAAACGGCACGATCCCGGCACCGTAACCAACGTCGGCCAGCGGCACCAGGTTCGCCCGCCCCAGGTCAGGATCAAGGGAGACCTGGAACAACTGCGAATTGTTGCCTAGCCCGTCAGTGTCGTCCAGCGTGTCAGAAAGGTAAAGCACCTCCCCGACCCCCGCAGACGCAATAGACGGCCCAGCCGCCAGAAAAAGCACCACCGCCGCTACTAGAAACATCGCGTTTTTCATCTTCCTTCTCCTCAAGAAACCTCCATTAAGAAACTGCTCCACAACCAAGCAGAGATGACCCGCACCCCCGGAAACTCCACAAATCCTTCGCCGCTACGTCACCAAGTTTCCCCCAACTAAGGAAGCCGGGTTGCCATGTCTGGTAAGTCCTCGCCCGCCATCGGGACCTGATCATACGCCCCTCCTCTCTCCGTCTCTGGCCCCCCGCCCCTTAGATGTGCTGATCACTATACACCAACGCACTCCTCCCTGTCAAGCCTTCATCCATGCTTTTTTTCGCTTTGATCCGAGAATCCTAAACAGCCGCTCCGACAACCGTTTCCAGCGCCCCCCTGCACTCTGAAGTCTTGCGCGCTTGAGAACCTCAAGTCTATACTCCCAGCTATACGGCTTTCTCCTCCAGGATGCCGAGATTTTCTCCTTGACTTTTCCCGGTCAGGGTACTATCATATCAACCGTGCAACGCTTCGGGGTATTCGTAGCGTCATGCTGCGGGGGCTCCGGAGCGGAAGGGGGCCCTCTTAACTGTGTTGTCAGCGAACCTGGTCCGACAACCTGGACTCACGCTTGGGGAATCTCGTGGTGCTGACCTCGTCTTGTCTCCGCACCTCTTTCCCCGCGCTGCAGAAGCCCCTTTCGTACTTGCCTACCCGTTCGGAACTTACCTTAGCCTTGCGGACAACGCCTCTCGGCGCCGCTGGCGATTCCAGGTGTCCTCTGGGCATTAACTCATGTGTCGGCCGTCCGTTGCCAGGCGGCCGGGAGGAGGGATTATGATCCTAAGCAGCAGACGTTGCAGACTGGAACCTGTCGCACTACTAGACAATTCTTAACGGAGGTAAACTATGACGCGCACTGATGCATCCATCATTCGCAGAAAGGTCTTCATCACTCTCCTTGCCTTCGCTGCCATTGGCTTCATCGCCGGACAAGCGTCGGCAGACCTTGTCGCCGCTCCCCTCATCGCAGGTAAGCACTACAACGTCGGAACCGTGGAAGCGGTCGATGACGGGGTTTACTTGTACGTGACCTACAACACTACCGGCGGCTGGGTAATGACCGAGACTCACCTCGCGGTCTCCACCTCCCCTACTGGGTACCCCCAGAACAAAAAGGGGCACCCGAAGGTCGGTCATTTCCCGTACAGCACAGACCCACACAACCCAGCGCTCACAGAGGTCACGTATGCCATCCTCCTTGCTGACATTGACGACCTTTACGACCCCGGCGATGTCGGCGTAGACCCCGGCACCCCGATCTACATCTGGGCACACGCCGTCGTCAAGTTGATGGTCGGCGGAGTCCCGGTCCAGCAGGAGACGGCGTGGTCCGTTTTCACCTACATCATGCAGGAGCCCGTCGGGTCCCCAACTCCGACCCCGACTCCTACACCCACTCCCACGCCGACACCTACTCCGACCCCAACACCCACTCCCACGCCGACTCCTACTCCGACGCCGACCCCCACTCCTACGCCTACCCCGGAGTTCAAGGAGCCGAGCATACCCCCGGGTACTGCTCTTGCATCGCTGGTCAGCATCCCCGGCGCTACCACCTACATCGACATAGCGCTGTCCGGCATCCCCGCCGGCTACGACATCTTTGACGGAATCTGGCCCGCATGGTGCATAAACCCGGACCTCCTCATACCTGCTACCGTGCCGTTCCCGGTAGACTTCTACTCCAGCTACGACCTCGGCTTGCCTGCTTATCTCCAGGATGACGATTGGGACCTCGTCAACTACCTGATCAACAACAAACATCCCAGCGCCAGCGTCTACGAGATCCAGCAAGCCATCTGGTACTTCTTCGGCAGCCCCTATCCAGTGTCTTACTATGGCGCGCTGATGGTTGACGACGCCGTAGCCAACGGCGAGGGGTTCCATCCTGGGACTGGCGAATGGATGGCCGTAATTATGGACGCCGGACCAGACATCCAGCCCATGTTCATAGAAGTTGACCCGTAACGACGAGGCAGAAAGGAGAAACTTCTCCGAGACCAATAGGACCTAGCCAACTCCCGGGGGAACGATGAGTTCCCCCGGGTTCCTTTCCCCCCCCTCGCAGACCCACCGTCCCCGATTTGCCCGAGCTCTCCTCCTCGAACTCCACTCAGAGCTTTCAAGGTCGACTGCCTGACTTCCCGCCTGCTCCAAAGCCCCGCACTGAATGCTTCATCGCGGCCGCATTCAAATTTCCACCTCTCGAACCCCGAAAAACACTTGACAGACACCGCGCTGGGGTTAGCATATATCCGCGCGAGCGAGTGCTGGCGGAAAGCGCAGGCGGTGAGCCCGCTTTCCACGCGGCCAACTCGGGGCGACACTGGAGGGGAGGTCGACCGATGAAGGCGGCCAGTGCACATCCGAGGGAGTCCCCGACCAGACGCACCCGCACATCACCGCTTTCCATACCGTCTCACCGTATTGCATTCCCTTGGGCAGTTTGCGCATCTTCTCTTAAGTCCCATCCATCCGTATCTCTACGTCCTTTAACCATCCATTCCTCCCGACCGCCAACCGTTTCAGCCTCGACACTCGTAGTACCTCAAATCTCAGCTTGGCAGACCGCAACACCCCGCGGAAATTCCCTCTTCAAGTTGGTTTCCATTCAAAGAAAGGAGGTGATGGGGATTGATTGCCACCAACTCAAGCTCTAGCGCGTGATGCAAGTGAACAAAAAACCCTCTGGGGAGGAGACAGCCATGCACAAACATGCGCTTCTTCTATCTTTCATCGCTGTGATTTTCTGCCTGCCATTCCTCGCCCTCTGGAACGCCGCGTATGCGGACGAGCCGCTGGCGGCGCGCTCCAAGTTCGTTCCCACGGACGGCCGGGTTGTTGACGGGTTTGGATGGTACGGACGCGACGTGGATCTCTACGAGTCGGAGTTCCCCACGACGCTTCCGTATTCGGCGAACATGATGTGGTCTTTCGCGGGGTACGAGCTGCGTGGGTGGGGCCCCTTTGATAACTTCATGGCGAAGTACTCGAACAAGGCGGCTCAACTCAGTATCCAGTTCGACGACAGGGAGGAGCAGATCCCCACCGGGGCGCATGACGACCTTCTGACGGAGTTCGGCAACAAGTTCCTCTCGATGAACCGGCCTCTGTACATGCGGCTTGGCTTCGAGGTCAACGGCGCCTGGAATCCCTACGACCCGGACTATTACATAGAGTCCTTCCGCTACATGGTTGACTTCTGGGACAACATGGGCGTCACCAACATCGCCTACATCTGGTGCCTGCACATCATGGACCCGCCTTTGGATTACATGGAGTGGTATCCGGGTGACAACTACGTGCAGTGGTGGTCGCACGAGATCTTGGGGCCGTCGTCGGATCCGAACTGGAACCACAATGCTCCTGCGGTGGTTCAGTCCAGGGCCTTTTGTGAGGACGCGGTATCGCGCGGGCTGCCTGTAGCCCTGGGTGAGTGTTCGGCGTGGCTTACGGGAGTGCACAACGGCCAGCAGTCGTGGGATGACTGGTTTGACGGGTTCTTCAATCACATAAACAACCCCGACTACGGGGTGAAGGCCTACTGGCACCTGCCGCACGACTGGCCGAACATCTCCGGCTACGAAGAGAAGCTGGACGCCAGGCCGTCAGCGGATCCTGTCGTGAAGGCGAACTGGCAGGCGGAGATGAACGAGTCGCAGTACCTG
>CAYTTK010000155.1:0-5983 GCA_964440735.1 uncultured Pirellulales bacterium
GCTGGGCTGATTGGAGCAAACCTGACCGAGTCGCAGTTCGGCCTGGCGAGCATCAAATTCCGCTGGAACGTCTCCGGTACTTATATGCAGGCAATTCCGCGACTCTTCAGCACCGATGCCAAAGGTAAAGACGAAAAAGAATTTCTGACGGACTTTTTCCCGACAATGAGCAAGATGGCAACGAACATCTTTCTCAAGGGTTATCAGTGGCCCTTCGACCCCCAAAAAATTGGAAATCTTCAGTCGTCATTGATTGACATCCTCGTATTTAACGAAACACAAAAAGGCAGGCGGGTCTATATGGACTTTCTGCACAATCCTGTTGGCAAGGCCGGAATGAAGGAATTCGCCATCGATGACCTTGAGCCGGAAGCGAAAGGATACCTGCAAAAAGCCGGCGCTCTTCAAAAGACACCTATCGAACGACTGGCATATATGAACACCCCCGCTATCGAGATATATAAGGAAAACGGCATTGATTTGTATTCGGAGCCGCTGGAGATTGCGGTCTGCGCCCAGCACAACAACGGCGGCTTTGCCGTTGACAAATGGTGGCAGTCCAACATACCGCACACCTTCGTAATCGGCGAGATGGCAGGAACACACGGCGTCAAGCGGCCCGGTGGCTCTGCTCTTAACGCCGGCCAGACCGGCGGACTTCGGGCAGCAGAATATATCGTCAACGCTTGCGGCTGCGAACTGCCGGATTATTCAGACAAGAAAGCTGATATCGAAAAGCAGTTAAATGAGCTTATCAGTAAACTCGATTCCTACAAAAGCTCCTCGGGTCTGGTTGCCAAGGATGCTCAGGAGGAGGTCAGAAGCCGTATGACAGCATCAGGCGGACACATCAGGGAATTAAACGATGCTCAAAAAGCTCTCAAGCAGGCCGTCGAGCTTTATAAAGGCATACAACAAAAAGGTTTCAATTCAATGGACGCCTCGGCTTTAATTACAGCGATACAGGCAGAGCATCTGGCCCTGACAAGCGTTGCATATCTCAAGGCCATTGTGGAATTGCTAAAACAAGGCAGCGGCTCGCGGGGTTCGCACCTTGTCCTTACCCACGATGGTACCAAGATACATCCTGATGTGATTGATAAAGCAACAAATAAACCATTGAAGTTCAAACCAGAGAATCAATCGTTAAGAAATTCCATATTGCAGGTTGAATATGACGATAGCTCGCCCGATTTATTCCGATGTGAAACCATCAAATTAAGGCCGGCGCCGACCGAGAGAAAGGCCTTTGAGCCGGCCTGGAAAGACTACAGGGAGAGAAAAATCTATAGCAGTTAATGCAGCCTAAAAGGAGGATACCAATGGCAGTAATAGATATAAAGCCGAAGTCGGAATGTAAGTACGACATACTCTCGCTGGGCGAGATAATGATTCGACTTGACCCGGGCGAAGAAAGGATTCATACAACGCGGCATTTTCGAGTCTGGGAAGGCGGCGGAGAATACAACGTCGCCAGAGGCCTTAAGCGCTGTTTCGGCCAAAGAGCTGCAGTTGTCACCGCCCTTGTGGACAATCCTGTCGGAAGGTTGCTTGAGGATTTGATGTTTCAGGGTGGTGTAAGTATGGAGTATGTTAAATGGGTCCCGTATGACGGGATAGGCAGAAAGGTAAGGATTGGCCTGAATTTCACGGAGCGTGGATTTGGCGTCCGGGCTGCGGTGGGCTGCTCCGACAGGGCAAATAGCGCCGCCTCACAACTAAAAAAAGGTGATATCGATTGGGACAAAATATTCGGCACCGACGGCATCAGATGGTTCCACACCGGAGGCATTTTTGCAGGATTGTCGCCGACCACGCCCGATGTTATCGTCGAGGCCGTCACAGCAGCAAAAAAATCCGGCACCATCGTTTCCTACGACCTGAACTTTCGTAACTCGTTGTGGAAGGACATCGGTGGCCAGAAAAAAGCGATGGAGGTCAATCGCGCCATCGCACCGTATGTTGATGTGATGCTCGGAAACGAAGAAGACTTCACAGCTGCTTTGGGTTTTGAGGTAAAAGGCACCGGCAAGAGTTACTCCAAGCTCGACCCGACGAATTTCAAGGAAATGATTAAGCAGGTTATTAAAGAATTTCCGAATTTCAAAGTCGTAGGCACAACGCTTCGAAATGCCAAGACAGCATCGGTAAATGACTGGGGCGCTATTATCTACGCCGGCGGCCACTTCCACGACGCCGTACTCAGGCCTGATCTTGCAATATACGACCGTGTCGGCGGCGGGGACAGTTTTGCATCCGGCCTGATATATGCTCTTATGGAAGAGAAAGAGCCCGGCGAGGCGGTTAATTATGGTGCCGCCCATGGTGCTCTGGCAATGACCACACCCGGCGATACAACCACAGCCAGTCTGCGTGAGGTCCAGAAAACCATCGGAGGAGGCGGCGCCAGAGTTGACAGATAGTCTGAACACAATGTTCGAGAAAAGGTATTTATGATTGTTCAGGCCGTTAAATGGGTTGGTGACATTGATGGCTGTCTTGAGCTTATAGACCAGCGGCAATTACCTGCCGAATTGGTTAAATTGAGATGTCGGGATATCAAGCAGCTTTACGAAGCAATAAAAACACTCGCCGTTCGCGGCGCTCCTGCGATGGGGGTTTCAGCGGCTTATGGGCTGGTTTTGTTTCTGCAAAAGTTAGAACCCGCCGGCAGTTTGGAGCAGGGACTTAAAGCCATAGCTGATTCGTGCGAGTATTTAACATCAACGCGTCCCACTGCAGTAAATCTATTCTGGGCAGTGGACAGAGTCCGTCAAATTGCCGAGAAATTTGCAGCCGCTAAGCCAAAGGCAAATCTACAGGCGCTACAGAAAGCTATTCTGGCTGAGGCGAACGCTATTTATCAGGAGGACGTGGATATGTGTCGCCGCATTGGCCAAAACGGCGAAAAATTTATCAAAAATGGAGTCGTCATCTTGACGCATTGTAACGCCGGTGCACTTGCGACCGCCGGGCAGGGAACAGCTTTGTCGGTAATGTATGAAGCAAAGGAAAAGGCAAAGAAATTTAAGGTCTATGTTGACGAGACAAGACCGCTGCTGCAGGGAGCCCGGCTGACCACCTGGGAACTGAAACAGGCAGGCATCGAGACAATTTTAATTTGTGACAATATGGCCGGGTGGCTGATGAAGAAGGGAAAGATTGACGCCGTTTTTACTGGCGCCGACCGAATCGCTGCAAATGGGGATACGGCAAATAAAATCGGCACTTACAGCTTGAGCATTCTTGCCAGAGAACACAGCATACCTTTTTATGTTGCCGCACCGTCAAGCACATTCGATTTGAATATAAAAAGCGGAGCCGAAATACCTATCGAGCAAAGAGCAGCCGAAGAGGTAATGACATTTGCGAAAACGCATATTGCCCCTGATGGGATTTGTGTGGACAATCCGGCATTTGATGTTACCGAGGCCCGGGATATTACCGCCATCATTACCGATAGAGGCGTGATCGAAAAGCCCAACGCTGATAAAATCCTCAAGCACTTATCTGACGATGGTCAAAATCCAAGCGGGGACAAACCGAAAAACTAACCTATTGATTTTTGGCAGGATTTAGTTCACGGCGATGACTTCCTTGACCTCAGGAACCTTTTCCTTCAGGATTCTTTCAATGCCCATTTTCATTGTCATCGTGGCGCCTGGACAGCCCTTGCAAGCACCCATAAGGCGAACCTTAACGGTATTATCATCATCGGTTCCTACCAGTTCCACATCGCCCCCGTGGCCCTGCAGGGCCGGTCGAATTGACTCGATTACAACTTTGACCTTTTCTTCGAACCCGCTGCCCCGTCTTGCGTCGGGAGACGCAGGGGCATGGGTTTTTTCAGTATTAGTTTCACTACAACCGCATTGCTCACACATAAAGTTCTCCTATATTTACCCCGTTAGAAATAATTTTTCTAAAAGGGTGAAGGTTTAAACCCCCGCCCGAGCTTTCTAACAGGGTTTACTTTGCGACTCAATTATACCGTCGATTTGAGTTTAAGGCGAGCTTTTTCTGCCGATTTAAGGTGTTTTTGTCTCATCCAAATAGGTAAAAATCTTTATTTATGGGCATATAAATAGCCGAAATATAATTGACAGACAGCTTCTGGTTTTGTATAATTTCAGCGTATTTGTATGTAAACATGCAAATACGACCCTGAGACGCCCGCTTGTTGCGGGGGTTACGGGATTATGGTAGGGTCTAAAAATTCGAGTTGTTTGGTCGTTTTTTGGTAAACCCCGTTAGAAAAATTCTTTCTAACGGGGTAAAAGCGATTGACCTCTCGGAGCGGACCTACAGAGCCATAGTTTGGAATTCCTGAAAATCGGGATTTCCTCCGGAATAGCGGATTAAAGTTTATCAGGAAAGGTGTAAAAATGAAGTCAAAGTCTCACTCTTCTCGTCAGGGCGGAACCAGCCATAGCACGGCGGCCAAACCGGCTGACAAATCTACTCTAAAAGCAGGCACTCACTCCGTTAGAAATTCTACAATGCCCAATCCTAATACATCGGGACAAAAAGGGAAGATTTCTAACGGGGCTCAAATAATTGTCGATATGCTGATTGAACAGGGTGTCGATACAATGTTCGGCTATACCGGCGGTGTGGTGCTGCCCTTATTCGACCGGCTATACGATGCACCGATTCGCTTCATCAACCCACGGCACGAGCAGGGTGGCTGCCATATGGCAGATGCCTATGCCCGTGCGAGTGGAAAGGTTGGCGTTATGGTAGCAACCAGTGGCCCCGGTGCCTGCAATCTGGTTACCGGTCTTGCAACTGCGATGATGGATTCTGTGCCGTTAGTTGCTTTGACAGGGCAGGTTCGCACAGAGCTTATCGGTAACGACGCATTTCAAGAGGCGGATACTACCGGTATTACCCGTCCGGTTACAAAGTACAATTGTATTGTCAAGGACGTAAAAGACCTGGCCCGCATTATTAAAGAGGCATTTCATATAGCATCAACCGGCCGGCCCGGCCCGGTGCTGATTGATATACCTGTTGACGTCGAGGTCAATAAGTGCAGTGTTGACGGGCGGGTTGAAATGGAGCTGCCCGGTTATCGCCTGCGACCAAAGGGAAACGCCAGACAGATATCGATGGCGGCACAGGCGATAAACAAATCCCAGCAGCCGGTGCTTTATGTCGGCGGAGGGATTATCAGCGCAAATGCTTCAGATGAATTAAGACAACTGGCCAAAAAGGCGCATCTACCCGTTACAATGACTCTTTTAGGACTGGGCAGCTTCGACCAGACAGAGGCGGAATCGCTGGATATGCTCGGTATGCACGGTGCTGCCTATGCCAATTATGCGGTTCAGCAGTGTGATTTGCTGATTGCGATAGGCGCTCGATTCGATGACAGGGTAACCGGCAAGCTGGCAACCTTTGCACCGAATGCGAAGATTATCCATATTGATATTGACCCTTCGAGTATCTCCAAGAACGTTCGCGTGGATATCCCGGTTGTGGGAGATGCAAAAGCGATACTCGGTGAATTAATAAAAGAAGTTGAATTTAAAGAGAGAAAAAAGTGGTTCAGTAAGATTGCTGAATGGAAGAAGAAATTTGAGCTGCGTTATGACAAGGAGGCATCAACAATTAAGCCACAATATGTTATTGAGGAGATTTGCCGTCAGACTAAAAGCGGCGCTATTATAACTACCGGCGTCGGACAAAATCAGATGTGGGCCGCTCAGTTTTACAAATTCACAAGGCCCAGGCAGTTTATAAGCTCCGGCGGACTTGGGACGATGGGCTTCGGCCTGCCGGCTTCTATAGGCGCCCAAGTGGCCAAGCCGGATGCCACCGTTATTGATATCGACGGTGACCACAGTTTTAATATGACGATGACGGAGCTTGCAACGGCAGTCGAGCATAATTTGCCGATAAAGGTCTGTATTTTGAATAACGGATATATGGGAATGGTTCGGCAGTGGCAGGAGCTTTTCTATAATAAGCGTTATTCCAA
>CAYTTK010000156.1:0-5960 GCA_964440735.1 uncultured Pirellulales bacterium
TATGACTTCAAAGGTCGGGGTGTCTCTGTATCAGTTTATGACTTTGGAGTAGATGGCCTCGACCTCGGCGACTTCATTGGCAACCCTCTGGGCGTCACTGGCTCTTATGATGTCGAGAATAAATCACAGTTTGGCGGCTACCTCGGCGCACAGATTGATGTTACAGACAATGTTGTTTGCAACGCTGAATGTATGCTCACCGGCGATGCTTTTGGAATTGGTACGGGTCTTACCTGGAGATTTTAGCTGCAAGGGACCTGAATTATTTGTTGTTTTGCAAAACGAACTTAAATATTTAGAGAAAAGGCTGCGAGGTTTAGATTCGCAGCCTTTTCTATTTTAATCAAGTGGATTCCCGCTCTCGTCCGCACTGAACAGTTTTTTATCGGTCCCATTCGCAGGCATAAACTATATTATATATGAGATACGCAAAACTGTTGAAAACTATTTTATAGGGGGTTTGAAGGGGCATTTGAGGCATTTTTCTGTGAAATTCTGACGAAAAATAATAATAAAAATAAAGTTTTTCTTTGCTTTACACCTATATATTAGTTATAAGATTTCAATTGAAAATAGGAATATGGGGTTGATATATACGTTGGAAAAAGGCAAAATGTTAAGGGATTAACTAATTGTAAAGCATGCCAGAAAAAAGATTTAGTTTTAGTAAAATGATGGAATACTGTATTTCTGATTGAAAGGAGTCTACTATGAAGAAACTATTATTGTTAGCTGCTGTGCTTGTGCTGGTTTATAGTTCAGCTGCTCTGGCGCTGGACCCAATGGGGCCTCCAGCTGCAGGTCTGACAAAAGGCCAATTCAGTGCCGGTGTTGAGTGGTCATACACCGATATGGACCTCAATAGACAAGGTGGTTGGGGAGGTCACTTATGGGGTCCCCTGGACATGCGAATGCATAAGGTATATGCCAATCTTGGATACGGCATCACGGATAACTGGGACCTATTTGCACGTCTGGGAGGGGCATACATGGAATTCGATTCTAAACCTGCAGAATGGAAAAGTAACGAGTGGGAAGGTGAGGATACCGGTGTGCCAGCAGCAGGAGCTGGAGCTAAATACACTTTTTACGAGGACACTAACCTCAAGTTCGGCGGACTGGCTCAGTTCAGCTGGGTCACATTCGATGGTTCTCAGAAACCAACGCCCTCTTCAGGTGACTATGAAAAGTCTAATTTCGTTTTAGAACTTACCGAATGGCAATTCGCAGTGGGGCCAACCTGGGCAGCGAGTGATAATTTTACTCTTTATGGTGGTCCGTTCTGGCACCTGGTTGACGGATGGTTGTCTCAGGGCAAAAACAGAGGCGTCATAGAGAAATCAGTTTTTGGCGTCTATATTGGAGGACAGATTGACATGTCGACAAATTGTTTTGCCAACATCGAGTGGATGTACACTGAACAATCTAATGGGTTTGCTGCGGGGCTTATCTGGACATATTAGTAAGACTTCCAGTGCTTCTCAGATTCAAAGCACAAGCACAGAAAGGGCTGCGAGTTAAATATTCGCAGCCCTTTTTATATAAAAATCTTCCAGAAATAATTGTAAATCAAGCTGTAGATACCAGATAATTATAAGGTGTGAGGCTCAGCTATAATCGCTTCTTAATCTACCAAATTTGGAAAATTATTTCGCTCTATCAACCATAAATTTTGCTGTCTCGAGCAAGGCGTCTTTAGCATCGCTATCCTTCAAACCGGTTAATGATTCAATCGCATTTGCGACAAACTCCTTTGCCCGGCTTTGTGCGTATTCCAAGCTACCATAGGACCTAAGCATCTCTATAAGGTTAGCGTTTAGCGTATAGGGTTCAGCGCCCAGCTTTTCTATTATTTCGGTTTTTTCCCTTTTATCAATCGTTTTTAACAAGTGTATTAGTGGCAAGGTCAATTTGCTCTTGTCAAAGTCACTGCCGATGGTTTTGCCTGTTTCTCTTTCGTCGCCGATTATATCGAGCAAATCATCTGTGATTTGAAATGCAATACCGGCGTTCAAACCGAAACATCTGAGCGATTGAAGCTGAGTCTCGGTTCCCTTTGACAGAAGACCGCCAAGATAACAGCAGCTACTAAAGATAGAGGCACTTTTTTCAGTAATAATGTCGATATACTCCGCTTCACTCAACTGCTCGTCAAGGCGGCTCGTCTCTGCGAAGCGCTCCGCCGAAGCAGGAAGCTTGCCGTAGCCTGGCCAGTTCCTGCTTTCGCTTACCTGTCTCAATTCACCTTCACAGACCTTCGCTGCAGTGACAGCGATTTCCCTTGCTACCTGCGGCTCCAACTTAGTGCACATTTTGAGAACCCGGCTTAGTAAAAAATCACCCAACAGAACAGCAAATTCGTTGCCCCACAAACTATTTATCGTGGGTTGTCCCCGACGCTTTTTGCCATCATCTATAACATCATCGTGCAAAAGCGTTGCATTGTGAATCATCTCAAAAATCGCCGCAATGCGGATGTGCTCATTTGTAATTTCACTGACAGCACTGCCCGCAAGCAAAACTAAGCCCGGCCGAATCATTTTACCACTGTTGGCACTCAGATACTCGAGCAACTGATTGACAATCCCTGTTCCCCGCCTGCGCGGGGACAAGCTTACCCCTGCGGAAGCAGGGGCAGAGGTGCTCAATTGCTCGTTGATTAGCTTTTTTACTTTGAGTAGCTGGCTGTCTATGAGCTTAAAAGCAGGAACCCCGCTTTGTCGAATACTATCGGATGCGCCTGCCCTCGAGCGCAGCGAAGGGTCTATATATGCCGGTAATTCCATGGCTTTAGGGTGTAACGTTTAGCAGGTATGAAGGACAATACTTGTTTGACCCGCTGCCCCCCCACTCTTGTCTTCTGGCCTCTGCGTCTCTCGACGCAAGTCGAGGCAGCAGGCGACAAGAAGACGTGGGGGAAGACGCAGGGGTATGCGACAATCAAGATTCAAGTTTATCTGTTAAACGCTATTTCTCCTTTCCGTGGGCGTACTTGAAGAATTTTTTTCTTAGCCGTTCTGTAATCGGCCCGGGTTTACCATCACCAACAACCCTGCCGTCAATTTCGACGATGCCAATAACTTCTGCGGCCGTGCCGGTAAGGAAAAA
Organism: uncultured Pirellulales bacterium; assembly: GCA_964440735.1. Lineage (GTDB taxonomy): Bacteria > Planctomycetota > Phycisphaerae > Sedimentisphaerales > Anaerobacaceae > CAZBWE01. The sequence goes on from CAYTTK010000156.1 coordinate 3,109, forward strand.
TTCATCGCAGGTATATAAATCAAATTTCGTGAGATTCTTTTCGGCTACCTCAAGGTTCTCTTCCTTAGCCAGTCTAATAACAACAGCTCGCGTTATCCCTCCCAGTGCGCCGGCTTCAACCGGCGGGATTATAACAACGCCGTCTTTCACGATAAAAACATTATCGCCCGTCGCTTCAGCAACGTACCCCTCGTGGTTATACATAATTGCTTCAGGCACGTCATTATCCAGCGCTTCAATCTTGGCCAGGATGTTATTGAGGTAGTTCAAGCTCTTAACCTGTGGGGGAAGTGACAAAGGGTGATTACGAACCGTGGTTGCACTGATTACCTCCATCCCTTTTTCGTAAAGCTCTTCCGGATAAAGCTGGATGTTATCCGCTATGATAAATAATCTGCCGTTTTCACACACGAAAGGATTCAATCCCAAATTTCCCACTCCACGTGTGACCACCAATCGAATGTAGCCATCAACAACATCATTGGCTTCAACGGTTTTTTCAACTGCATTGATGAGCTTCTGCTTGCTCATCGGGATTACAAGGCGAATCACCTTGGCAGAATCGTAAATCCGTTTAATGTGGGCCTGAAGCTCAAATACCCTGCCGTTGTAAACACGAATTCCTTCAAAAACACCATCACCATAAAGAAGCCCATGGTCAAAAACAGATATTTTAGCATCTTCCTTGTCAACGAGTTTATCATCAAGCCAAATTTTCAACGCCATAAAATCTCCCGTCAATAAGCGAACAATACACAATTGCACAAAACACAAATTTGTTATGTTCTTATGCTCTTGTGCTCTATTTTCCCATCAACTAACGTTATGATTCTGCCGGCCCTTTCTGCAATCCTTTCGTCGTGTGTTACCATCATAATTGTCTGGCCTGCACGATTTAATTTTTCAAGGACATCTAAAATACCATTTCCTGTCGTAGAGTCAAGATTTCCTGTCGGCTCATCTGCCAAAAGTAGTCTTGGCTCATTCATCAATGCCCTGCCTATAGCCGCTCTCTGCCTTTCGCCGCCTGATAGTTGATACGGCTTGTGATTGGCCCTTTCGCCAAGTGCCAGCTGGTCAAGCAGCTCTTTTGCCCGGCCTTTCGCTCTCTTTCGGCATGCAAACCACCCGATAGCAGTTTTCGAGGCCATCACCGGCAGATAAATATTTTCCAGCACATTTAATTCGTCCAATAAATGATAAAACTGAAAAACAAATCCGACCATTTTATTGCGAAATCTGTTTAATTCGCCGCTGCTAAAGCGGTTTAGTTGTCGGCCTTGGAAACTAACGATACCTTTATCGGGCCTATCCAGCGCACCTAATATATGCAAAAGCGTGCTTTTACCGCTGCCCGAGGCCCCGACTATCGCCACAAACTCGCCTTGCTTTACAGCCAAATCGACACCTTTGAGCACCTTAACCTTTGTTGCGCCCATCCGATAAGATTTGTAAAGCCCTTCAGCTTTTAATATAAAATCGCTTTTACTCATAGTTGGCTTACCTGCAAGGTTTCTACCGGCTTTAATCTTGCCGCACGCCAGCTTGGCACAAGCGCACCAACCACGCACACAGCGAGCGCCGAAAGAGTAATAACCACCAGGACCCTTACTTCTAAATGGTTAGGAATGTCACCTATAGCATAAATTGACCTGTCCCACAACTGAAATTCAAAATGTTCAAAAAGCCAATCCTCTATCTCGTTAATATGCACCAGGAATTGCCATCCGGCCACCAAACCGATAGCAGAACCTAAAAGCCCCACAGAAAAAGCGAATCCCAAAAATAACTGGATGACGTTGGTATTCGAAACACCTATGCTTTTCAATATACCTATGTCTTTACTTTTATGACTGATAATCATATAAAAAACCACAAAGACGATAAAGACAGTCGTAACTCCAACAAGGCCGAACATTGCCGTCATCATCGTTTGCTCCTTCTCCATTGCCGCGATAAATGCACGCCTGTAATCCTTCCAGTTTTGCACAGTCACTGTATTCAGCAAGTCTGCCTGCTCCTGGTTTGCCTTTTCTCGACTGAACTTTTGCCATAGCGAAGCCGTCTTTTCATATCCGGTCTGCAGTTTTACGTTCGGCTCGAACTTGATATGAATGGCGTTAGCTCTCTTGACGGGACCTGCCATACCGCAAAGTAGCTGTGCCCGTTCAAACGGCAAATAAATAATCGAGCTGTCGGTCCTTGCTAATCCACTTTGTGATGTATCGCTGTAATAAAAAACCTGTGTGTTAACCAAACCTGTCCCTGCCTTAGCTAGAGCACCTTTTGCAGTCAACGGGAAAAAAGTTATCGCAAGGGCGATATTGGCATCTTCAGGTCTAAAACCATAAGTGTATCTGCCCTGTTCATCCCGCTCCAAAGCAAGGTCAATCCCTAATGCACAACCATGACAATTCGAGTCATTGACCGACTCAAATACTTTCGATACATCGTTTTTATGATAATGCAGCGTTTTTGCAAAACCGGCAACCTGGTTATGTCTGATGGGGTCAATGCCCATAATCTCAACACCGTAGTTTTGCTCCGAGCCTTTGCGGCTTACCAGGGCATAACTTTTTATCACAGGTGAAATACCTTCGACAAAATCTTCTCTATCCAGTTCCTTTATAAAATCTTCATAATAGGGAAAGCCCACCAGTGATTCGGTAGCGATAACACAGTCACCCACAAAATTATGATTCTTTTGTTTGTAATCGGCCACCAGACCGGTCAAGACAGTCATCACTACAACAACAATAAAGACACAAAGTGAAACTGCCAACACCGCAAAATATGTTATCCGGCGTTTCAACAAATACCTAACTGGGAGGATAATCTTATACATAGCTCAA
>CAYTTK010000157.1:0-563 GCA_964440735.1 uncultured Pirellulales bacterium
GGAAGACAGCGGGTACTTCCATCTACGCCCTCACGGACGTAGTATTACGAAGGAATAATAAAATCATATTCAATGCCGCTGTTAAGTAGATATCTAATAACCCCATCTTTATTTGTAGAATAATGCCCTTTTTTGATATTGTATCGCCCAGGCTTGTCATCGGCAGTCGGTTCGGGAAAACCCTGGAAAGAATCAAAGCCGTGAATATGCCTTTTGTTTTCAAAAAGCTGAGTTAAAGTACAAAAGGCAAATAAACTTCGACCCCATCCTACACCGCATTCGACAACATCACCTTCAATATTAACAATTTTCTTCAACAGGTCATAAAAAAATACGATTCTCAACGCAGAACTGCTTATCAGGGGCAAAGGCTTTTCTTTAGGGTTAGTCGCCTTTGCCAATTGCAATCCAGTTAACTTAGCCAAGATTTTATTCATTGTTGTTTTCATAAAAATATTAGTTATATATTTTTTGCCTTATCAAATCATATCTTGACTTCCTTACGAGAAAATATAAATCCATCAATTACCGGGACCTGGACGGAATAACCTGGCTTAAGAATA
>CAYTTK010000157.1:573-5960 GCA_964440735.1 uncultured Pirellulales bacterium
GACGTAGTATTACGAAGGAAGAATAAACTTGTTCATCAAGATGGACAACTTCAATTCGCACAGGATAATAAATGGATAAAAATCTAGTTCACAATAAATAATTGTTTTTGTTAACTTATGACGGAAATCTTGACAACAAGATAGAGTGTTGTTAAAAACGAGGCATAATTAGATGATGTATATAAAATCGTTGAATTCATTTAGTTTTTTTCTATTAACTTATGCCTACAAATGTTGCGGAGATAACAAACAGGTTTGGAGCAGAATATTATGATTAAAAAGATCGGAGAAAAAACTGTGGCAGGGGTGAGCAACTCAGGGCGGTTTGCAAGGTTTATATGGCAATCGATGGTTGCTTCTGTACAAAGCTGTGTAAAAAGCCATACGTATCCACTAATCTGGACACAAATGAATATAATCGGCGTTCGTAGTGTTCCGGTTATAATGATAACAGGAGCGTTCGTCGGAATGACACTGGCGGTTCAGGCATATGACCAACTCAAAAATATGGGCTTAGAAGAACACCTTGGAGTTTTGATAAATATTTCAGTCGTTAAGGAACTTGGACCTGTGCTTGCTGCGGTTATGTTAGCAGGGCGAATTGGAGGTGCCTTGACCGCAGAATTAGGGACAATGAATGTTACCGAGCAAATTGATGCTGTCAGAAGCATTGGCACTGACCCGATACGTTATCTGGTTGCGCCGCGGGTTCTGGCCTGCCTGCTGCTTACGCCGGTTTTAATCATTTATGCAGATTTGTTAGGTATTTTAGGTGGATACTTCGTGAGCGTTATTCAAAAAGACATTAATAGTAGCGCTTATTGGACCTTCAGCGCATCCGCGGTCGAACTCTGGGACGTAACAATCGGAGTCGTAAAGGGGTTTTTCTTTGGAGCAGCGATTGCATCTATCAGCTGTTATAAGGGCTTTACGTGCAAGGAAGGAGCCCATGGTGTAGGACAGGCATGCACGGAGGCGTTTGTTATTAGTTTTATCTCTATATTGGCCTTGAACCTGGCACTGGCAATGATTTTCAATGCAATTTACAATACCTTCTGGCCGATTAAAGGGCTGGTTGGATGATGCTGTATAAAAATACGAGTGTATAAGAGGAACAAAGTGAAAGAGGGCAATGAAAAAAATGTGGGCCAGGTCAACAACAGTGATGGTTTGCTTGTCCTCAAAAACATTACAAAAAAGTTCGGCTCCAATGTCGTTCTGGATAATGTTTCACTGGCGATAGAAAAGGGCAAAACAACTGTCGTGATAGGACCAAGCGGATGTGGCAAGACCGTCTTAATAAAACATTTGATAGTATTGCTTCGGCCGAATTCTGGCGAGGTATATTTTAAGAAACAACGAATCGATAATCTGCGTGAAAATGAATTAAACAAAATACGCACCCATTATGGTTTTCTTTTCCAGGGAGGGGCATTGTTCGACAGTCTTACCGTTGCTGAAAATGTACTGTTCCCGATAAGGCAACATTGTAAAACAGCCAACCCGGAGGATGCTGAGGAGCTCGTTAAGGCCAAGTTAGCAATGGTCGGTCTTGACGGTTTTCAAAATCATTATCCGGCTAATCTTTCCGGCGGTCAGAAAAAAAGGGTGGCACTGGCACGTTCGATTGCATTAAATCCGGAAGTAATTTTATACGATGAGCCGACAACAGGCCTGGACCCGATTCGTGCGGATGTAATTAATGAGCTTATTTTGAAGTTGCAAAGAGAACTCGGCGTGACAACGGTTGCCGTTACACACGATATGACAAGCGCCTACAAAATAGCGGACCGCATTGTAATGCTGCACAACGGCAAGATTATTGCCGATGGCAACGCCGACCATATTCACAACCATCCACATCCCATCGTTCAGCAGTTCATCAATGGACAGGTTAGCGAAGACGACCTTGCAGTTCTGCGGATGAGCGGTATCATTTCGAAAGCTCAATTTTCGCCTCGTGATTTTGTGCAATAGCAGAAAAAAGCATAACCGCAATGAGCATCAAAGACACTATTCACACCAAACCACAGCAGTTTGCGGATGATTTGGCTGAAATTACCCGAGGTGATGTTTTTACTGATATCCTGCACAGAGCTGCTTACAGCACCGATGCGAGCATTTACAGAATAGTTCCCATATGCGTTGTTGCACCGCGTGACAGCACTGATATAGTTGCTGCTGTTAAATATGCCAGCACTAAAGGCATACCGGTGGCAGCCCGCGGAGCAGGCAGCGGAGTAGCAGGGGAATCACTGTGCAGCGGCATAGTCTTCGACATGACCCGGTATATGAACAAAATTATCTGCGTAGAGAATGAGGGGCAGAGGGTTGTTTGTGAGCCGGGAGTAGTCCTGGACGATTTGAATAAACATCTAAGCAGGTACAGCAAAAAAATCGGTTCCGACCCTTCGAGCAGTAATCGAGCAACAGTAGGTGGGTGCGTTGCCAATAATTCTACAGGTCCTCATTCGCTTGAATATGGCTATATGGCAGACTACGTGGAAAGTATCGAAGCGGTTTTAGCCGACGGTAGTTTGGTTGAATTCAAAAATGATTTCGAGGCAGAAGAAGGAATAGTCAGCCAGATTGCGAAAAGAAGCAAAACTATCCTTCAGGAAAAACAGGAAGTAATCAGCAAAGCTCTGCCTGAAACCAGCCGGAATCGAAGCGGCTATAATATTGCAGGGATTTGTCACAATGGGAAGATAGATTTAGCTCGACTATTAACCGGCTCGGAAGGAACTTTAGCCACTTTTACGAAGATTACACTCAGGACGGTGTCACTTCCGCCAGCTAAAGGTCTATTGCAATTCGAGTTCGATTCTCTGCAAGATATGGCACAGGCGGTGCCGATTATTGTTGATAGCGGTGCATCAGCGTGTGAGCTGATGGACAAGACTTTAATTAATTTGGCCGTCAAGGCCCTACCTGAATATCGGGATATTCTACCCACCTGTCTCCTTATCGGAGACAAGAAGGGGGGTGCCGCTGCAGTTCTGCTGGTCGAACATATTGGCACAACAGAGAAGCAGGTGCGGGAGAAAATAGAAAAAACTGATTCGCAGGTGGATAATCTGGCAAGTGGGCGAAGGACCTTTTTTGACGGGAACGAACAGAAGCGTATATGGAAATCGCGCAAGGATGCTGGGCCTCTACTTTACAGAAAAAAGGGTAAAAAACATCCAGCAGAATTTATGGAGGATACCAGCGTCGATTACAAACTACTTGGTGAATATATTTCAGGCATTCAAAAAATAGGGAAAAAATACAACTTTGAAGTTTCCTTTTTCGGACACGCAGGCGACGGGGAACTGCATTTAAGGCCTTACTTAGATTTAAGTGAGCCGACTGATGTCCAAAAGATGCAGTCGATAGCAAATGATGTTTTCTCCCTTGCCTGGTCACTCGGCGGGTCAATCAGCGGTGAGCACGCAGTCGGATTAGTACGAGCCACTTTTATAAAACGGCAATATGGTGACGAATACTATGAAATACTTCGCAAAATCAAAAATATATTCGACCCCGGCAATTTAATGAATCCGGGCAAAATTATTAACGATGATGCTGACATTATGATTAAGAATTTGCGTCGGGGTCATAAGATTTTACCGGAGAAAATCAAGACGGATTTACTCTTCGAGAAAGACGAGCTGGCCTTGGAGCTTGAGCAATGTTATGGGTGTGGGCTTTGTCTTAGCAGAGAACCGGATTTGCGGATGTGTCCGGTATTTCGGGCAATGGGCGAGGAATTGGGCAGCTCGCGGGCAAAGGCAAACATCCTTCATTTCTGGACAACAGGGCAACTAAACGACAATGATTTTGAATCATCTGAGTTCAGGAAATTTCTGGATTTGTGCATCAACTGCAAGGCCTGCCGGCAGCAATGTCCTTCAGGAGTAGATATTTCCAGGTTGATGAGCGTTGTACGGGCAGAATATGTCAGGCGAAAAGGCCTTCGGCAGGCAGATTTTGTGTTAAGTCATAATCGCTATATTAGTATGCTTGGCAGTATCTTTTCACCGATTTCCAATTTCTTTATGCGACTTTCGATTTTCAAATGGTTTCTTGAAAAATTCGCCGGTATAGACCGAAGAAGAGCTATGCCCGAATTCAAACGCAGCTCTTTTTTGAAAGCGGGGCGAAAATACTTAGCTGCTTATGAGTCGATAAAAAAGCCAATCGACAGGATAGCTTATTTTATAGATACGTATGCAAACTACAACGACCACGAATTGGGATTCGCTGTGATTGATGCCCTGCGGGCGAATAATATTGAGGTGATATTACCAAAGCAAAGGCCGGCACCACTGCCTGCAATTGTGTATGGCAATGTCAAAATGGCACGCAAGGATTTGTCTTATAGTGTTAAACACCTGTCTAATGCGGTTCGAAACGGTTTCAAAATAGTTTGTTCTGAGCCGAGTGCAGCTCTGTGCCTGAAAGATGAACTGCGGCATTTTGTTGCTGGGCCGGAGGCGAAGCTCGTCTCGGAAAACACTTATGAATTGATGAACTATCTTTTAGACCTGCACAAACAACGGAAATTGAAAAAACCAACGAAGAAGGTTCAAGAGGAATTTGTTTATCACTTGCCTTGTCATTTATGTGCGGTGGGCAACGAGGGGGTGAGCATAAAGCTTTTGAAGGAGCTTTGTGGGGCCAAGATAGTTGACCTTAAAGCCGGCTGCTGCGGCATCGCAGGGACATTTGGTATGCAGAAGAAAAATTACGAACTTTCCTCGCAGATAGCTGCAAGCTTAAAAAAGTCCCTTGAGCAATCACCAGTTAAAAACGTCCTAACCGAATGCTCAACCTGCAAAATGCAGATAGAGCACATAAGCGATAAAATTGTGAGGCATCCGATTAAGGTCTTGGCGGAATCTTATTCAATTGATTATTAACTATTTACCACTGATTATTTGAGTAAGGATAAGAGCGCAATGAGAAATGAAGAGAAATTTTACCGTATGTTAGATGGGAGTCACAAATCCAGCGAGAAAGAGATTATAAAAACCATTGGTCCCAAGGTGGCAAAGGCTTGTGAGGATATATTTTTCGACATTCATATCATTGAACTCTATAGGCTGCGTATTTCCAATGGTATAAAATAAGCTAATAACAACGTATCTCCTGAGAACGCATAAAATTTGTAAAATTGGTTTAACATCGTGCCAAAGCATGTCATTGCGAGCGAAGCAAAGCAATCTCAAACGTTAAGATAGTTTTCCTGCTGTAAGGCAAAAGATTGCCACGGCCTTTCAGGCCTCGCAATGACTTCCGAGTCAAGGTTTATACAAAGTAAATTTGATTTTCCGCCATATATTCTATATATTTATTCTTCCTTCGTAATACTACGTCCGTGAGGGCGTAGATGGAAGTGCCCG
>CAYTTK010000158.1:0-5924 GCA_964440735.1 uncultured Pirellulales bacterium
TTGCTATGAATGCACCTTTAACTTTAATTCCAGTTAGCTCTTTAAAAGCCATTGCGTAAGCTGCAAGTTGTAACCAGTATGTCGGATAGAATGCTTTACCAGTTTTCCAATCACCGATGACATAAGCAGGTTTCTCAAATTTTGGTTCACGCCCTCTTACTAAAAAAGGACTTGGTGAAACGCCCTTTGGTGTCTTGATTTTTGGGGGGCTTTGATACATTCCCACGAAATCCGCAGTTCCAGCATATCCGTACTTGTTGCTCCAAAGTCTTTGTTCAAGTCCATCGGGTTTAAGTGATGCACTTTGTCGAAATTCGTAAAATTTACACATGCCTTCTTGAATTTCTAGTTCATATCCACCAAGATTGCAATCTTCGCCCTTTAATGTTAATTCAATGAGCTTATGCACATGAATACCTATTGCTTGTCTAGTTTCAAGTATCTGATTTGCCTTTGCACGCCCTATTTTTTTTATCCAAGCATCTATTCTGTGTTTGGCTATAATGCCAAGGGATGCTGTTACTCTGATATAATCTTTTCCGTGTATACGATAATTTGTGTTAGTAGATTCAAAGTCTTTAGGTACAACTATTTGCCACTTTTTTTGTACCATGTTTATTCCTCAAATAATTTATGGAATCTATTTGGATGATTTTCTACTATCATTTTAAGAGTATCAGAGGACCAAGGATAAATTGCTACTATTTTACCTGTTTGTATATCTAAATATTTCATAAGCCGACACTCTGCATCGAACAGAGGACATACCCTTACAGGGGGTGCATTTTACCAACTAAACTATATCGGCATTAAAAATTAAAAGAGGGGATTAACCCTCATTCACCTATTTAAGGATTTACAACGTGTGCAATCGCATCCGTATCAAGTTCGCCTACAGCGAAATATGCCCACTGGTCGATTCTGTATGAATTACAGTTGCTTTGGAAAAACTTGTAGGTCTTAGGGCGTTCTCCAAAGACCGCACCAACGGCTCGTCTTGAATCAACAATGATTGCTACGACTTCACTAGCTAAATCAGTACAACCATTTGCACCGCAGTATTCAATGACTTTAAGCCCACTCATTTTTTTGAGCCTGCCATCGTCATCGAAACTAACATCTGCCATCCAAGGCATAGGTTGCGAATGTTGCATTCTCTTAAAGATTGCAGCGACAGTTGGTGATACAATCAAATAGTCAGGGCTATAAGGTCCAGCTAAACCGTTACCTTCTCTCATACCAGCTACAGCAAGATGAATTGCGTTGTAAAGTTGGTACAATGCAGTATCGGTACAACATGAACCAGCAATATCAGGAGTACAGCTTATTGCAGTACCAAGAGTTTCTGTAGTTCCAGGTGCAGCAGTTTCTAGCTCACTGTAAATCTGAGCATCGAACCATTGTGCCCATGAATCGGACATAGCAATAAGATACGAATCCATTAGGATTGAACCTACATCCCATATATCCTTGTCACAAACGATAGCCTCAAGATTGTACTGTTTCAAAGTAAGCGGGTAAGTCGTGAATAAGATACTTGCACAAGATGCACACTCACAAGCTGCTTTTTCACTTGGAGCACCGAATGCACCGAATGCTCGAATCTGTACACCAAGTCCATCACCAGGGTTTATAGCAATACCTTTTACAGCAATTTTGAAAAGGTCGGCTTTACAAACGAAGGTATTCCAAACGATTTTAGCATAAACATCTTCAGGACTCCACTCACTAACATCATCCTCACAACCAGTATCGGCATCAGTGTTAATAAATAACCTGTCCATGCTTGTTTCACCATACTTTTGACCTTCATAGATTTGGAATTTAATGTCTTTCACATTTGAAAGTTTAGTTTCATACTGAGACCGAGTATCTATATTCTCGTATCTTTTGTAGTAACCATTGTAGAATTTTTGTATGTCATTTACTTCGTTTCCATTGCCTTTAACTTCACCACCATCATCAGTGATTTTTGGCTTTGGAGCAAGTTCAGGGTGTTCTTTGTAGATTGCCTCAAGAGCAGCAGTTTTTTGCTCTTCAAAAGCAGCATCTTTAGCTTCTTTGACTTCTTTATCCTTCTCTTCATCAAGTGCAGCCTGTTTTGTTTTCAGGTCTCGCAACTTGATTTCTTTGTCGAGATTTTCCTCATAGGCTTTTAATTCCTCTGGGGACATATCTTCAATATCTTTACTCATTGTTTTCTATCCTCCATAAATTTTAGTTCTTTAACGCTAATTTTTTAGCTTTTATTCTACTAATAATTTCTTGTCTTTTTTCTTCAATTTCATCTTCTAATTTGCCTGTGCAAATATCACATTCACAAGCACTTTCATGTTCACCATCATTGCGTAATCCACAACCATCTTTATCGTTGCAACGCCCTTGTAGGACAGTAGATACACAAACAGGTGTGATTTCGGTCAAAACCGGTACAAGGTCATCTTCACCGTAACCTTCTTTCTTCCAAGGTACATTTTTTGGTAAATTTGATGCTAGTATAAAATCCCGCTTTCCATAATATGTTACTGATACATTAGGAATTTGTCCTGCACGTTCACACAATTTGACATATGCTGTCCATGCAGTAGTAAACTCACAATCAGGCTCTACATTTAATTCCATTGATACTTCTTTAGTTTCTGTATTGAATTTTACATTTGTATGATACCCAATAAAATAAGTAATATCAGTTTGCATCAAGAAGAACCCTGTGGAAGTGCCCATATGATTAATGTCATGTAAAGTTCCGTTCCATTTCTTGTAGCTCTTCTCTAATACTTCCGCAGAAAGAAATCCACCGTTCATAAATCTGTCACCTATAATAGCTATCATGTTTTTAGTACCTGTTTGAACAGGATTTTCAGCTTCTTCGGATTCTAATTCCTTAATAGGTATTACTGTAAATTGAGCTTCATCAGTAAACATCTCTTCATTTTTCTTATGTCTACGTTTCCAATACTCATGGCATACTGCAACAACTTTATCACGACTCCAACTGGGGTGTTCTTTTTTTGTATATGGAATACACCGCTTGATGAAATCTGTTTTAGTCTCACCTTTTTTTGGCTTTGGATTCTCAAATTCATTATCCATAAAGTCACCTTTTCATATTTTTATTATATCGTTTATTTTGAATACTCTTAATATACATAGTCTCTTCGAAACTGTGCATATTTTTCGGAATTTTGCCCTCTTTTCTAAGTCGTTTTGTTTTTTCTTTTGACTCAAACCATATATTAGGAATCCATTTTTCAGGAGGTTTAACATATGGTTTTATTAAGACTTGTAATTCAGCAGATTTTTTGAGCATCTCATTAAGTATCCAAAAGAATACATCATTGTAAGCAGTATCTTTTGCAATTATCCATAAAGCAAGTTGTCCGAACCGTTTCACCATATCTCGTTGCCATTCAGGTTTTAATTGATTTGCACCAATGACAAGTATGCTATTTAAATTCTTAATTACGGGATTTGGATAAAATTTTAAATTCTCATCCATTATAGCCATATCAACTTTCAAATGGCGATAACCTAGTTTCAGCAAGAGGCGTAATATTTTCTTGGAGTGTTCGCCATAGCCTATATCGGTCATGCTTTTTTCTTCCTAGCGACATTTCTCTTAATAGCTTCTTTATTAGCTTTTTTGAACTCTTCCCGTTTTACTGAGTCCTTCTTGAGGTCACTAAACTCAGCCTCAAATAGAAGCTCTTCATCTTTTTCTCCTATATCTCGCAAAGGAACAATGCTTTTTGCTTTTGCATTTTTAAATCGATTGTTAATAAATTCTTTATTTCGTACAGCCGATTCCATGTAATCTTCATATCTATGCTCTAGTTGTCCTTCTAAACTAGCTAAATTTGTATTGTAGGATTGTATCTGTTCATCAAATATCTTCAATACTTTTTTCTTGTCGTACTCTGAATAAAACATAAGATTAGGAATTAATGTTATTGTTATAGGAAGTTTTATTTCCTCCTGTTGAATTTTTTTTCTATCATTTATTAGTCTTTTAACAATGAACTCATATTGAGCTTTCTGTTTCAATGCGTTTGTATAACGATTTGATGCATTTACAAGCTCTTGAAAATATTGCCCTTCAACATCCATAAGCGGTGGTGACTTATGAGGTTTCGCTTCTTCTGGAACTTTTTGTTTTTTCTTAATAACTCTTTTTTTTGCCATATTTTTTCCTCTTTAATTATAGAATCTCATTATTTTATCTTTAAATATTTTTGGCACTTCTTGCAGGGTTCTCCAAGCAGCCCAGGACATATACGGGAGAAATGCCGTTTTCCCACTACTACTTTTAATTACTCTAGGATTTTCAGTAGTTCCAACTCTAATATATCTTGTTCCATATTCAAGAAATGCTGTATAAGGTTCGCCCTTATCATTGGTTACATCACAAATAATCTTGAAACTATGTTTGCCAGTTTTTTGAGAACGGATACCTCTTACCAAGTGACCTTTTTTTCTAGGTGCTCGATATTTAGCTCTCCTAACTATTTTTTTCTCTATTTCGTTAGTAAGTACCCCTTCTTCCAATGCTTTAATTACGCTTTCAGTTTTAGATATGAATTGCTGGAGACCTTTAGTTCTTACTTTTAGTGCTACCATCTTGCTCTTCACCAAGGAGTTTTTCTTTTGCAGCTTGTAGTTTTCGTTTCTCTATCATAGCCTTCTGTGAAACATTAAGTTGATAATCATATAAGTTTTGTACACTTTCTTCATTATCATCATTATCTTCTTCTCCGTCATTATCTTTACTTGGTGATTCAGGTTTTTGTGGTTTTGGAATATCAGTTGGAATCTTTTCAGTATCAAGTTCAATTTGACCTTTATTGAAAACTGTTCGAGCTTCTTTCGGATTAATAAATCCACCTGCTCCTCTTTGCCCATTCATAGCAAGAGTTGCAGCTTCTACTCTTTTATGCAGAATTGCAGCTTCGGCTAACTCATCAATATAAATAGCATTCCAAACAATGTTATACTTCCATTTTCGCCCTTTGGCTTTTAAAATTCTTTCGTATAGAATTTCTATTAATGGAGTATATTCAAAATCTTGGTCGTCTTTTACATCTTTAACATAATCGCCCATACCCACTTCTGCACCAGTTACTTTACCAATTTGAACACCAGTTAAAACATGAGTAGGCATTCTAAACGCAGAAGCAACTTTGAGCACTAAGTAATCATAAAATGGTTTAGGGTCAATCGCTACAGGATTTATAGCTTTAATTTCAGATGTTTCATCATGTATATAAGCTCCTGGATGTTGTTTTACTACCCTTTGCCAAAATTTTAGTCTCTCATCTCCAAGACCATCCTCTTTTATATCATATGAACCATGTGCAAACCAAGCTAGGATTTCGCCACAACTAATATCTACATTTACCATAGATTTAATAATGTTTCGGAGTAGATTGATTTTAGAATTTCCAAATTCTTTATGTGGTAATTTATCAACCGTTAAATGTATAATCCTATCAGGATGAATCCAGTAATCTTTACCATTTTTGGTATCTTCATAATGAAAATGCTTGGTAAAAAGTTTTTGATATTTTCTTTTTTGGGAAGGATAATAATCTATTTCTTTAATGTACTCGCTGTTCAATACTGTAATTTTCCAAGGAGCTGCATAAACTTTATTATCATTTACTTCTATTTTGGTGGGAGGGTCATGCACTTCAGTTTTTTCATCATTTTCATAAGTAATTAAAAGATAACCATCACCATAGGTAAAAGCAGCTACTTTTGCTTCTTCCCATTTCTTTTTAAATTGATTACGTCTTTCAAATGTTTTTAATATTTGTAAATCTTCTTTTACTGGAACTGTTTGTTGATTTTGAGATTCTATTTCAAACCAAGCTCTAATTGAATCCATAGCTTTCTTTCTTGCACCTTTCATAAATAAAGGACATTGT
>CAYTTK010000159.1:0-2792 GCA_964440735.1 uncultured Pirellulales bacterium
CCTTTTTAATCGCAGCAATGTAATTATCTGCTATATGGACCGGCTCCATTTTTTCGGGCAGCTCGCCCTGTTGCTGCAACAAATCGAGAGCTTCAAATGCCAGATATGGATTAACAGCATTAGCACCATAGCCGCACAAAAGGCAAAAGTGCATAACCTCTCTCGGCTCGCCGCTCTCAATAATCAATCCGGCTTCACCGCGAAGCCCCCGATTAAGCAATCTGCGATGCACTGCAGCCGTTGCCAGAAGCGACGGTATTGACACCATCGTCTGCGAAATATCGCGGTCACTGATTATAATAAATGAGGCACCACCCTTAATGGCATTTTCCACATCACTGACCATAGAATTCAACCCGCGCTCAAGACTTCCAGCAGGGTCGGATGAATCGGCCTCGAAAACGGCTGACACGTTGTGGACCTTAAAGTCATCACGATTGACCGTGCGCAGCCGCTCGATGTCTTCGTTAGTCAGAATAGGATGTGGTAGCTTCAGCTGTCTGCAATGCTGTGGTGTCTCGTCCAGGAGATTTCTCTTTTTACCGATAAACGTCATCAAACTCATCACGAGCCCTTCGCGCAGCGGGTCAATTGCCGGATTTGTCACCTGCGCAAAAAGCTGTTTGAAGTAATTAAACAGCAGTTTCGGCTTATCAGAAAGTACCGCCAGCGGTGTATCATTGCCCATCGAGCCAACCGGCTCCTGACCATTGATTACCATTGGTGTCAAAATCATCTTTAGCTCTTCGCGTGTATAACCGAATGCCCGCATCCTCTGGGCTATAGTCGAAGGGTCACTTTTGACAAGTTTGGGCGCATCGAACAGGCCGCGAAGCTCAATTCTGTTTTCCTCCAGCCATCTTCGATATGGCTTCTGACGAGCGACTTTGCTTTTTACTTCGTTGTCTGTAATTATCCGTCCCTCAACCGTATCCACCAGAAACATATGTCCGGGGCGCAGACGGCCTTTGCTGCGAATCTTCTCCGCAGAAAATTCCACCACTCCCGCTTCACTGGCCAGAATTGCCAGTCCTTCTGTGGTAACCAGGTAACGGCAGGGTCTCAAGCCGTTTCGGTCAAGAGTTCCTCCGATAAACCGGCCATCGGTGAATACCATTGCAGCCGGGCCGTCCCACGGCTCCATTATCGAAGAGTGATATTCGTAAAATGCACGCTTATCCGTGCTGATATGATACTTTGGCCCAAAGGCTTCAGGTATCATCATCATCATTGCGTGGGGCATACTTCGACCAGACCTGACGAGAAGCTCAAGCGTGCTGTCAAAACAAGCAGAATCACTCATTTCCGCAGTTAAAATTGGAAACAAATCACTAATATTATCCCCGAATATCCCGCTGGCCATAGTCGTCTGGCGAGCTCGCATCCAGTTGCGATTGCCGCTTAGTGTATTTATCTCGCCGTTATGGGCTATGCATCGAAACGGCTGAGCAAGACGCCAGTTCGGAAAGGTATTCGTGCTATAGCGCTGGTGGACAATTGCAAATGCCGAGTTTACACGTTTATCGGTGAGGTCGGGATAGTAGGCGAATAACTGCCAGGCCATAAACATACCCTTGTAGCAAATTGTTCTGCAGGAAAGCGAAGTTACATAGAAATCCTCGCCTTCGACACCGAAATTTTCCCTGACAATTCTTTCAGCCCGCTTACGCGCAAGATACAGACGTCGCTCCAGTGCTTCGTCCTGCAAACTCCTGCCATCTACGAAAATTTGCCTGATGGAAGGTTCCGCAGCCAGTGCAATCTGACCAAGGCAGTCATTTGAGGCAGGCACCTCTCTCCAGCCAAGAACCCCCATAGCATAATGGGCAATCGCATCTTCAAGTATCCTGTCACATTCCCGCCTGAGTTTTGCATCCTTAGAGCCGAACACAACGCCGACGCCGTATTGATATGGCATTGGCAGCGAAAAGCCCAGTTTTTCACTCTCGGCAAAAAAAAACTCGTGTGGAATCTGAAAAAGAATCCCTGCTCCGTCGCCGGTGGTCTCGTCAGCGCCGGTCGCTCCACGATGGTGCAGGTTTATCAAAATCTGCTTGCCGTACTCAATGATTGAATGGTCAGGGTGTCCTGAGATATTAACAACTACACCGATACCGCAGCCGTCGTGCTCACGGCGAGATTCATATAAACCCTGATTTTGCGGAATTTTCAACATCTGTTACCTCAAGCACACAAAATACTACTATTTCGAGGTCCATTTAGCATCGTCAAAATATTTATAAACTCTATCAGCTATCATAATACAAGTTAAACTCATACGGGTGCGGCCGAAGAGCAAGCTCATTAAGCTCGTTTTTTCGTTTCCAGTTTATCCAGGTCTCAATCAGGTCGTCGGTGAAAACATTACCTGCGGTCATAAACTTGTAGTCGGCTTCCAGAGCATCGATTGCCTCAGCCAGCGAACCGGGGGTTTTAGGGTACTTATTCAGCTCTTCCGGCGTCATCTCATATATATCACGGTCCAGTGGCTCACCCGGGTCTATCTTGTTTTGGATACCGTCTATAGCTGCCATTAGCATCGCCGTCCATGCCAGATAGCCGTTACAGGTTGGGTCGGGACAGCGGAACTCAAGGCGTTTTGCCTTAGGATTTTCCGAGTACATCGGAATTCTGACACCAGCAGAGCGATTGCGCTTGGACATTACCAGGTTCACCGGTGCCTCGAAGCCGGGTACCAGACGACGATAAGAGTTTGTCGTCGGTGCGGCAAAGGCCAAAATTGCCGGTGCGTGTTTGAGAATGCCACCGATTGAGTATAAACCAATGTCACT
>CAYTTK010000159.1:2892-5860 GCA_964440735.1 uncultured Pirellulales bacterium
AAATTGCCGGTGCGTGTTTGAGAATGCCACCGATTGAGTATAAACCAATGTCACTTAGGCCGGCATAACCTTTATCTGCAAACAACGGCTTACCATTTTTCCAAAGCGAGAAGTGCGTGTGCATACCGCTGCCGTTATCCTGAAATATCGGCTTTGGCATAAGCGTAACGGTCTTACCGTTGCGTTTGGCCACGTTCTTGATGATATATTTATACCACATAAACTGGTCAGCCATTTTTAGCAGGTCCGCAAACTGCATATCAATTTCAGATTGTCCTGCCGTTGCAACTTCGTGGTGGTGAGCCTCGACAATAATGCCTACTTTTTGCATTTCAGCTACCATCTCACCTCGCAGGTCGTGGTAAGTATCTGTCGGACTGACCGGGAAGTAGCCGCCCTTGAAGCTCGGTTTGTATCCAAGGTTCGGCTCCTCGAAGCGGGCGGTATTCCACGCGCCTTCAACCGAATCAATTTGATACATCCCGGTGTGTTGATTTTGCTCGTAGCGGACCTCGTCGAATATGAAGAACTCCGGCTCCGGGCCGATGTAGCAGGTATCAGCGATGCCAGTATGTTTCAGGTAAGCGGCGCCTTTTCTGGCGACGTACCGGGGGTCTCGTGTGTAATCCTCTTTAGTGATTGGGTCAACAATGTTGGCGATAATGCTGACGGTCGGCTCCTTGAAAAAGGAGTCAAGTACCGTAGTATCCGGGTCGGGCACCGCCAGCATATCCGAGACATGGATTCCCTGCCAGCCGCGAATCGATGAACCGTCAAATCCGACACCATCGACGAATGTACTTTCGTCCCAGGTCTCTATAGGGAATGTGCAGTGCTGCCACGTTCCCAACAGGTCTGTAAATTTCAGGTCAACCATTTTCGCATTGTTCTTTTTTGCAAACTCAAAAAACTCTTTTGGTGTCATCGTTTATTTCCCTTCAAAAAAATTTATATAATTTCCTCCGTTTACATATCTAATCTCATTCAAATTAGATGCAGAACTCTACCATTAGCTTTTCAGGTAATAGCAATTAATGTGCCATCTTATATCTTTATTTAAGAAATAATCATAAGTGCTTATTAAATAAGAAGATAAAAGATAGGCAGCAAAAATCGCTACATAAGGAAATGGCGACATTTATGTCGCATTCAGATAATATATGACAAATATGTAATAATGTTGTTTGAGCAAAGAAGGTTGGTTATTATAAACTTTATCCTCTTTATCATAAGGTACTTATCATTGCAGTCTCGTTTATCAACCTCTACTTATACTACATATTTGTAATATTTATTTGAGTTTGTTGTGTTGTTGTCGTATATTTAGTTGTGTTTTAAAATAATAAGGAATTATAGACTATGGGTAACAGTAAAATTAATCTGAATCAGCCGTTAGCACAGGCGCCTCGCCATGTGCGCGAACTGGATATCCTGTATAAGATCAGCCGTATACTGGCCGCCGGCTCACAAAGAAGGCAGGCCCTTTCCGAGGTTGTGGATGTTCTTGAGAGTGACCTTGGTTTGAATAGGGGCACCATAACACTTCTGTCACCCGATGGAAATGAAATCAGGATTGAAGTAGCACACAGCTTCCCAGAAGAACGCAGCCGCGAGGTCCGCTATCGAATGGGTGAAGGCGTAACAGGTAAAGTAATGCAAACCGGAAAAGCAATGATTGTCCCGAAAGTATCGGAAGAACCCCTGTTTCTTAACCGTTTCGAACGATGGAACGTCACAAAGGAAGATATCAGTTTCATTTGTGTGCCAATTTCGATTGGTCAGGAAGTAATCGGAGCAATCTCAGTTGACCGTGTATATGATAAGGACGTATCCCTCGAGGAAGATATGCGCATGTTGAGTATCGTGTCGAGCATGGTTTCCAACGATGTAAGAACCAGAAGAGAAGAAGCTTTGCTCCGGCAGGAACTTGAGAACGAGAATTTGCGGTTGCGTAATGAGCTTGAAGACAGATATCGGCCGGAAAATATCATCGGAAACTCCAGTGCTATGCGCGATTTATACAGGCAAATTCATCAAGTTGCCGGTAGCGACACAACGGTTCTAATTCGAGGAGAATCCGGCACCGGCAAGGAGCTGGTTGCCCACGCAATTCATTACTCGAGCCGAAGGCTAAAAGGACCCTTTATTAAAGTCAACTGCGCTGCCTTAAATGAGAATCTTCTGGAAAGTGAACTGTTCGGCCACGAAAAAGGCGCATTCACCGGCGCCATTCAAAGCCGCAAAGGTCGGCTTGAAGAAGCGAATGGCGGAACACTGTTTCTTGACGAGATAGGGGATTTTGCAGCAGCTACCCAGGTCAAGCTCCTTCGCATTCTTCAGGAACGCCATTTCGAACGTGTAGGCAGTAACCGCACCATAAAGACAGATACAAGAATTATATCAGCTACAAATCGTAATCTGGAAAAAGCTGTCGAGCAAGGTTCTTTTCGACAGGACCTCTATTACCGGATAAACGTATTTCCTGTTTCCCTGCCCCCCTTACGTGAGCGGAAGGATGACATACTTTTATTAGCCGATTATTTCGTCGAACAATACTCAAAGAAAATAGGCAAAGACGTCAGGCGAATCAGTACACCGGCGATAAATATGATGGTTGCATACCATTGGCCGGGCAATGTTCGGGAACTTGAAAATTGCATTGAGAGGGCTGTTCTATTGAGCAATGATGGTGTTATAAGGGCTCACCATTTGCCGCCGACACTACAAACTTCCGATGCCTCGGATACTGTGGGTACGGGTTCGTTGAAAGAGAGAGTAAACCTGTTTGAGCGTGATATAATCGTCGATGCACTTAAGCGATGCAATGGCAATTTAGCCGCTACAGCACGAGATTTGGGCTCCACAGCTCGGATAATAAGATACAGAATCAATGAATTAAAAATAGATTACCGGAAATACCGCACAAAGAGAGGTTAGTTTATGGCAGCATGGGCAAGTACCGGTCTTA
>CAYTTK010000160.1:0-5842 GCA_964440735.1 uncultured Pirellulales bacterium
ATACAGCGCGAAGGTTTTGTTCGTGTGCGGGTTGATGGGACTATTTACGATGTGCGTAATGTCCCGCTCCTGGACAAGAAAAAAAAGCACGATATTGCAGCGGTCGTTGATAGATTGATTATTAAGGCTGGTGTTCGCATCCGGTTGGCAGATTCGGTGGAGACGGCACTGAAGCTGGCGGACGGGACACTTTTGGTGCTGCTGCAGGAGCTCAACAAGGATAAAGGCAGCAAAGATGGAAAATGGCAGGAAGTTATCTACAGCGAGAAATTTGCATGTCCGAAGCATCCGCAGGCATCGCTTGAGGAATTATCGCCCCGGCTTTTCAGCTTTAATAGTCCTTATGGCGCGTGCAAAAGCTGTGATGGGCTTGGGACGATTCTGGAATTCGACCCCGACCTGATTGTGCCGGACAAAAGCGTCTCGCTGGAACGCGGAGCTATAGAGGCCTGGCGCAAGGGCGGAAAAAGAATGAATATTTTCTATAACCGGCTGGTTAATCGCTTCTGCCGGAAAATCGGTATTAGTAAATCAATACCTTTTGAGCAAATTTCACAAGAGCACAAAAGGATATTAATATATGGGACAGGTCCGGATGATGAAGAAAAATATGGCTTTTGGTTCGAAGGCGCCATTCCAAATCTGGCCAGGCGATGGGAAAACACCACCAGCGAATACGTCAAATTGAGACTGTCCAGCTATCTTTCTGAGCAGCCCTGTCGAAGCTGCGGAGGCGCACGGCTTCGGCAGGAAGCCATTGCAGTAACAATGGGGGGCAAGAACATACATCAATTGACGACTCTCTCCATTGAAAAGGCACAGGAATTTTTCAGCAAATTGAAATTAGATAAAGAAAAATCTTTGATTGCCTCGCAGGTGTTGAAGGAAATAAAGGCCCGGCTGAAATTTATGGTTGATGTCGGGCTTGAGTACTTGACGCTGGACCGCAGAAGCGGCACTCTGGCGGGTGGCGAAGCCCAGCGAATTCGCCTGGCAACACAGGTCGGCAGCGGTCTTGTCGGGGTATGTTACGTGCTTGATGAGCCGACAATAGGTCTGCACAAACGTGACAATAATCGATTGCTGGGGATACTGCAACGGCTCAGCCGGCTCGGCAATACGGTCATTATCGTCGAGCATGACGAGGATATCATCAAAAGCGCGGACCATATTATTGATATTGGTCCGGCAGCAGGCGCTCAGGGTGGAGAAGTTGTCGTTCAGGGCAGTTTCGAATCTGTAACACGATGCGCAAAATCACTGACAGGCGAGTATCTCAGCGGCAAAAAGAGGATAGCTCTGCCGACTCAAAGGCGTAAATACGACCTTCGAAAAAGTATTGAGGTAAAGGCCGCAGCAGAAAATAATCTTAAAAATATCGACGTAAAGTTTCCGCTTGGTGTCTTTAGCTGTGTGACGGGCGTTTCGGGTTCCGGCAAGAGCAGTTTAGTGAGCCAGATTTTGTTACCAGCCTGCAGGCGTCATCTATATGGCTCTCGCGATAAACCAGGCAGGCACAAAACAATTTTCGGCACATCTCAAGTTGATAAGGTTATAGAGATAGACCAGTCGCCCATCGGCAAAACGCCTCGGAGCAACCCGGCGACATACACGGGTGTCTTTGACTTGATAAGAAAGCTGTTCAGTATGACAAGAGAGGCAAAGATTCGTGGCTATAAGGCCGGGCGGTTCAGTTTTAATGTCAAAGGCGGACGCTGCGAGTACTGCCGTGGTCAGGGAACCAAAAAAATTGAAATGCACTTTTTGCCGGATATTTATGTAACCTGCCAGAATTGCAAGGGCAAAAGATACAATCCGGAGACACTGCAGGTTACCTACAAAGGCAAAAATATCGCTGATGTGCTTGATATGAGGATTGAGGAGTCGCTTGATTTCTTTGCGAATTTTCCGAAGATAGTCAGAATCCTGCAGACACTAAATGATGTTGGTATGGGCTATATGCAATTGGGTCAGTCCTCGACGACGCTTTCCGGCGGCGAAGCTCAACGAGTAAAGCTTTCCGCCGAACTGGGCAAAGCAACCACGGGGCACACTTTATATGTGCTCGATGAGCCGACCACCGGGCTGCACTTTGCCGACATTCACAATCTCTTAAATGTCTTGCAGCGGCTGACAGATTACGGTAATACTGTAGTGGTAATCGAGCATAATCTTGATGTTATCAAGATGGCCGATTACATAATAGACCTCGGCCCCGAGGGCGGCGATGCCGGCGGCACGGTCGTTGCTGCAGGGTCACCCGAGGAAATTATCGAAAACAAAAAAAGCTACACAGCCAGGTTCCTCAGAGCGAAATTACAGTCTGAGCGATAATAAGCCATAATTGAGATTTGAGAAATGTGGGAATTTGAGCTAAGCACAATTGAAGATTTGAGGCATCTAAACACACAACTTGGAATCAAGGTTGATGCGAACGAGGACATCGGCATCTTGAATGAGCCGGTGCAGGTTGGCGAACTTGTGATTCCGAATTCATTGGCTGTCCATCCTATGGAGGGCTGTGACGGGGATTCCGAGGGTCGTCTGGGCAAGCTGACGCTGCGAAGATATGAAAGATTCGCCGCGGGAGGGGCAGGATTGATTTGGGCCGAGGCAACAGCCGTTGTCCCGGAAGGCAGAGCCAATCCGAGGCAATTATGGCTTAATAAAAATAACAAAAGCAGCTTCGCGGCGATGGTAGAAACAATACGCAAAGTTGCAGCTGCGAGTATGGGCAAAAAGCATAAACCTTTCATAGTCGCACAGCTAACTCATTCAGGCCGATACAGTAAGCCCGAAGGCATTGCCCAGCCGATGATTGCGCAGCGCGACCGATACCGCGATGCGATGGTCCCGCAGCAAAAACCCAACCCGAATGCAAACAGCAAAATACCTGACGACTGGCCTGTCGTTACTGATGAGTATCTGGATAAACTTCAGGATGCATACGTAGCGGCGGCCAAAATTGCTTTTGAAGTCGGCTTTGATGCGGTCGATATTAAATCCTGTCATGGTTACCTGATTAACGAGCTGTTCGCCTGCCGCCAGAGAAAAGGCAAGTATGGCGGTTCCTTCGAAAACCGAACGAGATTTCCGCTTGAAGTTATCGATAAAATTCATAATGAACTCGGTGGAGATAAGGCGATTACGACACGATTGGGTGTTTACGATGCAATTCCCTACCCATTCGGCTGGGCAATCGATAAAGATGATTACACCAAACCGGATTTGACAGAGCCGAAGAAACTCATTGCTCTTTTGCAGAAGCGCGGCATCAAACTGATTAACATCACAATTGCAAATCCGTATTACAACCCGCATATTGGAAGGCCTTTCAACGAGCCGATAGTCGGCGGATATGAGGAGCCGGAACATCCACTTATCGGTGTAAACCGGCTTATCAATCTGGCGGGGGAAATTCAAAAGGAATTTCCTGATATCGCATTTGTAGGCACCGGATATAGCTGGCTAAGAACACTGTTTGCCAACGTAGCGGCGGCAAGTAAAGCCAATGGCCTGATTACACTAATCGGCGCCGGCAGGATGGCATTTGCGTATCCGGATTTTGCAAAGGATATCATTACCAGAGGCAGAATGTCCCCGGAAAAAGTTTGTGTGGCCTGCAGCGGGTGCACGCAAATAATGCGAGACGCTGGAATGGCCGGCTGTGTGGTGCGGGACAACAAAGTTTACGGACCGATTTTCAGGCACGGCAGAATGAGTGACCGGGACAATCTCGCCCGGCTTGCCAAGGCCTGTCGCACGTGTCAGGAGCCCACTTGCCAGCTGGCCTGCCCTGCAGGAATTAACATACCGAAATTCATAAATTTATTCCTCGATGGCAAGGAACAGGCAGCATACGAGGTATTAAGAGAATCCAATATATTTCCTGAGGTTTGTGCGTGGTTGTGTCCAGTTGAGCAGCAATGTCAGGGTAGCTGCCTGCAAGGATTCATCGGCGACGGACCTTTGCCTATTGCTGATATACAGAGATACTTAGCTTCGGTGGCCAACAAAAACGGCTGGTCAAAGCTGAGAATACCCAAAAAAGCAACCGGTAAAAAGGTAGCAATAATCGGTGCAGGGCCGGCGGGTCTGGCCTGTGCAGCGAAACTGCTTGAAGCAGGACACACCGTGACGGTCTTTGACAAGAGCGCTGAATTCGGCGGAATGATAGAATCTGCGATACCATCGGATAGACAAGGCGCTTCGTTGAAAAGTGAAATTACTGCCATATTTAAAAATGTGCCCGCGGACAGATTTATAAAGAAACTCGGCATAGAATTAAACGCCGGCTTCAATCTGGATACGATTATGGCAGAGGATTTCGATGCTGCCTTTATCGGTATTGGTCTGGCGAGCTCGGTCAGCATTATCGAGAGGGAAGTTGACGGCTTATGGAACGCCATGGAATTTCTTTTGAAGGCAAAACAGCCGGGCAAACTGAATCTTAAAGGCAAAAGTGTCGCTGTAACAGGCGGTGGAAATACCGCTATTGATGTCGCCGTTACTGCAAAACAATTGGGGGCAAAAGACGTTTATATCATATATCGCCGGTCTTTCGAAGAAATGCCTGCCTGGAAAAATGAACGCGACCAGGCGTTGAACAATGGAGTGCATTTTCTTATACTGACACAATTGCTGAACGTAAACTGCAAGGATGGAAAACTGACAGGCATCAGGGTTTGCCCAACTAAATTAGGCGAGCCGGATGAATCGGGCAGACGCAGACCGCTGTCGATAGAATCAAGTGCCTATGACCTCGATATGGATATTGTGGTGGAAGCCATAGGCCAGAAGCCGCCGGACCAAATCAGCGAGATTCTGCCCGGCGTGAAATTAAAGAAAGGCCTGATTCAGACAAAAGAAATTTCACTTGCAACATCCCGGCCGAAAGTTTACGCCGGCGGCGACCTCGTCAGAGGACCATCGACCGTAGTTGCAGCCGTTGCAGACGGAATGAGAGCTGCAAAAGAAATTGACGAATTTCTGACCTGCTGCCACGTCTTGCGACGTGAGTCGCAGAGGCATGAACGATAAATAAAAGAAAGGATATCGAGATGTCAGACAGACCCGTAGCAATAGTCACCGGAGCAAGTCGTGGTATTGGAAAGGGAATTGCAAAAGAACTGGCTTCGCTTGGTTACGATCTTGTAATCAACCATTTTGATTTTACTGCTGATGGCAAACCAGACGAATCCAGAGCAGCGCAAACGCAAAAAGAAATCAAGCAGCTCGGCGCAGAATGCGAAGCCCTGCGGGGCGATGTCAGCAGCGCCAAGGACCGTAGTGCTCTCGTCGCTCTGGCTAAAAGTAGATTCGGCAGATGCGATATGCTTGTAAATAATGCAGGCGTTGCGCCATTGAAACGGCTGGACCTTCTTGAAGCGACAGAGGAAAGCTTCAACAGGGTAATGAACATAAACCTTAAGGGTCCTTACTTTTTAACTCAAATGGTGGCCAAATGGATGATTGAGCAGCGAAAACAGCACCCCGACCGCAGCTTTAGAATAGTCAATACGGGCTCAATGTCAGCATATACCAGCTCGCCCGGACGAGGTGAATACTGTGTAAGCAAAGCTGGTATCTCTATGATGACGAAACTGTATGCGGATAGATTGGCAGAATATAATATCGGCGTGTTCGAAATCAGGCCCGGCATTATAGCAACCGATATGACCAGTGTAGTCAAAGATAAATATGACAAGCTGATAGGCGAGGGACTTACACCGATTAAAAGATGGGGCCAGCCGGAGGATGTTGCAAAGGCCGTCGGGGCGATTGCCGAGGGCAGATTAGACTTTTCAACCGGCCAGATTATAAACGTCGACGGGGGATTTCA
>CAYTTK010000161.1:0-5667 GCA_964440735.1 uncultured Pirellulales bacterium
GGGTTGCAGCGTGGGTTTGGTAGTTTCGACCGCCAGTTGTGGCTTTTGTTTTTCAGGTTCAACCTGGATTTTTGCTTCTTTTTCAGAAGGGCGACAACCTGTTGCTAAGAGCATTAACAAAGCAATAATGGTCATATATAAGCTGAGGTATTTGACTTGTTTCATTGTTTAGTCTCCTTAATTATAAGTGAGCTAAAGTGGCTAAAGTGAAAAAATCATTTATGTCATGCTGAGCGAAGCGAAGCATCTGTCCTTCGATTATGAGATTCTTCGCTCGGGCTTTCGACTGAGCTCAGCCGAAGTCCTGGACGCTCGCTCAGAATGACATCTTTGCTGTCACTTTAGGCGCTTTTGAACCATTCGATTTATAATTATATATCAGGAAATGGAAATGACAACTGATTTTTTTATATTAGCCACAAAGACATCCGCCTTCGCCATACTGCTTCGCCGATGGGCTACGCAGAACAGGGCTACGGCGAGACAGGCTCCGGCACTAAGAGAATTTAATCGCGGATTACACGGAAAAATTAGCCACGAATTCACACGAATTTGCACTAATTATTTATTAACCGCGGATTGCATGGATTACGCGGAGAATTTTGCCACAAATCAAGCTTCGCTAAAGCTTCGCCCTGACAGGAAAGTACAAAAGATTAGCCACGAATACCTATGGTACAAAATTACAGGAATAGACACCTGTTTTTTAGACACAGATACCTATGGCATAAATTGACGCGGATTGGCATAGAGAAAAAAATAATCGATAATCAATTGAAAGGCGGGTCAATATAGATAAGGTCAACGCTTTCGGGCTCCAGAGTAGCCAGTATTTCTAAATTATCCCCACAGTATAAAACGTTTTTTGTCATACTAAAGCTACGTCAGAATGGGATATCGTCAGGACTAATATCTTCTTCTTTATCATATCTCTCGATAGCATCGAGCCGTTTG
The DNA here is from genome assembly GCA_964440735.1 of uncultured Pirellulales bacterium. Classification (GTDB taxonomy): domain Bacteria; phylum Planctomycetota; class Phycisphaerae; order Sedimentisphaerales; family Anaerobacaceae; genus CAZBWE01. Next base: position 955 of record CAYTTK010000161.1, read on the forward strand.
TGTAGATTGGATAGAATGATACGTTTTTTTTCGGGAGCGACTGTTTTCAGCATGTAAAGGAAATCTCTTACGACCTCCACCGGAAAGCCTTTACCAAACTTCTTCACGTAATAATATGTTCCGCTCATTACGCAATTTATCAGGATGGCTGCATTAGGCACTATTTCCTCCAATATGCAGCTACGATATGCATTCTCCAGATTGGTCTGAACCCGCTCGACATCGCTTAGGTATACGGCTTGGTTTTCGATTTTACTGATGTGCTGTTCCAGGTTATCCGCAAAAGTTCGATAGCAAGCCATCTCTTGTTTGCTGAACCCGATCTCGAAAAACATGTCGCTCTGGATTCCTTTGGTGACATCGGCAAATCGTTGAATGCGGGTCTTTGGATCATGCTCACACATTTTGCTGAGCATTCTCTTGTATTTGAAATTTTCGATGTGGTTCTCTCGAACAATTCTTTCGAAGAGCTTTCCGACAAAGTATACCTCTGTCGTGAAATCGTAGATCTGGTTAGAGAACTCGCTCGGTAGCTCACACCACCAATTCAAGCTTACACTCTTGTCAAAATCCTGCGAGTCTTGAATCTGCTTCCCGAACCCGAAATCAATGATTTTGACTGTCCCATCACTACTCACAATCAGATTTGCTGGCCTAATATCTCTGTGAAGAATGTTGTTCTCCTCCAGGTACTTGAAACCGTTGATGCTCTGAAGGAACACCTCGTTAATCATCTCAGGTTGCTGGGCGAGGTAATTCCCGATCTCTAAGCCGTCAACGAACTCCATCAAGATGAAACCAGTGAATTTGTCTGGATAAAGGTAGTAGTTGAATACCCGAACCACGTTGTGGTGGTACACTCGGTGGAGAATCTTGATTTCGCGGACGAAATTGGCGAACAATTCTTTCCGATCGCTTTCTGAATATGGAGTGAACTTTTTACAAACGAAGTGCTCATTTATCTGGTTGTCATAGAGTAAAACGGTCCGACCGCAAGCTCCTTTACCCAGTTCCCTCACAAAAACGTAATCGCGTCTCCGGATAAATTGGATGATCTCATCCTGAGCTTCAGACTTCTTCAATTCTCAATCCCTTCTCGACGAATGATAATTAGATTGATCCGCATAACATACGGCGTCTTGGTTTCCTGTCCGAAAACAGGCCTTTGTCGAAGAAACCATACGAAGTATTATAGCGAACCATGGCAAAATATCAATCGAGATTTTCAGACTGAGCTGGGAAAATCCGGGCAGGTGATGAGAAATCCGGGTTAAAGATAACCTATTTTTCTTTATTTGCCTTTGTTTATTGGTTAAAATCAGACTCGATGCTCGATACTCGATACTCATCGAGTATCGAGTACTGTAAGGTGTGGTCGTAACCTTACCAATAAGCTTTCAATGGTGAGATTCTTCGCCCCCGTGCTTTCTTGCGAAAGCAAGAACGGGGGCTCAGAATGACAGTAAAGTCATCAATTTTTTAGTGCCTTTGTGGCAGAAGGAAGAAACAAATGAGAAGCGATACAGTTAAAAAAGGATTTCAAAGGGCACCGCACAGGGGCCTGCTTCGTGCCTGCGGTCTTACCGACGCTGATATCGAGAAGCCATTTATCGGCATAGCCAATAGTTTCTGCGAGATAGTGCCGGGGCACGTTCACTTGAATAAAGTAGCTGAGGTTGTCAAGCAGGCAGTCCGCGAGGCGGGTGGAACACCTTTTGAATTTAATACCATAGCGGTTTGTGACGGCATTGCTATGGGCCATACGGGTATGAAATATTCTCTGGCCTCGCGGGAAATTGTCGCCGATTCCGTGGAGACTATGGCACAAGCGCACTGTTTTGACGGCCTTGTTTGCATCCCCAACTGCGACAAAATCATCCCTGGTATGTTAATGGCGGCGGTTCGGCTGAACATTCCCACGGTTTTTGTATCCGGCGGGCCTATGGCTGCCGGAAAAATGAAAGACGGCAGGGCCGTTGACCTTATCAGCATATTTGAAGGCATCGCCGAATTCAACGCCGGCAAAATCGACGAAGCCCAGCTAAAGGAGCTTGAGTGCGCTGCCTGTCCCGGACAGGGAAGCTGTTCGGGCATGTTCACCGCCAATTCGATGAACTGTCTGTGCGAGGCGATTGGAATAGCCCTTCCCGGCAACGGCACTATCCTGGCGATTGACCCAAAACGACAACAGCTTTATAAGGCGGCAGGTCAACAGATTATGCTGCTGATTGAAAAGGACATTAAACCGCTCGATATAATCAATGACAAATCGCTGGATAACGCCCTTGTCTTGGATATGGCGATGGGCGGCTCGACGAACACCATCCTGCACTCTTTGGCCGTCGCCAGCGAGGCCGGTATCAAATACGACCTTGAACGTATAAATACAATCTCGGCTAAATGCCCCAACATTTGCAAAGTAGCACCGTCGAGTAAGTTTCACGTAGAAGACGTCGATGCCGCCGGCGGCGTAAGTGCAATACTGAAAGAAATCAGCAGGATTCCCAATCTTCTAAATACCGATTGTCTAACAGTAACCGGCAAAACACTCGGTAAAAATATTGCCAAGGCCGAAATAAAAAATCAGGAGGTTATTCGCCCATTGGAGAAAGCGTACTCGAAAACAGGCGGCTTAGCTATCCTGCGAGGTAACCTTGCTCCCAACGGCAGTGTTGTAAAGACGGCAGGCGTTGCTCCCGAAATGCTGACTCATACCGGCCCTGCGGTTATTTTTGAAAGCCAGGAAGATGCCTGCGAGGGTATCCTGGCCGGCAAGGTTAAAAAAGGTGACGTCGTCGTTATCCGCTATGAAGGCCCCAAAGGTGGGCCGGGTATGGTTGAGATGTTAAGCCCTACCAGTTATATAGTAGGAGCCGGCCTGGGTGAGTCTGTTGCGTTGATTACAGACGGCAGATTCTCCGGCGGCACACGTGGTGCCTGCATCGGACACATCAGCCCCGAAGCGGCAGTAGGCGGGCCAATCGGATTATTAAAAGATGGTGACATCATCGAAATCGATATTCCCAATAACAAAATAAGCGTAAAGCTGTCTGATAATGAATTGGCCGAACGAAAGAATAGATGGCAGCCACCTAAGCCGAGAATTACAAAGGGCTACCTTGCAAAATACGCCTCTATGGCTACCAGCGCCGATACTGGAGCTGTCTTGAAGTGGTAAGATGCCAACGAAAAAGAAAACTCCGTGGTATATTGCTGGTTTGCATTTTGAGTGTATGCAGTGCGGCAGGTGCTGCACCGGGCCGGCTGCCGGCTATATATGGGTAACCAGGGAAGAGATGAAACTCATCGCGGATTTTCTGAAAATAACAACAGCTGAATTGAGGCGGAAATTCTTTAAGCGCGTCGGCCTGAGAACTACTATCGTCGAAAACTGCTCTACCAGAAATTGTATATTTCTAAAGGACGAAGCGGGCAGAAGAACGTGTATGATTTATCCTGTCAGGCCAAGCCAGTGTAGAACCTGGCCTTTTTGGTCAGAGAATTTGAGAAATCCAGATACCTGGAACGAGACGGCCCAAAAATGCCCGGGTATAAACCGGGGAAGATTCTACAGCTACGAGGAAATTCAGAAAGTCAAAAAGACATAGCCACAAAGACACAAAGAGGATAAAAGTGAGCTAAAGTGAACTAAATTGCCTAAAGTGAGCTAAAGTAAAAAAATAATACGCCATAGGCGTATAAATCCATAACTTTAAGCCCTTCAGACTTTAGGCACTTTACACTTTTTAGTGTCTTGGTGCCTTCATGGCAAAGAAAGAGATAAAAAGCAGTGACTGAATGCCAGACAAAAAGTAGGCTTATAAAAAAGGTAGCTGAAATTTACGACTGGCTGGATTTGCAACTTGCTGAACACGCTGAACTTGCTGGTAACTGCGATGTGTGTGGCCGATGCTGCGACTTTGACAGCTTTGACCATCGTCTGTTTGTGACAACGCCGGAGGTGATGTATTTAGCTGCGAATTTGGATAGCGAAGACATAAAGCCGATGACATCCAGCCATTGTCCATATAATATTGATGGCAAATGCAGCATTTATGAATATCGTTTTGCTGGCTGTAGAATCTTCTATTGCAAAGGCGATAAGGATTTTCAAAGTCAATTAAGCGAATCGGCTCTTAAAAAATTCAAATCAATATGCGAAGAGTTTCGAATTGCCTATCGCTATACTGATTTGTCTACTGCACTTTCATCTGATTAGACACGGATTGACACAGATTCCCACATAAATATGTATGGTGTCCCCAGATTTTCCATGCTTGAAGAAATTTAGATAGAACCATCTGATAACATTGAAATAGAGTGACTGGCTCTAACTACTTCCATTATTCTTTAAATTATCTATTATAGGTTTGATTTTTTTTAAGATTTGTTCTTCCCGTTCAAGTGTCAATTCGATTTCTCCAAAACGCTTGCTTCTTTCACCAAAATGCTTTCTCCATATTCCGCATGTCAATGATTCTGGGATTTCAGGAGGGTAATCACCATATTCCTTCTTGTAGTTTCTTCTCTCTTCGTCTCCTTGTTTTTCCCAATATTCGCAGAAGGTTCATCGATAAAGTTGATTCCACTGATTGCTTCTGCAAGAGCGGCAAAACTGCTGCTGAAGACGTGGAAAAGGCGTTATAATCGCCTCCCGGATGCTTTCGTTGTTGAAGGTCCGTTATCAGGGGGACATATAGCGGGTTACAGTTT
>CAYTTK010000162.1:0-5650 GCA_964440735.1 uncultured Pirellulales bacterium
TTATTTTTTTTATGGAATTGCAGTAGTCTTATTTTTTAATTGAATTATTATTATTTTTGTGTTTTTATTAATTGATTTTTTGGTTCTTTATGCTTTTTCTTTTATTAAATCCTTCTTTTTTGCGCCTAACTATATATCTCACTGCGGGGTTCGTGACGCATCAGCCGCGGCCGTAAGCCGTCGGATGAATGCGTTTGTTGGGCCTTTACTCTTCTTCAAGACAACGTACTACGCCTGCATACCCTGGAAACATACTTGCCGCAGTAACACCCTCCTTTGCAAGTAGCCACATCAGCTGTTCCGCGAGTGCGATGGGCAAAGTAATTTCATAAAAAATCGTTACTGGCGGACGTTCTTCAAAGGCTTCGGCAATAAGAGAATCCAGCGGTCGCCTATCAATAGATGCGCTGGATGCTGTGAGTCCTCGAAAGAGCGAGAATAAGCCGTCCTGAGCATGAAGGTTTGGATTGCTGAAATGCGGCGCTGTTACAAGCTCAACTATTGGAGGTCTCAAATCGTATTCAGTATAGTCACTGAGACGGCCCTCATACTTCCCAGTCTTGTGGACTAAGTATCTGGAATATTCAAAAGCCCAGACAGAAAACCGCCTTTTCATATTGGCAACACATCCGCGTTTACGATGACTGTTACAACGAGCTTTCGCACCAGAGGCCGCAAAGTATGCTGCTGCAAGATACGAACGGGTCCAATCAAGAAGGCGGGTTGGAAGACCGTAATGCTGAGCGATAGCGATAAGTGAGAGCAACTCTACCGGTGGCCACGGCACTTCTTGAGATAGACTTTCAGGATAGTCCTTTTGTGACACGTAAGAAAGGTCCTTTCTTAATGCCTGGGAATCTTCGGGTAAAGGAAGGCCAGTGGAATCAGCGAGGCTGAAAAAGCGGGATACCAAGTCTGCTTCAATCCTAATTTGGCTAGCCGTGTCTATTGGAGAAAAGTGCGTAAAGCGTTGCAGAGGGCCGTTTTCACGAAGGGCCGACGGGATAAGCTTATACCTCGTATCGGCATGCCCTCTGAAAATTACTATGTCAATTTGGCCACGAGTACTGCCAGCAGATTCCTTGCCTATGAACAGAGGTCCTCTTGGTGAGATCATGTTTAGGAACTCAGCAGATTCTTTGCAGTGAATTCTTCGAACCAATGGTGGTGACTTACTCAATTGATTTCTCCACTATCATGTGGCCCAACGAAAAACTCACCAGCCCGAAATAGCGTAGCTATTGAGGGTCTGGTGGAGTGAGTTGTTAGGCCTGGCATTCATTTTGACCAACGTCAAGGGTTGGCTGGCCTGTACCACTAAATTCTATTTATACTCATAGCCCGGATCGAATTTAAATGAATTAATCACTTCTGAAAAATCTAACATATACTTCTGATAATCAGCTTCTGACGAATAAAAATCCAAGCTTATTGAGACTTCATTTCCTAAAAATATTGCCATAAGAGATTTTACCTTGCCAGCTTCAACAATATACGAGGTACGGCCCGTAAGAATAAGGTTTCGTTTATCATCATAAACTGGCTTATTAATCTTCACATTCCTAGTTAAAGGAGAAGTTCGCTCTATTTCGGAAGCAACTTGATCCATTGCCTCTTCCACCTCCTTTGAGGCTATCAGTTTTTTTATCTCTTCTTTAGAAGTTTTTTTCTGATTGATCCCAACTCGGAAATAGGGGTAATCAAACCAATAAGTCGATTTTTTCAGTTGGACCATGGTAATATTCTTAAAAGCAGCAGGTGCTTTTTTTTCCAAGCGTTTATTAAAATCATCAACAAATTTCTGTGGCGTTTTCATCCATCCATCCGGTATTTTAAAGGAGAAGTGATGTTCCGAATTATGGTAGATAGAATTTTCAGCGTCAGCATCTTGGGCAAGAAATACACTGACAAACATGATTAAGGATAAAGAAGATATAATTGGAAAAGGATGGTAAATTTTCCTCACAATACCTCCATCTCTTGCTCATATAAGGTAGAAAGGTGATATACTACATCTTTACCTAGCTGGCTACTTTCTATGAGATTGTCCAGCTTACCATTTAGTTCAAGATAATTGAATAATCCTATCTCAGAAAATCCGACTAATACGCTGGATACAACTTCAGGGTGGGTATCCTCCAGTCCTGAGATTTGTAAATTCCATTCTCTAGAAATTATACAGCATGTTAAATCATAAATATTTGGACATTGACTGCAGAATTCCTCAGCTTTCTCATGAGGCCACTCTGGGTATCTTGCTTTAAGCACTTGTGGGAGGTTACCTTTCGTCCTTATGTAAGCTTTTGCGAAGGACCTAGCTACCCCTACGGGTTTACCAGTTGACAAAATTCTTTTAAAGAATCCTGGTCGTTGAACCTGGATACTCTTACCCATTTGCATTAGGATTTTTTTAACTTTTTTAATATCCATTTTCTGTGTAAATATTACTCTGTCAATGTGTCAATATACAATATAAGTTTTGTAGCCTTCGCCTGACTGATCTGATACTTTACAAAAAATTACCTATAACAACGCTAAGAAATAGAAACATTATTCCCAGATAGAATCTTAATGGATCAAATGATGGTGTTGCTCTATATCTTGGAAATTCGAATAATGCCCATCGAATCTTGCCGATAAACCCATTGCCAACAGGTGGGATTTGAAAAGAAATTGAAAATGAAAGAAATACTGTGCCTTCAAGCCCTAACAATAATGTTGAGAATTTTCCATCGGTGAGAGGTATGTATTTGTAAAGTAAAAAGCTTAATACTAAAGCGATAAAACACCTTATAACGCAAAAATCTGGCAATTTTAAATGTGGACTCCTAAATAACATAATTTTTCTGGCCTAACGCTGTGGCTAAGCTGCCCGAAGGTTGCGGCGCACCGAACGTTCGGAATTCCAAAATAACTGATGCGGTGCTCTGAACATTCAAATTCGCACAGAGCCATTCGGGTCAGCTTAAGCCAATTGTTATGCACTTATAACCTATTATTTATTAAACAATAAACACTTAATTATTTTCTCGTTCTGCTATGATCTTTTTTGCTTCTTTTAAATCTATTCTTGCTTTTGTTCCATGTTTTTCAAGCAAATGTAATAAATTTGAACCATTTAGTAAAGTTAATGGTTTACCACTTGCAAAATCGTAAGCATCTGGACCATAATCTGCTGTTGTAATCAATATACCTTTTATTGCTCCTTCGTTTACCACTGTTCCATATAAATCTCTTACTGCTGCTACACCTACAACGTTGGTATATCTTTTTGCTTGAATAACAATTTTACCACCACGAATTGGATCGGGATCAAAAGCAATAGCATCAACACCACCATCTCTACTGGCTTGCGTAACTTTAACTTCGCCACCACCTGTGGAAAATTCCTTTTCAAATACTTCTCTTATCAAATGTTCAAAATCTTCCCAATCCATTGCTGCTAAATTATATGATTCATCTAATTCTGCTGAAACATCATAAGAATCAATAAATCTTCTGTCTTCTTTATTGATTCTCAAAATTGGAGCTACTGGTGTTAAACTATGGAGTTTACTGCTGCCAACGCCTTTTAAATTTTTAAAACAGGTTTTAGGATCAACATGTTTTAAATTTATCTCAATAAAGTCTTTTTTATTTGCTTGTACTGTTAAAATACAAGCATTTACATTTTTGCCAGTTGCTTTATCAATTGATTCAACCCACCCATTAAAAACGATAGATTCTAATGCTTCAATTACATCTGCTTCATATAATTCATGAATACTTCTTAGAACAATTTGATATAAAAGATCATCATATAATTTATTTAAAGCTGATTCAGATAAATGCGTTTCATTAAATTCATCCTTAGATTGTACATACTTGACTTCCTTTAGCGTCGGAATACAATCAAGAGAAGGTAGTGAATAATCAACAACTAATATTTTGTTTTCAGGATTATAATCTGAATCATATTCTTGAGGGAAAAAATCAGGATATTTTGAATTAGTTAAAACCATATCACAATATTCAAAAATTGAATCAGAATTATTTTCAAAATATTGTTTCTTTTTAGTGTCAATATGCGTATTTGCTTCTTTTTGTTTTGTATAGTATTGTTCTTTTTCTTATTCCCATTGCTTAACCTTATCATTATAATCAGTTACTAAATCCGCATTTTCTTTTTCTACTTTATTCTTAATTCCCACGAAATTTTTATGAGCATTTATAAACTTTTGCTCAGCTGCTTTTATCCTTTTTTCTTTTCGTAAAGAAAAAATCTTGTCGAAAATATTAATTGATGGAATAAATTGCTGATCTGTTTTTAAAGGTTCTCTTGGAATCTTATTTAAATTAGGTTTATTGGGTTTTGGTATCTTAAATTCTGATTTATCTTTTAACCTTTCCCAGTCGATAGTGTCATCAATATCTAAAGTAAAATGCAAAGTTTTTTGCAATGATTCTATTACTTCTATTGCTTCAGCTGTGCGCTCAATCGCATTTTGTTTCTTACTCTCACGATCTTGTAATAATTTTTCCTTTTTACTCTTTATTTCTTCTGCAGCACGTTTCTTTTGCCACATTTCCTCCCAAATAGCTTTCTGCGCTCGAGCCTTTTGTTCTACTACATATTTATCAGTACCCCTTATATGGCGATACTTATTTAAACCAGGATGAGTTACTTCAATCTCATACATTTCTCGATATGCCATGATTCACTCCATTGATTTTTATTAGATAATTTTTTATTAATTTTATCCTTTGTATTTAGTGCATAACGGTGCTAATCAGCCGCGCGCCTTTTTGCGTCGGCTGAATTAGCGTTGTTATAATATTTTCTTTAAGTTAGATGTAATTTTGGATTACTCAAATAAAAACCATACTTACGTTTATGCAAAGTCTTCTTGTATGTATTAAATACCTTGGTAAGGTTGCCAGGTCTTAAATGATATGGTTCTGAGCCCTTGAGATGCTTTTTTTCTAATTCAATAAAATTTGCCATCTCCAAATCATTCATTTTGGACGTTTGCTCACGATTATCTTTTATTAGTATTGCTTTAATGTTTTTCTTTTCCCAAAAGTAGACAATTTCAAAACGGTCTACATATTCGGGGAACTCGATAGACTTAACAAATCTATTACTGTCACATTCAACGGTATATACTGGCAGATTTATTAGAGCGAGGCGGGCCTTAATTAAATTTGTTTTGGAATGATTAAGCCATAATTCTGTCGTTTCATAATAGGCTCTGATATCAGTCAGATCAGAGGGTAAAATATATTGGTGCTCATATGTATTTCTGATTTTGGTAATAATTTTGACTATAGAAGTATGCTCTATATCTAGCTTTTTCAGAAGAGCTATCTTTTCGTCAGTTGTAGCTCTACTGTTCCATTCATTGCTAAAACTCAAATGAGATAGTGAAAGAATTTCATCTATCCTACCATGGATTGATTTCTTTATATTGCTTAATGCATTTCCCATTGCCCTCCGATCACCACCTTTTAAATCTGATTTTGCCCAAGAGAGAAACTCTTGAGATGAAACAAGGCGCTTAGAGGGAGTTCGAATCGGATAGCAAATATTTATTAATTTAATTTCCATATTATTATAACGCCCCGCTTCACCTGACGGCGGCGGAAACCAGAAAAATGGCTAAGAGTTGGA
>CAYTTK010000163.1:0-2578 GCA_964440735.1 uncultured Pirellulales bacterium
GAATCCCAACCCTTGCGTTTCTATGACTTTATCAAAATCCACATAAGGCATTTGTTCTGGAGTTATGATGCCGTGGATACCGTTAACCGTGCAAGAAAATATCTGTGGAACATCGAGAGCAATAACGCGAAACATCTGATCGCGATAAAATACATGCATTACGACAGACAGTACGCCATTTTCTGTTTCGATAATATTTTTCTTGGTATCAATTGTAGATGGGGGCAACGCTTGCCATTTCTTGCCTTTCGGTTTTCTCCATGCAGTGAAGCGATCAACCCCACCAGGAAATCCGAAATCACATCCAACAAGAAAGAGAGGACTATATCCGATTGCCGTTGCATGAGATATTGCCATAGGGGGCTGACTACCGAAAGGGAAGCTCTGAGTCTTGACGAAACTACCATATACCCGAGGTTGCACCTTGCTGTAGAAATCATAATACGGTTCGTAAATCCGATAATAATATGTCTGACCTTTCCAGAAATTAATAACTCGCGGATGTACTCCGGGATTGATAATCCAGGCAGTCTTTTTGTAATCCCATGGCGCCTCTAGTTCTTCCGGCGTAACTCGGCAATCTGCTGTGTCAACATAATCCGGATGCCGACCATGATAAATCAGAGTGCTGGCCTGTGAGCTGTTGCAGAAAACAGCGCCTTTCCAGTCTTTCAGATAAGGCAACGCATTCTCAAGGGATGGGCCTGAACCGATAATAATTGCCGGCCCTTTCGGTTGTCCATTATCCAGAGTTCCCAGATCCTTGGCTTTACCACGCTGGTAAAACTTCGCCTCCCAGTGAAGCCGGAACAGCCGACTGATTGAACCTATAAAGCTCTTCGTCGTCCAGTATTCCGGATGAAATTCGCACCATATATCCTTGTGATTAAAGTGGCTATAAATCATCTCGAGCGTGACCACTCCGCGCTCAGTTAACTCATTGAATTGTGATGGATCATATCGCCAATCACTTTCCTTTGGATAATCGTTCATAGATTGCCTCCCATTCGGCTAAAATATAGCGTTCAAAAAAATATTCACACAAATCAAAATCTGCTTGATAATCAATTTCATGTCCCTGCCATGACTCAAGAAGAAAATAATAAACAGGCTTTTTTATAGGTTCAAACTCGTCAGCCGCCGGCCATGTAGTAGGATCTTCCCAGGCAATAAGCGTTTCCGGCCAGTTAGTGACTGATTCAAAATATCTTGGATTGATAATGCCGGAACCTCCAATATTATATAAATAATCGCTCCCTTTTGATTGAATTAAGTTTTGACAGAGACGAGAATCAATTTTTTTATATAGATAGGTATCTTTGATAATTGTAAAGCAATTAATCAATTGACGACCGTTCCCCTTATAAATCCGAAGAATCTTATCAAAATCTCCCGGTTTGCGAAGTGGGCTCGTGGGAAATAAATGAAAGACTGCATCAATTAATTGCATCTTTCTGATCTTCTTGTAAGCAAAATAGCCAGGTACGCCGCCCATGGTCTCATCAAGCGATTCCCTGGGATCATCCCGCATAAGGACTATCGCGCCGTATTCTTGTGCAATATCTGCGATCTCCTCGCTATCGGTTGTTACGTAGACTGCATCAATCCCTTTGCAGGCTCGGGCTTGGATGATAGTCCAGGCGATAAGCGGACGGCCACAGAAATCCATAGTGTTCTTCCCCGGCAGTCGTTTAGATCCGCCCCGGGCTGGTATGATAGCCACTGTTGTCATGTCTTATCCTTTCATTGCACCACTGGTCAGTCCCTGGATGAAATACCGGCTTGTAAAAGCGAAAATCAACATTGGTGGGATAAATAATACAGTACCTACGGCCAGATTATACCCATGGTTCGTCGTCACATAGAGCTCCTCTTGTGTCGATTTTATGAGTCCCACAAAAAGCGTCTGGGTAGGTTTGCTTATTAGATTTAACATCTGCCAAGGAAAATCATGGAAAATACCTAGGCTCAAGAACACAATACAGGCGCCCACGATAGGCTTTGAGATAGGAAGTACGATATGCCAGAATATCTGCCATTCTTTGGCCCCGTCCAGGCGGGCGTTCTCGATGAAACTTGAGGGCATCGAAGAGAAGTAGTTCCGGAACAGATACATTCCCATCGGCCAGTATATTCCGATTGCTATCACCGCAAGCGTTCCGCTGATACCAAGTTTGTTCACGATAACGAACCGAGGAATAATCATCACATAGGTTGTACAGAAGATGGGGAGAAGCATAAGCCCAAAAAGAGGTTTTAAAAATCCAAATTTGGCATATGAGAATACGTAGCCGGCGGCTCCGTTTACCACCATCGCGGCACTTACCGCAATCGAGATAATAAACAGAGTATTGAAAGACCATCTGATGATATATCGATTGTTAAATACTTGGCGATAGTTTTCAAGCGTGAAATTGCGCGGCCACATTCGAGGAGGGCGGTCAAGAAATGCTGTGATAGGTGTTAAACTATTGGAGATCATCATCACCACTGGTATTAGAAGGGCGGCGAAAATAGCTAATAGAATCAGGAATTTAAACAGTTTTGCCACGTGCCCATCCTTGTACTCGCTGTTTTA
>CAYTTK010000163.1:2678-5549 GCA_964440735.1 uncultured Pirellulales bacterium
ATTTCTTTTATTCCGAAGAATGATAATCCGTAATTGATAAGCCCTTCGCGCTCTAATATCCATTTCCACAATAAGGCGATGACATAGCCAGATGTCAAAGACGGTACATAGACGATGAAGCGCGCCACGGATTGAATACGTCGATGGAAATCCATAAGAAACAAGGCAATCAAAATGGAAACGAGAAGTGTCGGCGGAACGATAAACATTACGAAGATGAAAGCGTTGACGAATGATTTCTGAAAGTACGGATCTCTGACCGCGATAATGAAGTTCTGAAATCCTATGTAGACCTGGTTGATATAGTCAGTCTTGAAAAGCGAGAGCCGCACGACCATGACAATCGGCCCCACAAACGAGAACAGATAGAACACGAGTGCGGGAATCAGCATGATTATGACGGCTCTCAGCTTCATTAGAAGTATTACTAGTTCTCGGCCAACTTATCGTTGGCGAACTCTTCCATTTGGGCAATCAATTGTTCAGTATTGATTTCCTCACGAAACCAACTATGCAACATCGGTACCCAACCGCGGGTGACTTCGCTAATGTTTGGAATTGAATCACCATAATCGATGCTGCCGGAGTTTTGGGCCAGTTTCCACATAGCCTGTACGGGATCGCTTGCAGCCCGGCCAATAGCCTGAAACTCTTCCTTTAGCGAGGGTGTGGTACCCATGATGACATCCAACTGCGTATTATCATGGCGGAAGATGAATTCCACCAGCTTGACGGCAGCTAGATTCCGAGCTTCATCATCGCTCTTGTGGGCGACAATCGTTCCCTGATAATTGCTAACAGGTGCAGAATCAACATCCGGCCTATGGGGAACTTCGGTGAATGTGTATTCAAAAGGTTTTTCTAGCAATCCGTTTTCAATCATCCTTGGCATCCAGCCGGCAACATGGCCGGTCTGTTCGGTACAGCTGAATATCTTACCAGCCGCAAAGTTATCGATCCCGGTATCATCAATATTCTCTATAGGAATGCCAAACGAATAACCTTTGTCAGCCAGGGATTTCCAGTAGTTCAGGCTCCAGATGTAATTCGGATCGTTGATCGTCACTTTGCTGCGATCCCCGCCAGTGAATAGCTTCCCACCGGCGTTATGCAGCCACATTTGCTCCCACATGCCGATTCCTTTATTGGCGATGACAACGGTTGCCGGTATGTTGAGCGCACTTTTAAGCTTCGCGGCGATAGCATCATAGGCATTGGTATCCCACTCCGGAATTGGGGGCAGGATCATGCCGATGTTTTTGAGCATGTCTAGATTAATGCTCAATCCAATCGTGATATTATTATGTACCAGGGCATAGCAATGGCCTTCACGACTATACTTTTCCACTAAGTTTTCCTGAAATCGATCGATGTCCATATATTCATCCAACGGCAACGCATAATCAGCATTCAGATACTTCCACGTTAACCGGGCTGAATCATGAATGACATCCGGTGGATTACCAGCAGCCAGCATCGAATCAAGAGTCATACTTCCTTGCGAGACATCACGAAGCACCATTTCAAGCTTGATACCTGGATTCTCTGCCATGAACTTATTGGTCTGCCAAGTACGAACACCGCCCACCGCATTGTCATAGCCTTCTGGAGCATACTGTAATAGACCGTTACCCTCGGTCATTTTCGCATCTCCAGTTAACATCCAAGTTAGCTCAATAGGCTTCTCTTCCTCTTGGCTGCCTTCTGCAAACGATATACCGGCCACCATGACCAGTACTAGTACGCACGTAAGTAGATATTTCATACTTACCTCCCAGTTTAGATATTATCCGTCAACGACGGGTTTCTTGCTCTCAATACTGTTTTTCCTTGTTCACTTGATTACGCAATGGGCTTTCCTCTCGAAGAAACTTGCCGAGATTATCAATAATGATTTCCAAAAGAATTCCCCCTTCACTCTGACTACTACCGGCTATATGAGGTGTCAGAATTAGATTATCAAGCTCCCGTAGCTCGCTCTCCGCCTGTAGAGGTTCGATGCAGAAAACGTCCATTGCTGCTGCGGCTAGTTTCCCTTCTCGAAGAGCCTTGATCAAAGCCCTTTCGTCTACGATCCCGCCTCGAGACATGACCAAAAGCATAGCACTCTTCTTCATCAAATCGATTTCCCGTTCGCCGATCATATTGATCGTGTCCTTTGTATACGGTGCTGTTATTACTACATAATCAGATTCTCTCAAAAGATCATCTAATCGGCTCAAATTCCACAATTCATCTATCATGCCAGTGGATTTACCAGTCATATTTACGGCAATGACACGCATCTGGAACCCACGGGCTATCTGAAATAGAGCCTGGCCGATGGCACCGAAGCCGACGATTCCCAAGATTGCCTCTTTAAGAACGACAAGCCGCCGGCTAATTAAACTATCCCAGATCCGTTTTTTCATCTTTATATGGCCTTCTGCTAGTCCTCTGGTGTATGCCAGTATCATGCCAATGGTACTTTCGGCCACGCTGACGCTTTGAATGCTACTGGCAGTAGTAAGAATGACATCGCTAGCCATGAACTCTGGTATTTTGAGATAGTGATCGATGCCGCAACTAGGAGATTGAATCCATCTGAGCCGTTTAGCCCGAAGAAAGATTTCCCGATTCATAGAACCTATGTAAACTTCCACGTCTTCTATAGCTTTGGATATGTCCTGGGTTTCTGTGCAATGGGTGAATGTCACATCCAGAAAATTCTTTTCTAGTTGGGGAATACATATGGTCGGATCCATGGGGCTTTTCCCAAATAATACTTTCATTCGTCCTTGCAATTTACGGCCAGCCAGTGGGCTACTAGCCCATCATCGATATATGGCTGGATAGTCTCGGTCGTCCAGGCAGGAAGCGAATCAACTTCTT
>CAYTTK010000164.1:0-5429 GCA_964440735.1 uncultured Pirellulales bacterium
CCTACAAGACCCTACAGGGAACCCACCAGGGTGACTTCATGGGCATCCCGCCGACCGGCAAGGCAGTCGAGAGCGACGTCATCGACATCATGCGCGTCGTTGACGGCAAGTGCGTAGAGCACTGGCACGTCATGGACCAGCTGGGACTCATGATGCAGATCGGGGCTGTTAGTCTGCCGGGATAGGGCCGCCGCGGAAAGAGAATCGAAAGCGTCAGATGCTGTATGGAATGCCGTTCCCAAGAGCCAGTTGCTGTATAATGGGACAACCCTGTTCTTGAGGAGATCAGCGATGCAGAGAGAGTTCAGCGTGGTTATTGAACGCGATTCCGAAGGGTACTACGTTGCCTCCGTTCCGGCATTGCACGGGTGCCATACCCAGGCGAAGTCTCTTGATCAGGTGATGGAACGCATCCGCGAAGCCGTTGAACTGTGCCTGGAGATAAACTAGGTCGAGTCCTGATCGCTTCTGCAGCCCTGCAAACAGCTTGAACCTTCCAGCCTGAGATGACCTCCACAGACCAGGTTCGGAGGAAGGATGCTAGGAAGGTTGTCGCGGGGGTGAACTGAGAGACACCAATCAACAACGGCGCGCTTTCAGAGATGTCCCCGGATTCTAAATCTACCACGCTTCTCGGGCTAACGTCCCTTCGATCTGCTTCTTGATGCGTTCGGTGATGAGTGGATAGTAGGAGTTAATCTCGTGGCAGAAGCTCCTGGCTTGCTCCATCAGTTCCTCATCGTTGAGATCGCGAACGCTTCTTCTGGCTCGCTCCGCTTGGGGTCTTCGCAGACTGTCTAGATTGATCAGCGCACGGTGTGCACATACCTTGTAGCGATGAAGCATATCGAAAGTCTCCTCATCGATGAAAGCCCGATATCGATATAAGTTCTCCGTCAGGACCATGGTCTCCCTTGAGAACGCATCGAGGAGTTCAACAGGTCGACTGATGCGTTCTTCAGCCTCTTCTGATAGCCAAGTGCGCTCTTCCTTGACCTGAACTAGGCTTTCGATGAACTCGTCGCGTGTGGGGACTACCTCCAGTAGGTCCCTGAGGTCATTTCGCATCCGATAGACCACTTCGAGCATCTCCGGGTAGATGAAACCGCGCCTCTCCAAAACGTGAAACCCCTTCTCTCGTTCAAGCTCGAGGGAGACTTTTTCGTGTTCAAGAACTTTCCTGAAATGATGTGAGACTGCCTCGGACACCCATCGTTTCATCAAGAACGCGAGCAACCCGACAGCAATGGTCCCAATCGCCCCATTTGCGAGGATCAATTTAAGTAGATCACTCATGAGTACCTCCTACGTCTCTCAATCACACAACTACTCTATTTATCCCCTCGCTGCTTGACCTTGAACAAACGGTCTTATTCGTATCTCATTTTAAGAGCGTCGATGACTTTCGCAAATTGAATCCCCACCTTGATACATCTTGGGATTATGATCGCCATATCCCGCGTTCTCTCTTGCGTCTTGATCGCTTCTTCGATAGTACTTGCTTTGTGACGTTCAGGGTTCGCGGCAAAAGCGGTAACTCCGTTGGGTCTGTCTGGGCACGCAGGAGTCGCCCCCGGCAAACTGGGTGTGAAGGCAGGATGGCGGAAACTGTACCCTGGAGGTGACGTGAGAGGCGATCACTTCACACGACGCGCGCTTTCAGAGATGACCCTCTATCTCCGAATGGTCGGGCTGCGCCCTTGCACATGCTCTCCGATGGCACTATGCTGCCGTTGGGTGAGAATGGATGAGTAGGAAGAGGATCAAAGGCTTTGTCGCGTATCCCTCTGATCCTGAGAATCTCGTTGAAGCGATCGAGGACGCTGTCTCCGAGATTAACGGAGGAGACATAGTTGAGCTCCAGCCATGGGTATCGTTCTCCCAATCCGGCCGGATCATCATGCGGAACGTCTGTCAGGCCATCGATAGAACGAAGCTTTTTGTGTGCGATCTAACGTATCTCAATCGCAACGTACTCTTCGAACTCGGCTACGCAATTGCGCGAAACAGGCGGATCTGGGTTCTGGTGAACGAAGGGATCGCAAGAGCGACAAGTGACTACAGGGCTTTCCGAGTGGTGACTACGATCACCTACACAAGCTACGCGAACACACATGAGATTGTCGACGCATTCTACCGCGAGCGACCGTACGAGAGGTTGGAGGATACGCTGTTCAAGGATCTGCGAGACATCCCTGGAGACCGTCGGATCCCACCCAGCCTGCTCTATCTCAAGTCGCCAATCAACACGAATGAGTCCATCTGTCTTACACGGCTCCTGCAGAGCTCCGCAATCCCCGTGCGAGTAGACGATCCGATAGAGGCAGCTGACCAGCCGCTCAGCTGGTATGTGCAGGAACTGGCCAATGCCTACGCTGTAGTGGTCCATCTACTCTCTTCCGACCATGAAGACTCAGGTCTCCATAATGCGAAGTCTTCCCTAGTCGCCGGACTAGCATATGGTCTCGGTAAGCGCCTTCTGATTTTGGCTCACGCACCCTACAAGCAGGTTGTGGACTACGATGAGCTTAGGCGAGTTCATACAACTGCGAAGGAGTGCGGCACCTATGCCAGGGCATGGCTAGACGTTGCTGTGCCGGACTACCGGCGGCACATGAAGACGCTACGATCCGGCGAGAAGGAGCGCAGGTCAGAGGCGGCGCTGCGATCACTGTCGATCGGAGACTGGCAGGCGGAGCGTGAGGCTGAGTCCCTCACCCGGTATTTCGTGCCAACAGCGCCCTTCGCGGAAGTGATGAGCGCACAGCAGGAATCTCTCCTCGTGGGCGAGATTGGATCAGGAAAGACAGCGATAGCGCTCCAGGCAGCATCGGAACTGGCAGGCTCGTGGCGCAATCATGTTTGCCTGGTCCAACCTGGTGAGTATGAATGGGAGGGGTTGCTG
Organism: uncultured Pirellulales bacterium; assembly: GCA_964440735.1. Taxonomy (GTDB): domain Bacteria; phylum Planctomycetota; class Phycisphaerae; order Sedimentisphaerales; family Anaerobacaceae; genus CAZBWE01. Next base: position 2,906 of record CAYTTK010000164.1, read on the forward strand.
CGGGTGCTTTCCAGTGTCGAGCAGATCTCGGAGCAGGGCTTCCTTGCCGAGAGCCTCTGGAAGTTCCTCATCTACACAGAGCTTGCCAAGAGCTTGTATGAAGAACTCGTCGGGGAGGAGTCACGTCCACACAGCGCCCAGGAGTTGGAGTTCCTAAGGCTTGTTGAAGATAACAGTGATCTCATCCGCGGTGATTTCACGCTTCGTCTTGAAGCCGCTGTCGATCGGCTCGAGAAAGTGGATCGTAGCTCGAATCTCCAGCAGCAGCGGATGCGCACTAGCGAACTCTTGCACAGCTCCCTGCTTCGGGATCTCAGGAAGTCACTTGGGCTTTGCCTCGAGGACCGGGAGCGAGTAGCAATTCTTGTTGACAATCTGGACAAGGGCTGGACGCACCACCAAGATCTTAGGCTCCTGGGGCGTGTCTTGCTGGCAGTCATAGGACTGGGGCACAGGATATGGTTGGATTTTCGCAAGCAAGACCATTGGCGGCGGGGTGTGAACCTCACTCTCGCGCTCTTCCTGCGGTCCGACATATTCAACGAGGTTCTGAAGCATGCGTCAGAGCCTCACAAACTCGTGCCTACTCGGATCTCTTGGGGAGATAGAGACGCTCTTCTCAGAGTGCTGGAGAGCAGGCTAAGCTTCTCTCTCGGGCGCAATCTACCGCGGGATGAGTTGTGGAACAGCCGATTCTGTTCTGAGGTGGATGGCATGCCAACACGAGACTTCTTGTTCAACAACATCCTCCCCCGCCCGCGAGATCTCATTTGGTTTGCGCGAACAGCCATAGCAGAAGCCCAGAACAGGGCGCACTCCTCAGTCGAAGAGGAAGACATCCTATCGGCGCGGATGCAGTACTCTCTCTATGCCCTCAGGCAGGTAATCGAAGAGGGATCCCAAACAGTGGCTTCGCTTTCTTCGATCATGGCTTGTTTCCTCGGGGCTCCCGCTGTTGTTACGCGAGATTTCATTCTAGACGCCGCGAAGGAGAGCGGTGCTACGGAGGAAGGCGCCGATCAGATCATCACTCTACTTGTTGCCATGGGTTTTCTTGGTGTTGAAGTAGAGTCGGGTCGTTTCGAGCACGCCCTTTCGAGGGATAGGCGCGACCAATGGGCAGCGAAAGCATCTCGCCTTAGTCGAGCTGATCCCAACAAGCCCATCTACTACCGGATCAATGATCCATTTCACCCGTATCTAGAGGTAACGGCCTAGCATAGAGGGGGAGCGCAGACAACGCGGAGCAGGTTGCTTCTGCGGGCACCGCTATCCCACCCCGGAGAAGGCTGCCTCAGGTCGGTGCCTTCGCGCATCCGGTAACACCTACGCGCCCCTGGAGAAGAGTGAGGGATGTTCTGGTCCTGCAATCAAACAATAGGATCCCTCGAGTTCAAGGGACACATACCACAATTCGAGCCGTCCAGAAGACCTTTGACTGTGATTTCAAAGAAGAGAGCACCGGGGTGAGGAGGGTTAGGCATTGCCATCAAACAACACGAACCCTTGCCTTCGCGTGTGTTGATCGTGGCATTGATCTCCAAGTCCCTAGCTTTTTTCAGTAGTTCGCGTTTGCTGGAGTTCGCCCTTGACAGCGGTTTCTTTTTCGTTATTATTTAGCCTCCAAATAATTAGCAGGCTTAGTATGTGAGGTCTAGTAATGCCCAAACGCAAACACGATCCGCGAAAACTAACCCTCGGCCAGTTGCTGTCGCAGGTGTGTCGGCTGACGGGGGATCGGCTACGGGTGAAGATGGAGGGGATCGGCCTACACAAGGGGCAGGGGTTCATCCTGTTTCACCTGTGGCATCACGACGGCATTGCCCAAAACGTGATTGCGCATGCATTGCACGTGTCGCCGGCGACGGTGACGTCCATGCTGCAGCGGATGGAGCGCGACGGCTGGATCACCCGCCAGCGCGACGCCGATGATCAACGGATCGTGCGCGTCCATCTCACGGAAAAGGCGAATGCGCTGCACGAGGAGGTGCGGGCGTCGTTCCGAGATCTGGAAAAGGAAGTCACGTCGGTGCTGACGAAGGACGAGCGTAAGACGTTGCAGCAATTGCTAATCAAGCTTCACGAGCATCTCGCGCCGGAGGGCCATCCTCCTTGTCATACGCCGTTCCATGGCGGCCATTGTCGGAGGGAGAAGCGATGAGATCGATCCTTCGGCTGTTCCGCTTTCTGCGGCCGTATCGCTGGCAGTCGATCGGCGCGCTGGCGCTCATGGTCGGGATGGTGGTGGCGGACCTGCTCATCCCGCGGCTGACGCAGCGGATCATCGACGAGGGGATCGCCAAGGGAAACGTGCAGGCGATCTGGGGGACGGCGTTGGTGATGCTCGCGGCGGCGCTGGTGTCGGCGATGTTCGCTATCGGAAACAACTTCCTGTCGGTGCGGGCGGCGCAGGGGTTCGCAGCGGATGTGCGAAGCGCTCTGGTGCGAAAGGTGCAGAGTTTCTCGTTTGCCAACCTCGATGAGCTGCAAACGGGAAAGCTGATCACCCGCTCGACGAGCGACA
>CAYTTK010000165.1:0-5415 GCA_964440735.1 uncultured Pirellulales bacterium
GTGCTGGATAAATACATCGTCAGCAGAAATCTATATTATCGCTGGCTTGCCGACGATTGTTTTGCAGAGCAGTTTGACCGCCGGATTGCCGCTGCATATCGCCAGAGCGCCGCACTTGTCGCCCGCTACGCCACGCTTGCCGCTGCCAAGCTGGTTCAGCTCACCGAATCATCCAGCCCGGAGACCGCCCGCAAGGCCTGCCTTGATATCATTACGTATCACGGGCTTCCAGCCCGTGAAAGATACAGCCAAGCCTGTCCCGGGGGACGATGGAAGACGGACGAGGAAGGACGGATGACAGATGGCGGACGACAGATTTCGCCCGCAACCGCCAGCAAAATCCTCGAAGTCTTAGCAGAGGAAAATAAAGATGAAAATCAGCCAAAAATGTAAAAACAGGCAAAACCCGACATCCTTATTAAACTTTTTGGCCAAAATCTTTAATAAGAATCCGCCAATTAAACTTAAGTTTAATGACAATGGATGAGAGGAAACCAAAGGTGGTGAGCGAGGTCGAACCAAAAAAAGAGAGACGAAGGCCCTCACTTTATTTTTCGTCAATTAAACGACCGGACCCGTCTCTCTTTTGTAATAAGCTGTCTCCTCCGGCCGACACACAAGCTAATCGGCCGACAGAGCACAGCCCCCTTTATATAAAATATAAGCTATTTTTTGAACCGTGACGGGAAAAAATAAAAAATTTCTTTTATTCAGCTAATTCATACCAAAAAGCGGATTTTATCTGTCTGGAGGATTATAACTATGGCAAATTTAACTTTGTTAGCTGCGGATTCTATCGACCTCGATAGAGCCACAGAAATCTATCGCCGGCTTCGGCGCACACAGCCGATAACAAGACGAGATTTGAAAAATTACGTCAAGGTCTTTCTCGGTATTGACGTGCCGGACAGGCGTATCTGCTCGGAGCACAATTCGCCTATGGATTACCTCTGGCACTGCTTCACAGCCGACAGGAAATTCAGCCACGAAGACACGAAGTCACAAGGAAAACAACTAAATATAGAAACTTCTTGCCCTGGTGCCTTTGTGGCTAAAATGCAAAATGCCGATTGTGTTGTATGGGCCAATCGCGCTGGCGGCAAGACCGAGTTGGCAGCCGTCGCAACGCTTCTGGACTGCGTCTTCAAGAACAATTGCAGCGTGAGAATCCTCGGCGGCTCAGGCGAGCAGTCAGGCAGGATGTACGAGTACCTGACCGGCTTTATCAATAATGGTTTCGATGAGTTTCTCGCAGGCCCTGCGCTTAAAACAAAATGCAGATTTACAAACGGCTCATCCATAGAGGTCCTGACGCAGTCGGCGACAAGCGTCCGAGGCCAGCACATCCAGAAGCTCCGCTGTGACGAGGTCGAGCTTTTCGATGAGGACGTCTTCGCAGCGGCAAAGTTCACAACGCAGAGCACAGGTGATGTCGTCGCTGCGATGGAGACAATCAGCACGATGCACCGGCCGTATGGCCTGATGCAGAAAATCGTCTCCGATGCGCAGAAGTTCGCAACGCCCGTATTCAAATGGTGTGTCTGGGAGGTGATTGAGCGATGCACCGACAGGAACTGCTCGCAGTGTCCTTTATGGTGCGATTGCCAGGGCAGGGCAAAACAGGCGGAGGGGTATCTTAAAATTGACGATTGTATCACGCAGATGCGCCGGGCAAGCAGAGCGGCTTTCGAGGCGGAGATGCTCTGCAAAAGACCTTCGCTGGAAAATGTAGTCTTCGACGAGTTCGACCCTGCCATTCACGTTGCGCCTATTGAATATGACCCGAACCTGCCTTTGTATCGCTCGCTTGATTTCGGCTTTGTTAATCCGTTTGTGTGTCTGTGGCTACAGGTTGACCCCCACGGTTTCCTGTCGGAAGACAGGAGTGGGGGCGGCGTCGTGCGTGTCATTGATGAATACGTCCGTAGCCGAGCGACGATTGATGTCCACGCAGCAGAGATGAAAACTCGAATTCCTGTTGCTGAGGAAAAAGTTGCTGCCACCTTTTGCGACCCTGCTGGAGCCGCTGCTAACGATGTCACCGGCACAAGTGTTGTTCGCGAGCTACGCTCACTGGGGATACAGGTGCGATATCGCAGAAGCGGTATTCTCGAAGGCATTGAGCTTATCCGGAGGGCAATCCGTGCGGGTGACGGCAGAAGTTCGCTTATTATCTCGCCGAGGTGCACTCGCCTGATAGAGGCCTTGCAATGCTACCATTACCCCGATATCGGAGTCGAAAACGGCGAATTGCCCTTAAAAGACGGCATCTACGACCATCCCATCGATGCCCTGCGATATTTCTTCATAAATCACGCCCAACCGGCCAAAACCACATCACGAAGATATTGATCGCGAAAATCGCATTTTTAAGCAAAACCCCCTTTTCTTGTGCCGGTTCTGTATGGTTATTTCCCTTGACATTCGTCCCTTAATTTGATATGTATTAACTTAGCTTCAAGGATGGCGGGTGAGGAGGCTCGGCGGAGTCCATTTCAAGCTTTCCACGCAAAAAAATCAATTTGGTTGAGTAAACGATTAACTTTGTGAGGAGGAGGTATCATGGATAGGAAACTTTTCTTTTTCATATCTTTTATTTTGGTTATTTTTCTGGCCGCTCGTCCTGCAAATTCCGCTCTTGTGTCACACTGGACGTTTGACGAAGGAAGCGGAAACATAGCTTATGATTCTGCAAACGGACACAACGGAACAATTAGCGGAGCGGCCTGGACAACAGGAATAATTGGCGGGGCTCTGGACTTCGATGGCGTTGATGACTATGTTAATTTCGGGGATATCGATGAATTCGAGTTTGGAGACCATGACTTTTCCATCTGTGCCTGGTTTTATACAGAAGGACCTCATAATATTCCGGGGACGTTACACGATGGACAGATTATTAGCAAATATGATTGGGGAAGTAACAGAAGACAATGGTTTTTAATACAGGAGAGTGCAGGCAATACAATATTTTATACAAGTCCTGATGGGTTTACACACGAACATTTATTCTCTACGAGCGATGGTTATAAAAATCAATGGGTTCATATTGCGTGTGTGAGGTCCGGCTCGACAAAGTTTATCTACCTCAATGGAGAGTTGGATAGCACAGGGACTACTGATGGTGTTGTAACCGGAAAATCTACGAAGGTATTCGTCGGCTTTCATGAAAATGTAGGCGTCAAAACTCGTTTTTTCAACGGCCTAATCGACGATGTGCGCATATACAATCACGCGCTGACTCAAAGTGAGATTCAGCAATTGATACCTGAACCGGCTTCGATTTTACTGCTTGGCCTGGGCGGACTTATATTGAGAAAAAGACGCGAAATCGGTTGATTAGTAAATTAGCGAATTAGAGATTGGATACTTGATGCTGGCAAGTTCCAAATATTTAATATTTTAATATATCAGGCTTTTTATGGGTCTTTAAGAACACCAAGAGAGTTTGAGAAGATCGAGGAGGATAACCATGAGGGATATTTTAACTATACTATTCTGTATTTCGTTTTCTTGTATTACCGTTAGTGCAGAGCCTATAGGACAGGTTATTTGGGAAGGATGGTCGAGAGCAACATCGCCCAGCTACGAAGGACCTTTGAACCTTGACGATTTCGATCTTTCTTTCAGTGGTCCCGGACTCAGGTGGGATTTTATATCGTGGGAGGAGTTCTCCGGATATGATGTTGGAAAAACTTTTTATGCAACTTCGACGACACACGCTAATTTTGATACTGCTGCCAGATGGTTGACAGATGGTATTGATCAAACATTTATAGCTGATGTCTGGTGGCCATCAGACGGTACTGGTAGAAGCGGGCAGGGACCTAACTTTGATGAGAGTGAAATTATCAAGACAGTACCCAGCTATCCGGATTTCATAGGCCACAAAGTAGGAACAATCGCTATAACTGTAGAACGCTTCGATTATACTTATCCCATTATATATGATGGTTACGTATGGCATGAACTGGATCTTGCGTTAACTGTTTCATTTTATAGTGAAGCTATTCCCGAACCCGCCACGCTTTTACTGCTTGGCCTTGGAGGATTGTTCCTGCGTCGTCGCAAATAAAATTCTGGCCTTGAACAAACAGATTAGCTGTCAAAAGACGGCATCTACGACCATCCCATCAATGCCCTGCGATATTTCTTCATAAATCACGCCCAACCGGCCAAAACCACATCCAGAAGGTATTAAACCGCAGAAAATTGGCAAGTATGCTCTGCTGATGGGCCGGTTTTTAGAGTCCTTAGCTTGCTTGGAAAAGCTGAGCAAGGTATTTCCTTAGAAGAGCTTTTGCAATCCATAGGTTTATCACAAGCACTGGAGTGGCAATATACCAAAAAATTTCGTGAGAAATACACCCGTCTTGGACAAATTGATTTCACTCAAGGTAAAGGTCTCACTTAGCCATCTATATATTTCTTCGTCAACTACGCTCAACCCCCCCAAAACCACATTCAGAAGATATTGAATACGTAAATCTACGTATTTATGCCTTAAAGCCCGTTTTATATGATTTTTTTCTTGACAAATCCCCAAAGGTATTATATTTAATAGCCTGTTTTCAAGGATGGTGGTGAGAAGGCTCGGCGGAGCCCATTTCAGGCTTTCCACACCAAAATAGAATTTATTTCAGAAAAACGATGATTTTTCAGGAGGATGGGATAATGAAAAGGATATTATTAACATTAATCGTGGTCATCGTGCTTTTTACATTTGTAGCAAGCGCCTATGCAATAGAAGTTGTAGAAGTTTTTGTGGTTGGTACCGAGCTCGGAAGTACCGGCGGAGACATATATCTGATTTGTATCGACACCGGTATTGCTACCAAGCTGTTCGAACAAAACCTGGAAGCCGGTAATCAAAACTTCCCGAACGCCAACGCATTTGATATGTCCAATCACCGTTTTTACTTTGCGACATCAGACAGAACGCTGTATTTCTATAGTTTCGCTGATGACGCACGGTATCTGGCCGGCACGCTTGCTGGTTCGGGCAGCACTGCAAGCGCAGCATTTTATGACTCTAAATACTACTACATCAACCAGGGTTCGGACGACCTCAGGGCGACAACTTTTAATCCTGACGGCACGATTTCTTCAAACTCGCTTGTTGCATCGAACTTTACAGGCAGCGGTAAGAATTTTTCATTCGGTGACATCGCGATTGACAGCGAAGGCATCCTGTATGGTTCTGCAGGACCAACCACAGGAGGTTCCGAATTTTTTAAGATTGACCTGAGCGACAACACATACTCGGTGATTAACACAACCACGCCACATATGCAGCTGGCATTTGGAGGAGACGGCGCCTTGTATGCTCACAATGCAGGCAACGGCTACTTTTATAGCGTTAATACCGCGGATGGAACACCAACGCAGATTGTATGGGATTCAAGACAAACTGTT
>CAYTTK010000166.1:0-5388 GCA_964440735.1 uncultured Pirellulales bacterium
TTCTCTATAAATATTCTCCATTTTTTCCATCTCTTTATAATAGTTGTTTCTTTCTTCAATTATCTTCCTGTTGATCCTCCCAAATTTCAACCTTACCTCTTCATTTTTGAGTAAATAGATAATCTTTTCAGCTAATGTTTTAGGATCTTTTAATGGAACAATAAAGCCGTTAATGCCATCCTCTACCCACTTTCTGTTATCTCCAAAATCAGTAATTATTACCGGTAATCTGCAGGCCATTGCTTCTGCTGTACAAGAAGAAAGTCCAGCATCCGAGAGGGAGGTAGAAACATAGACGTCTGACGAGGTTAGATATCGGGGAAGAGCCTCATTTGAGATTTCACCCACAAATCTGACGCTATTCGACACTCCTAAGGATTCAGCCAGTTTTTTTAACTCTTCTTCTTGAGAGCCTTTTCCTGCAATTACAAATTTCGCTTGAGGGACTTTTTTCAGTACCATTGGTATAGAAGTTATTAGAGAGCTAACATCGTATAGCGGTTTGAGACTCCTTAAACTTATCACTATAGGTGAGCCACATAAATTCAATTCTTTCTCAATACTTATTTCTTTTTCTTTTGGTCTAAACTTTTGAGTATCAACTCCAAAGTAAATGAGGTTAATTTTCTGAGGTTCTGCTCCTAATTCCATTAATGGTTTCTTTATATGCTCTGCGTCGCAATGTATCAAGTCAGCCGCTTTCAATGCATATTTCGCTTGCCATTTATATATTTTAGATTTCTTTGGCTCAACTAGAACATCAGAACCCCAAGCTGACACAACAAAAGGATGAAACCCTGACAATGCTCCAGCCATTCCATGGCTTGTAATATAATGAGCGTGAAGAATATCCGGGCTAATTCTATGAATTAGTCTTTTAATTTGAAAGAGAATAAGCACTACATTCAGAGGCAAAGTCACTCTTGGTGAAAATCCTATCTTTTTCAGTAGGTGCAACTTTACATTTTCAATATGGTCACTCTCAACTCGGCCGAGCGAAATCAAATGCACTTCATGTCCCTTATTGGCAAAATATCTGGCCCAGCGTTGTGTGTGAATACTCTTGGCGACCGCTATGTAACATATTCTCATTTTTCCTCCTGATTCTCAATAAGTGTAGTAGTTTAGCTTTCCTAAAAAACTAGTCATAATTTATCACACCTCAGAAATTTCGTACTTGCTCATCCATCACAAATCACTTTGTTTTCATTCAGGATTTTGTATTCTTTTTCACATTTATTGCATATCGCCCTGTCATTCTTAAATTTCAGTTTTTCTCCACATTCGCACATCCAGCCCCTTATCTTTGCCGGATTGCCATGAACAAGGGCATAATCAGGCACATCTTTGGTTACTACTGTTCCCGCTCCAATAAAGGCACTTTTACCCAGAGTAGTGCCACAGATTATGGTGGCATTTGCCCCGATAGTTGCTCCCTTTTTAACCAGAGTTTTTCGATATTCACTTATATCTCTGGGATAAGCAGAGCGAGGATTAAATACATTGGTAAAGACCATTGAGGGACCGCAAAAGACATTATCTTCCAGGGTCACCCCTCTATATACAGAGACATGGTTCTGAATTTTTACATTATGGCCAATTTTTACATCTCTATCAATGAATACATTCTGTCCTATTTTACAGTTTTTACCAATTCTGGCTCCGGACATTATGTGACAGAAGTGCCAGATCTTTGTCCCTTTCCCTATCTTGGCATTATCATCTATAAAAGAGGAAGGATGGACAAAGTAACCTTTATTACTCATTTTCCTTCATTCTTATCGGTATTCCACTTTTATTCAAGGATTCTTGGGCAGCTTCCAGGATTCTTACCACCCTCAGACCGTCCTCACCATCACTACGGGGAGTTTTATTATTTTTTATGCAATCTATAAAATGAAGACATTCTAGCTTTAAGGGCTCAGAGGCTTCTATTTTGGGGATATAAATGTCTCCATATCTTATGTTAAATTCAACTCTATCTTCAAGGTTATTTTTGATCACTCCCTTGTTAAATATCTTTAGCTTATCCTGGCTTTCCATATCATCAAAGACCATCATCTTCTTACTTCCCACTAAAGTCATCCTTCTTACCTTATCGGGGTCTAACCAGCTAAGATGAAGATTGGCTACAACCCCATTTTTGAAACGGATATTTATAAAGACTACATCTTCTATTTTTTCTTTCTTTTGCAGAAAGACTCCCCCGTAAGCTGAGACTTCTGCAGGCTCGATACTCAGCAGGTATAACATAACCGAGATATCATGGGGAGCAAGACACCATAAGGCATTTTCCGTAGTTCTCACCCTGCCTGAATTTAACCTTTCCGAGTAAAAATAATAGATCTCTCCTATTTCGTTTTGAGATAACCTTCTTTTCATCTCCATAACTGCGGGATGGTACTCCAGGAGGTGACCTACCATTAATTTCTTCTTTTTTTCTTTGGCTAGATCAACTAATTCTTGAGCTTGCTTATAATTCAAGGTAAGAGGTTTTTCCACAAAGATATTTTTATCTGCCTCCAGAGCTCTTTTGGCTAGATCAAAATGAGTAGAGGCAGAAGTAGCGATAACTACACCCTCGATTTCTTTGTCCTCTAACACCTCATCGTAATCGGTAGTTATCTTAATAAGAAGGTATTTCTCTCTTATTTTCCTTAAGATAGCTTCATTCAGATCACAACAAGTCTTGAGATTGACCTCTTTGATCTCATAAAAGTTCCTTACTAAATTCCTTCCCCAATTTCCTGCCCCTACTACTCCTATGTTAAGCATACTTAACCCTGTGATCGGTAATCTGCTAATCCGATATCGAATGGTTTGTGGTTAAAGGAGATAGATTTTTTCTCGATTATTCGTTACATTCTTGGTGGCGTTGCGTGTATCGAAAATCAAATTTGCCTTTTTGGTAATTTTCTCATAGTCGTAAGAGCTGTGATCAGTGGTGATGACAATAATATCAGCCTTTTCAATGAAATCATCGGTTATTACCACTGAATTATATTGCTTTTTTTGAAGAGAAAAACTGGAAATATAGGGATCGTGATAGTAAGTATTGGCTCCTTCTTTTTCCAATAGCTTTATTATCTTCAAGGCGGGGGATTCCCTTAGATCACCCACATCCCTTTTATAGGTGATTCCCAGAATGAGTATTTTTGCTCCGTTAAGACATCTTTTATGCTCATTAAGAATCCTTGTCATTCTTTCTACCACATAATAGGGCATCTGATCGTTAATTTCGCCAGCTAATTCGATAAATCTGGTGTTAAAGTCGTATTCCTTTGCCCGCCAGGAAAGATAAAATGGATCAATAGGTATACAGTGTCCACCCACGCCTGGCCCTGGATAAAATGGCATAAAACCATAAGGCTTGGTCTTTGCCGCCTCAATTACCTCCCAAATATTGATTCCCATTCTGTTGCATAAAACAGTCATCTCATTAACGAGGGCAATGTTTACATTTCGGAAGACATTCTCCAGAAGTTTTTCCGTCTCAGCAACTCTGGGAGAGGAGACAGAATAAACCTTTTCTTTTACTACTTGCTCATACAAGGTTCTGGCTAAATAGGTGCATTTTTTTGTTACTCCACCCACCACTTTGGAGATATTGTTCATTCTATATTTTTTATTTCCCGGATCTATTCTCTCTGGAGAATAGGCTAAGTAAAAGTCCTCTCCCACCTTAAGACCATTTCTTTGCAACTTAGGCAAAATTACCTCTTCTGTAGTTCCTGGATAGGTAGTGCTCTCTAATACAATCAGTTGTCCTTTATGAAAATAGGGAATGAGATGTTCAGTAACATCTTCTATGTATCCGATATTGGGCTCCTTATTCTTAGTTAAAGGAGTAGGAACACAGATACAAACGACATCTACTTCAGAAATTACCTCAAAGCCTTGTGTTGCTCCTAATTTTCCTTCTCTTACTATTTTTTCTAACTCAGCATCAATAACATCAGGGATATAATTTTCTCCGCGATTGACCATATCTACCCTTCTCTTTTTTCTTTCTATCCCTATTACTTTAAAGCCGGCTCTAGCCTTTTCTACCGCCAAGGGAAGACCTATGTATCCAAGACCTATTACCGCTATTCTGGCTTTCCTATCCTTTAGTTTCTTTTCCAATGTTTGCATTGATTCCCTTAATATATTTTTTACATAAGATTAAGTCCAATTTTAATCACGTTGTCTGTTTGATTGCGCTTCGAGCCTTCTCATTTTCTCCAGATATTCTACAAAAAATGCCAGGAAAAGAGCGACCAACAGTCCAAGAACGGCTGCCATAAGCAGGATTCGCTTCGTCTTTGGCTCAATTGATGTGGCGGGTACTCCTGCTGTGCTGACCGTTTTTAACCGGCGTGCCCTGGCGACGGCTAACAGTTTTTCCGTTCCACGATGAGTGTCACCGATACTTAAATAGTCCTTTTTAGCACGATCATAAGCTTCGGTTAGGGACCCCCACTCAGGCTCTTTCTCGGCCAATTGTGTCCGGAGTTTACTCAAAACAAGCCCATTTTCTTCAATTTCTGTCTTAAGAAGGAGCTCTCTGGCTTTTGCTCCGGCAATAGATATGCGGGCATTGGTTACTGTCTGCTCCAAATTTATATAAACAGGATTAATCTGCTGGTTCTCAGTTTTCACCGCCCCTAGAGCAGAGATATCCTCTTTGGACAATTTATCCAGAATCTCCTTATAAGCAGGATCTCCAACCATAGATTTTGACACAACATAGAATCTATCCTGTTTTTGAAGTTCCTCCTCAGCTCTGGCTAACCTGGCCTCTTGTTCAACCAGTGACACTCTGATCTTTGAATATTCCTCTGTTAGCTTGATTTCTTTAGAAGATCGAGTCTGTATCTCCTTTCTCAAAGAGTTCACATCCACAGTCTCTTTAAACACCTCCAGGTTCTTCTCTACTTCTACCAGACTAGCCTGTACCAGACTAAGTTGTTCATCAATAAGGCTTTGGCATTGAGAGACCTCGGCCTCATTTAGGACCTGATAGTGGTTCTTCACCACTTCCGCCATGGTATTAGCTATGTCCTTTGTCTTCTCGGGATGGCGATAGCGAACCTTAATGGTAATCATTCTTGACTTTTCGGTTAGGCTAAAGCTTATCATTTGACTCAGTGCTTGAGGGGTAAGATTATGGGGGGATTTATCCAACCCCACTTTTTGAATGACCGCCAGAGCCAGGTCTCTATTATGAGGGAGAAAGTCAAAGAACTTCACCAGGGAAAGACCGGTGGGAATAGTAAGAATACCGATTTTCACTTGCGGGGTCTCAGATCCTTCCATAGGGAGAAAGTCAAAGAACTTCACCAGGGAAAGACCGGTGGGAATAGTAAGAATACCGATTTTCACTTGCGGGGTCTCAGATCCTTCCAT
>CAYTTK010000167.1:0-1903 GCA_964440735.1 uncultured Pirellulales bacterium
TCCGTGACGGTCAGCAGGCGCGGTCGCCTTACAAGCCGGAGCAAATCCTTAAGATATTCGACTTTCTACACGAGATAGACGGCGGGACAGGCTTGATTCGCCAATGCGAGTTCTTTTTGTATTCAGAGCGTGACAGGAAAGCGGTAGAGCTGTGCAAGAAAAGAGGTTACAAGTATCCTGATATAACCGGCTGGATTAGGGCTGTGGCAGCTGATTTTAAGCTGGTATCGCAAATGGGGCTCAAAGAAACCGGCATTTTGACCTCGGCGAGCGATTATCATATATTTCTGAAGCTGCGCAAGACTCGTGAACAGGCGATGAGGGCATATCTTGATATCGCAAAAGCTGCGCTGGATAATGATGTCATACCACGTTGTCATTTCGAGGACATCACACGGGCCGATTACAAAGGTTTTGTTCTGCCCTTTGCGGCGGAGTTAATGGAACTTGCCAAAGAATATAATAAGCCGGTCAAGATACGCCTCTGTGATACCCTTGGGTTTGGTCTTCCCTGGCAGGGAATTGCTCTGCCACGAAGTGTTCCGAAACTTGTCCATGGGCTTCGGCAAATCGGGGTTCCATCAGAGTGGCTTGAATGGCACGGCCACAACGATTTTCACAAGGTGCATATTGATGCTGTTACTGCCTGGCTATATGGCTGTAGTGCTGCAAATGCTGCGATATTCGGCGGTGGCGAGCGGACAGGAAACTCGCCTCTGGAGGCACTTGTTGTTGAACATGCGCAATTGAAGGGGATGAACAAAAGTGTCAATTACCGAGCTATAACTGAATTAGCTGAATACGCCAGAAAAGAGCTGGGCTTTGAAATTGCGCACAATTACCCCTTGGTTGGAAAGGATTTCAATGTCACTCGGGCCGGTATTCACGCAGATGGTTTGTCAAAAGACGAGGAAATATACAATTGCTTCGATACCCAAAGACTGCTCAATAGCCCGCCTGGTGTGGCAATTACCGATAAGAGCGGTGCGGCCGGCGTCAAACACTGGATAGAAGCCAGATACGAGATAGAAATCCTCAAGCATGACCCTCGGGTAACCCAAATAAAAGACAAGATTGATGCAGAGTATTCGGCCGACAGGGTTTCGATGATATCAGATAAGGAAATGTTCGAGTGGGTCCGGGAAGCCTTTGAGGGTAATTTACCGCCATTGAAAGAAAAATTAAATAAATAAACCGTCCGCCTTCATCAAAGCTTCGGCGGATGCTTGAGCGCACTTAAGCTGACTATGCCGGATAGAAAAATCAAAGCGGTATTGTTCGACCTTGGGGATACCTTGCTGAATTTTGGCAGAGTAAAGACGACTCAGCTTTTCCAGCAAGGTGCAAGATTATCGTATGATTTTCTCAAAAGCTTAGGCCAGCCGGTGGGCAATTTCAAATACCATTGCTGGCGAAGCCTGATATGTCTTTATATACGTCGCTGGGTCTGGAATATAATTGGAAGGGACTTTGATACACTGGCATTGTTAAAAAAGGTCGGCACGAAAAAAGGAATCAAGCTCGATGAGCAGCAATGGCGGAACCTGGCGTGGTTGTGGTATGAGCCGTTGAGTAAAATCGCCCAGGTTGAGCCGAAGATAAAAGAGACGCTGAGCGCGCTTAAAAAAATGGGCCTGAAACTCGGAATAGTTTCTAATACCTGCGTGAACGGTTTTTCTCTTGAGAAGCATATGGAGAACTTGGGCATGCTGGATTACTTTATAGTTAGGGTTTACTCATACGAATTTAATTTTCGAAAACCCAGTAAACGGATTTTCGAAGTTGCTGCGAATAGAATCGGCGAGGTGGCAGAAGATATTTTGTACGTTGGAGACCGCATTGATAAGGATATTAAACCTGCAATCAAAAGCGGTATGCAAGCTGTTCTAAAAGCCGCTTACAC
>CAYTTK010000167.1:2003-5351 GCA_964440735.1 uncultured Pirellulales bacterium
CCATTTTTAAGTTTTTATGTCGAAAAGTCGATAAGAAATCTTGTATATGGATATTAATGCGGCTTATCAGAAGTGTATAAATCCGGATTGCGGGTCGGAGTTCGATGTAGGCGAGGTAATGTTCAAATGTCCGGCCTGCGGAGAATTGCTGGATATACATTATCGTTGGGACAGGATTAAGGTTCCCGATAGATTAGGCGACCGCCTGGCAAATAGAAGCAATCGGCTGGATTTTTCAGGTGTGTGGCGATTTAGAGAGCTGCTTGATTTCTGCGACGACGAATACAAGATAACCATAGGCGAAGGTCAGACAATCCTGCAGCAAAATGATGCTGTTGCCGGATATGTCGGTATGAAGCCGGGCTGTTTGTATCTACAATATGAAGGGCTGAATCCGTCCGGCTCGTTCAAAGACAATGGTATGACGGCGGCGTTTAGTCATGCGAAGATGGTCGGTGCAACTTCATGCGTGTGTGCGTCGACGGGAAATACTTCGGCATCAATGGCTTTGTATGCACACAGTTGCGGCATGAAAGCTACGGTGTTTATCGGCTCGGGCAGGGTCGCCTTTGGCAAGCTCAGCCAGGGAATAGATTATGGCGCGCAGACCATTCAAATACTCGGTGACTTCGATGACTGCATGCGCCAGGTTCAGGATGTCAGCACAAAGCTGGGTCTGTACCTGCTCAATTCACTTAATCCCTTCCGGCTCGAAGGGCAAAAGACCATAATGTACCGAATTATCGAGGGGCTTGGCTGGGAGGTGCCGGACTGGATTGTGGTGCCTGGCGGAAACCTGGGCAATTCAAGCGCCTTCGGCAAGGCCTTTTACGAGATGAAACAGCTCGGCTTGATTAGGCGGATACCTCGAATGGCGATTATAAACGCTACCGGTGCAGACACACTGACCGAACTGGTCAATAACAAAAAACTTACCTGGAACGACGGTAGAGTTAATCAGGCAATAATCGATGATTATTATGCTGAGTTGACGGCCCGTAAATTTTCACCGCATACCTGTGCTTCGGCGATAGAGATTTCACGCCCTGTGAATCTGAAAAAGTGTCTGCGAGCGATTGATATATGCGACGGTGTCGTCCGAGCTGTAACGGATGAGGAGATACTTGATGCAAAGGCGATTATAGGCAGATTCGGTCTGGGATGTGAACCGGCTTCAGCGGCAACAATAGCGGGATTAAGACATCTCAGGACGGAAGGAATTATCGGCGCCGACGAGCGAGTTGCCTGCGTGCTGACGGGACATCCCTTAAAAGACCCCAACGTGACGGTCAACTATCACAAAGAAAAACAGGGCAAGTTCAGCAATCCGCCCATAGAAGCACCAAACGACCTCGATGAGATTATAAAGCTGATAAAATAAAACAAGCAAACACGTCGCTACAAGCTCCAATATCATCCATCATTAATTAGCGGTTATAGAAAGACGAAAGAAAATAAAGCCTGCAGTAAGGGCCAATGAGCCGAGTGCGTGTAAAAGAACGGTTACTTGGCTGGCGCGGTATTTGCCGGGGGCGGTTAAATCTTTTTTATTTGCGAACCTTATTGCAATGACTGCTACCGGAAGAGTAAACAGAAAGAATAGTCCGGCGTAGAACATCTGGGGGTAAATCAGCATAGCTGCTGCAACGACAAAGCTGGCAATGAGCGCTATTCGATAAATCCAGATAGAAGCCGACACGCTTAACAGAACTACAAGCGTTATTTTATTTACCGCAGCGTCAGCGGCCAAATCCGGGAATTCATTAATTAAAATCACCAAGAAAATCAGGATGCTGACAATAACAGCAGGCAAAATTGGTGCGATAACAATCTTTTCTGTTTGCAAATAATATGAGCCATATACCGGAAGCAGGCCAAATAATAGCGCAATGACAAACTCACCAATATAACGATAGCCGAGTTTAACAGGAGGAGCAGTATAGAAGAATCCGCCGAGCAATCCAACAAGGCCGAGAATTAAAATAAAAAAGCTCTGTGTCAGCAAAAAAATTATAACACCGGTTGCTGAGCCGATAGTGAGCCAGAGGAGACTGGCGAGCAAAGTCGCTTTGGGAGATAGAATACCTTGCTGTATATATCGCCTTCCACCAGAAAATGGGGTAGGATTTTTATTGGCCCAGTCGTTTCCGGAGACGTGGTCGAAATAATCGTTGGCCATATTGGCGCCGCTGTGCAAGGCCATTATTGCCAATAGCGCCAGAGCAAAAAGGACAGGCGAGAAAGAACCAACCGTTGCGTAACCGAGCATTGAGCCAACCAAAACAGGCGCTGCACTTGCAACTAAAAACTTCGGCCGTGAGGCAAGAAAAAGAGTTATCAAATTTGAATATTCAAAGCGAGACTTCACAAATATAATTTTAATAACAGATGTGGATTCCCGCAAGGCGGAGTCCGTTATAGGGGTGACTTAGTGGGAAAATGACAAATAGAATCGCCCTTTCAGAAGTACAAGACGAATGACCAGCATAGTGGTTAGTAGTGAATATCCCAGTGAATCTTGGGCTGGATATAATACCCTGTCAGGTTGGCAGAGGAAGAAGGGTTAGGCTGGGATTTTGGCAGAGAGATGTTCTTTTAGAGCTATATCGTAACCATATTGGCAGTAAGGACTTGTGCAGATACAGTCCTAAAAATGGCATTTGGCACGATTTTTGCACATCTTAAGAATCTTAATATGATATCGAATTTATCAAAATCGGAAGAAATTAATATATTAGCCAGCGGGGCAAGATGGGCCTGGCCGGTGGCGCTGCGCTATATTTTTCGCCCAAGAGGCGTAAATCTGCTGGTAGCCGACAGCACAAGCGATTTTGTTAACATTATCGAGCGGAGACGAATACACACGACGATTGTAGATACGGATTCGGAAGAATCGAGTGCCTTTGCAACTATAAGGATTATTCGGGTGCGCTTTCCGCTGATGCCGTGTATTTTGCTCTCAAGCGCAAGGGACGAAGCAATGCTCAGCCAGGCGCTGCAGCTTGATGTCTTTAGCGTGATTGATAAACCGGTCAAGATAAGTATTCTGCAGGAACAATTAGATAGATTGTTCAAAAAGAGATATAATAGCGATATTTTCGCGGATTAATCGAAAGAAAAACAAGAAGTTTTTTGAAAGGAGTAAGGACAAATGAAGATTCGACCGTTGGCAGATAAGGTACTTGTTCAGCGTCTCGAAGCAGAGACCAAGACAGCAGGCGGAATAGTCCTGCCGGATAGTGCCAAAGAAAAACCGCAAAGAGGCAAAATTATTAGTGTTGGTCAGGGCAAGGTGCTCGACGATGGAACACTGAGAAAAGTGCAGGTGAAAAAGGGTGATATGGTGCT
>CAYTTK010000168.1:0-4514 GCA_964440735.1 uncultured Pirellulales bacterium
AAGCAGCTGAAACGATTGTCCATATTATTGATGAAAAAGCTGATATAAAACCTAGGACAATAATGCAAGCATGTAACGCCGTGTTAGAAGAAGCAGATATGCTAATCGAATCAGGAAAACAAAAGATAATTAGTAAGGGTTTTGTTGTTAAGATTTTGAAAGATAGGACCTTTTTGGACACTGAAGACGAAGGATAAAAGGAGCACACATGCCAGATCTTTTAACGAGTGAGGTTTTGGGCAATTCAGGAGTATTCGGTTTCCTAAAGGAGATGGAAACACTTCAGTCTGTAGAAAAGGATAAGATTTATGACTTATTTTCTAGCAGCGGTGTTAAAACTCCTGATTTAATGTTTGACCATCTAACTCAAATAAGTGTCATCTTTGAAGCTGATAGGAAAGTTTATTTATCCCCTAAGGGGCATGAGATGTGGTGGCTTTTACGAGCATTGAATGGGGGAGATTTGAAGGAGGCATTTCAACATCTTAGACAATTGAATCCCGACCTTTTTCCTTATGAGATTGTTACTGAAGGTATGGCTTCTCAGTTTATTCATGATCTTGCTTCGAATCCAAAATTTAGAAGAGTGCTGATCTGCTCACCGTGGGTTTCCCTAAAAAGAAAAGTTTTCCAAAGGTTTTCATATGCTATTTATAAGGCACAAGAAATAAGCCCAGTAAATAAGGTTGATATTACTCTCATCGCTCGACCTATAAAGCAAAATGATCCTCGTTATAAAAGTTACCTCGATCTATTTAACTCTTTGAAAAAGATTGGAGTGGAAATAATTCTACATGAAAAATTGCATTCAAAACTTTATATCCGTGATCCAGGAACTTTTGGCGGCATAAGCCAAGCAATTTTCGGCTCGGAAAACCTGACTGGTAAGAGAAATATAGAACTTGGAATTAGGATTACAAATGATACAGCAATAATAAACAAACTTATTACCTACTTTTTTGATTTATACCAAGAATGTAAACCTTTTAGGGGGGAATAGATGGACAATCCAAACAATATTCAAAATCGTTTTGGTTTAAGTAGATCTAATTTTATTCTCAACCCATTATCGGATGAAGATGCAGACTTTTTTGCAGACCGTACAGGAGTGAACGTGGGGAAGATAATAGAAGACCTTCAAATAGATCTAGCCACCGGCTTGCCCCCAAAAAGAATGTTGTGGGGGCCATATGGTGGAGGGAAAACCCATACGTTGCAACATACAATGAGAAGACTCTCAGATCTCACCCCTATTTATCCTGTATATGTCGAATGTCCAGATCTTTCTAAGCGTTCTGCATTCCTTGAACTTTATAGAGAAGGTGTTATGAGAGGTTGTGGACAAGACTTTATTATGCATCTTTTCGAGAGTATAAGAGAGAAGGTAGGATATGCAAAGCCGGATGAAGTAATACGTAAATTGAAGGAAGCATTAATAGATGAAGAACTCGCGAAAGCAGTTGCAATTTTAACAAATCCGACTGACAAAAATAAATTAATTCTATGGACTTGGTTCTCTGGCGTACCAGTTCCTAGGGGAGAATTAACCGAACTTAGCCAAACCCAGGATCTAACTTCTTCAGAACCTGCCCGTCTTGCTCATTATGTAACGATCATTGGTAAACTCATACAAGAAATTGAAGATAAAACTCTTATATTGGTTTTAGATGAAATGGATCGAATTGGCTTCGTAGGACCAGATACTATTGTACAGTTTAGAACCGCATTTACACGATTGATGGATCCAAATCAAAAATATATTTCTGTATTATTGGGTCTTTCTGCAAGAAATTTTCCTGACCTACCCGATATATTTGGTGGAGGAGGTCCAATTGTTAGTCGGATAGGCCGAGATGCTATTACTGAAATACCTATGCTAGAGGATCTTGATGTCGAACCTTTTATAAAGAAAATTATTGGGTATATCCGTAATGGTGCGGTTAATATAGATTCATTGATTGAAGCAACTAAAGACACAACAAATGAAGAGATTGTAAAGGATATGTTTCCTTTTACAAAAGAAGCAATAGATGCAATAAAAGTTGGTGTTGGCCAAGAAATGACACCCCGCGAAATAACCCTAAAGATGACAAGGGCTGCTGGAAAAGCTCATAACTATGATAGAAAAGTTATTACATCAGATCTGATCGATTAAATTATTTAAAGGGATTTTACAATGAAAGAATTTCCTATTAAGAGATTTCGATTAGAACATGGCTATGCTTTTGACCATTCGCTGGTTGGTCCTGAGTTTCAAAAAGACAATATAGTTATTGGTGGAACATCAGAAGAAGAACCTTTAGAGGTAGTTTTTGTTGGTAAGTTAGCTGAGTATGACAATATGAGGGCAAATGTTTGGTTGGACCTTAATGGAGCTCATGCAGTTTATATAATGGGAAAGCGTAGGAGCGGAAAAACATTTACGCTCGGCTGTATTGCTGAAAGTCTTGCTTCAACTCAATGGATAAAGCAGGGAGATAATAAACAAGCAATACTGTTATTGGATACTATGAATGTATTTTTGACGGCTCATCACAATATTGACGATGTTTTCGGAGGGAAAAGTCGTGAAGCACAAGAACTGAGAAAATGGGGGATAGATTCTGAAACTTTGCCAATAAAATTCTTTTACCCCAAAGGTACGCCTGTTCCTCCTGAGGGAGAAATACAAGAATTAGCACTTAGGGCATGTGATTTAACAGGAGACGATTGGGCTGCACTATTTGGTGTGGATACTTTTAGCGAACCTATAGGCCAATTAATTTCAGAATTATATGATCGGGTAGCTATTGATGGTTATCAGACAATCGAAGGAAAAAAAATCGAACCGAATTCAAATTATGACATTTCTGATTTACTTAAATGCCTTGATGAATCGCCTGATATCCAAAGGTTTGAATTCAGAACTATTGAAGCTGTTAGACGGTATTTAAGAGCAGTTAATCGTCTTCCCATATTTTCTGGAGAAGGACTAAATATTCAAGAACTTTTTAAGGAGGGGCATATTTCAATAGTCCTCCTTCGGGATTTAGATTATAATTTGCGTGGTTTGTTGATTGGAATAATTGTCAAGAAACTAATGGAACAACGAAGCCATTCTGATCGATATGAAAGATTAGCTGATGTTCATAAGACAAAATATGAAACATTAAAGGAAGTGCAGCCAGAAGAAGCGAAAATAATTCATAAAAAATATCAAGAATATATTACAGAGGCAAAGAGAGGTCTGCCACGAGGTTGGATAATAATAGATGAGGCCCATAATTATCTTCCCGCTAAGGGAATTATCGCTAGTAGGGAACCTCTAAAAAAATACGTGAATGAGGGACGCAATTTAGGTTTATCAATTGTTGTCGCTACGCAACAGCCATCAGGACTTGATCCGGCAATACAACGTAATGCTGATATTTTGATTATCCATTCCATGAGTATGGGGGATGATATCCAAACAGCGGAGCGTATGATCAATTCCTTTGTACCAGAATCAGTGGTTGTAGATAACTCAGATCGTATTACTACTCGTGTTTTTGATAAAATTATACGCAGTCTGAGCCTAGGATTTGCAGTAATTTCGAATGAAAGGATAAATAGGGTATTCCCCATTAAAGTACGGCCAAGAATAACGGTTCATGGTGGGAAAAAATATTGATGGAAATAAGGTTAATTTTAAAGACCCACTATCAAATAAATAAACCAGGAATTTTCTCAATTCTTCTGAGAAAGTGTACTTCTCCTAACCAAAGTAATTATCCAGAAACGATATCTAATAAATTATCTAGTATTCATTTTGAAAGTATTTCACTTAACAAGGAATCTGCTAAATTTGCAGTTGCAATGGCACAATCTTTTGGCTTTATAACCAAAAATATGTTTTGGAATTGGAAAGGTCATTCAATAAACTTACTTCTCGATGAAACAAATAGAGAAAAGCCGGATGATTTTCTTAAGCTTACTCCAATAGAGAATTTGTTGTATCTGAAGTATTATTTGGAAGCTGATGGTGCAACGATACTTGAGATATGTAAAAGACTATATTCTAAAGGTAGTATATCGCGGATTGAATTGCTTTCAAGCGATTTCATTGATCAAATCTTTATTGATATCTGGGGAAGTTATAGACAGCTTACAGATGATCTGAGAGAAAAGACTAGCCTAAGACAGAGTATTGATAAGCTTAGATCAAAGCCTTATACATTCAAAACACGGATTCATAAGGCATTAGCACATATCGAGCCTCTTGTGGATTTTAATTTTATTGATCGTAAAGAAGAGAAAAAGGAAGTATTTTTTATCCCCAAGGTAACTAATGGTGTTTCAGCGATTGAAAGACTTTCCAGGGAAATTTATAACATCGAGGCCATGGAAGCACGTTTTTCTCGATACCAATTTTTCGAAATTATTAGCAATGTATATAACATGAATTCTATTAGCTATGATCCAGAAATTCATTTAGACTTGTTGAGGGGAGAAATTGTGAAAAGCTATCTTCAAGCACGTACCGAACCATCTAATAT
>CAYTTK010000168.1:4524-5338 GCA_964440735.1 uncultured Pirellulales bacterium
CTGCTGCGCCGCCAAATTCATCCAAGACAATAGCTATATGCAGTTTTTGATTCTGGAATTCGTGGAGCAGCTTACGAAGCGGTATTGTCTCAGGGACGAAGTAGACTTGTCTTAATTTGTCGCGCAATTTGAAATCTGCCGGATTTTTCCCGATTTCAGCCAATAAGTCCTTGGCGTAAATCAGCCCGATTATATGGTCTATATTTTCCTCATAAACCGGAAAACGGGAATGGCCTGCTTTTGTGATAATATCCAGAATGGCGTTTAAATCCGAATTGGCTTCTATTGCGACAATATCGGATGTAATTTCTGTGAGAATGCTTCAAGAGAGAGGAATTCTTATCGATAGGCCACAGGTTGAAAACGAACTAAATAAACTAAAATATGCATTTAATAGCGACGTTCGTTACCATTTAGATATGAGTGGTAAAAGGGCATTCATCATTCTTTCAGATAGACTCTGTAAAATTTCATCTTCATGCTCAAATACAGACAGCAAAGCTCCATAAAGACGGAACGCACTCCTCGGCATGATGCATGCCGCCGGTATAGCTCACTTTCCTCAACACCAAATTGAGATGCAACTTCCCTGGCTATCTCTTCCATATTGCTCGGCCCCTTTTCAAGGGCCTTCAATCCTGGAAGCTCCCTTTTGTCTCTCCTCAGTTAATACGGCAGATTCTTGAACATTTTGGCAACTGGGTACAGAGGCCTCCAGGAGACCCGCCAACCCAAGAAGCCTTTGATCAAAATGGCTAAATAGTCTATGAACCCTGTGGAATTGCTCCGCACCACTTCGTGGATTCCACAGGGT
>CAYTTK010000169.1:0-5310 GCA_964440735.1 uncultured Pirellulales bacterium
TACTACGACAAGGTCAAAAAGAAAAACTATATCGCCTGGACTAAAGACTGGATGACCGTCTGCAAAAAAGTCTTAAAGCCGCACGGCTCATTTTATATAGCCATTGGTGATAAATACGCTGCGAATGTCAAAATCATAGCCGATAAGCTTGGCCTTTTTATGCGAAACTGGATTATATGGCACTACACCTTCGGCCAGCAGACTAAAAATAAATTTGCAAGGGCGCACACCCATATTTTTTATTTCGTCAATGATAAAGATGATTTTACTTTTAACGACCACGCCGTGCGCGTCCCCTCAGACAGACAGCTAATTTACAACGACCGTCGTGCCAATCCGACGGGCAAGATGCCGGATGACGTCTGGGATGAATACTCCCGCGTCTGCGGAACGTTCAGGCAGCGCTGCGGCTGGCACCCCTGCCAGATGCCGGAGAATCTCTTAAAAAGAATCATAGCAGCAAGCTCCAACCCAGCAGATTGTGTGCTTGACCCTTTCTGCGGCTCGGGAACAACTCCGGCAGTTGCGAAACAGTTGGGAAGAAATTACATCGGCATAGAAATCTCTGAAAAATACGTTGAGCAGACAAACAAACGATTAACCCAATTAAAAAATCAGCAATCGGCTCGACTGAGTCCGCCGAAGTCCGAAAATCTGATTTTCAATACTACCGAGCTGAATGAAATTAAGCGTCTCTTATCTGATGTAAAAATTCCGATAAAAGAAATTACCGCCGACAAAAAGACCCTGAAACTGTTCACAAATCAATTTGCCGTGCGAATGAACAATCACAAAAAATACAGCACTGAAAATTTAGCAGCTGCTTTAAAGGATTTAGCTGATTGAGCACAGATAAATCTAAAAACCTTCTACTGACATGTTTTGCATTTCTTGCAAGTGCGGTGATGCTGACGGTGATTCAGCCACCGATTGATTGGTCACCTTTGGCGTGGGTGTCGCTGGTGCCTTTTATCCTCGTCTGCTCGCCGAACACAAAACCTTTATCCGCCGGACGTCTGGCGGATAAACCATTAGCACTTATTGCCTATATAATTTCGCTCTGTTACTGGTTGGGAAATTTATACTGGGTGGCACCGATTACCATTTTGGGCTGGTTTGCTTTCTGCCTTTATACGGCAGTATTGTGGCCGATACTGGCACTTTCCATTCGTTACTGCAGGTCAAAAAAGATACCCCTATTTCTGGCAGCAGGCGTCCTGTTCGTCGGAGCCGAACGGCTGCAGGGCCTTTTTTTGGGCGGTTTTTTCTGGCGCTTTCTGGCTCACAGCCAGTATCAAAATATCACTCTCATCCAGACAGCCGACATATTCGGCACAGCAGGCCTTTCTTTTCTGATTGCGATAGTCAACGGCCTATTGGCTGAATTGATAATCGCCGCTCGACAAAAACACATTTTCAAAATCAGCAATCTCGTAAAAATTGCTATAGTATCCTCTGCCGTAGTCGCTGCCATTATTTATGGCCAATGGAGGATAAACCAGTCGCCGAAGTTTATCACACAAGGCCCTTTGGTCGCCTCTTTACAATCTAATGTTCCGCAATCCGTAAAAAGGTCATTTGAAGAATCAGATACAATATTTGATGAGCTGATCCAAAAAAGCAAGGCCGCCGCCGAAGCCACTGCCGAGCTTATCGTCTGGCCTGAGACAATGGTGCAGGCGGTATTGAATGAAAGAGTCCTTGCGATTTTGGACCCTTCGCACTCTTACATTATCTTCGACAACGCCCTTAAAGAGCATTCTAAAGACACAGCTTATTTGCTCGTGGGTGCATACGGCGGCACGCCGCAAATCAGTGAAGACTCGTCAATTCATTTAGCCAAAAAGTATAACTCGGCATTTTTGTATAAAAGCGACGGCCGGAAATCGGACAAATTCTACAGCAAAATTCATCTGGTTCCCTTCGGTGAGTTTCTTCCTTTCAAAAAGAAATTTCCGGCTCTTTACAATCTTTTGATGAAATGTACCCCTTATAACTATGACTATTCTCTCGATGCAGGCAGTGAATTCACCGTCTTTGAAATGACAAGCTGTTGTCATTCTGAGCGAAGCGAAGAATCTACTCCTACTCCCCAGCCAACTACTTCACCTCAGCAAGCAGAGACTCAAGACAGGAAAAAAGAGACCCGGTTTTACAGATTCAGCGTGATAATTTGTTATGAGGATACCGTCCCTGCAATTACTCGAAGATTTGCATTAGACCGGCATGGGCAAAAGCAGATTGACTGGCTCGTAAATATTAGCAATGATGGGTGGTTCGCAAAATTTAAGGACGGAAAAGTCTTTACGAGCACAGAACTACCTCAGCACGCAGCTATCTGTGCCTTCCGGGCCGTCGAAAACCGACTGCCTGTTTTACGAAGTGTTAATACTGGAATAAGCTGCCTTATTGACTCCCTGGGCCGGATACAAGATGGCTATGTCACAGCAAGCCCCGATTTCCCAGCTAAAGCAATGCAGCGACAGGGTATTGCTGGATGGTTTATCGACAAAATTCCAATAGATAAAAGGTTAACTATTTTTAGTAAATACGGGCAATTCTTGGATTTTTCTTGTGCAATTTGCCTTGTTTTGCTCATAATAGGACAGCTTTCGGAAAACATTTTTAGAAGTAAAAAACACACAACTCGTTTATCAGGGAAGGTAAATGAAAAACACGCTCAAAAAAAATAAAACGCAGAATGTAAAGGACAAAAATCGAAATTCTGTAATTGTTTTGGTGCTTCTCGCTTCGCTTATCACCGGCATAATACTGTTCGCCTGCGGATGCGAGGAACTGTTAAAGCAGGTTCCTGCCAAATCCCCCGCCGTTGATATAAGTGACCAACACACAGAGGCCACACGCATTATCCTCGAGGCCTTGGCCGATAATAATGACCCGGTGGTCAGGGTTAATGCAATAGAAGTTGTTGCAACCACAGGACAAATCAAATTGATGCCTAAGGTAGAGCGATTATCACGCGATCAATTTGTGCCGGTCAGGTTCGCAGTTGCTTTGGCTATTGGTGATTTGCAATACGCCCTTGCGGAAAAGTCGGTAAAACAACTGCTGAGAAATAAAGATCCGAACGTCAGAATTGCCGCTTCTTATGCGATGGTCAAGCTTGGACGACCTGAGTATTCTCGAGTTCTTCTAAAAGCAATAACCAGCAGCGACCAGACTGTTAGAGCCAATGCAGCGTTACTTCTGGGTAAAACCGGCGACAAAAGTGCGATAAATACCCTTTATTGGGCTCTAAGACAGAATGATTCCAATGACAAGGTCCTGTTCCAGGCGGCGGAATCCCTTGCAATGCTCGGTGATGAGCAAATATTTCCCAAACTGTGGGCTATGCTTATAAGTTCCTATGCCGACGATAGAGTAATGGGCATCAAAGCAATGGGGCAGCTGAAAACAATAAAGGCCAAAAACGCCATTATTACCATGCTGGATGATACCGTGCTGGAAGTGCGTCTGGCTGCAGCTGAGCAGCTCGGTGCCCTAAAAGATACCACTGGTGAACTGGAGGTTCTTGATGTTTTCCAGAAAAATCTCACCGCCGGTATGGATAAATACGACCTCCAGCGAGCTAATATGAGAGCAGCGCTGGCCATAGGGCAAATTGGCACTAAATCTCTTACAAAATATCTACCACAACTTCTGAAAGACGAGTCAAAATTCGTCCGTATTGCTGCTGCAAAGGCCGTTTTTCAATGCCAAATGGGGAAAAAATGAAACCTGAAAATTCCATCTTATCTGACTTGGCATTTTCCGCCTTTACTGCCCACCTTTTTGGGCTTGCCCGGCAGGGTTTCTGGTTGTGCAACTTATTGCAAAATCCTCCCCAAAAAATTACTTGACCGCCTCAATTTTTTTACGTAAATTGTTGTCGTGTTCATATAATTCGTGGATTTAGTGGGCGTATCGCAAAAAACAATAGAGAACATCATTTTTATGAAAGGAGCTTGTTTTGAGCACGCTTACAAAGGTTCTAATAGTTCTGCTGACGGTGGCTTCGGTTTTTCTCTGCGGCATTGTCGTAACTTACGTTGCCAACGCCGACAACTACAGGCAAAAATATGACACGATAAAAACCGAAAGAGACGCCGCTGTGAAAAATAGTGAAAGCGCCAAGAGGCAATTAAATGAAAACATTGATAAGACTGACCGGGAAAAAACCGACCTGAATAATCGAATTGCATCACTCGAAAGAAAATTTGAGGAACTACAGGCTGACCTCACAGAGGCCGAAAGGCAAAAAGCCCTGCTGCAGGAGAAAGTAAATAGCTGGACGGCTATTGTAATGGATTTCTCCAAAACTACCGAGGACCAGGGGCAGTTGCTGAAAAGCACACTCGATGAGTTACGCACAATTCAGACCGAGCGAATCAAGAAAGATAAGGAACTCAAGCAAACTACAAACGTTCTCGTTGAAAAAATGGCGATAATATCGACGCTGGAAGAAAAGAACAACCGTCTGCTCGAAGAACGAGCCGATTTGAATAACAAATTGAACCAGCTACTTCGGCAATATGGCAAAGTTGTTGCCCCTTTTGTTCCGGTCACAAAGGAAAGAACCGTAGTTCAACCTGCTCCGCTACTTCCGTCTCGGCCGGCCATAGACATCGGATTGAAGGGATTGGTAACCGTTGTGGACTCGAAAAATTCTATGGCTGAAATATCCATCGGCTCTGCACACGGCGTTAGAGAAAATATGAAATTTCACGTTACGCGTGGCGATGAGTTTATTTGTGATATTCTGATTTTAGACGTTGATGCTGAAAGGGCTGTCGGAATTCTGGACCTTGTGCAACAGATGCCGAAAGTCGGTGATAAAGTAAGTTCTAATTTATAGCGGTTAGGATACATAGTGTCGTTATTTGTGCAATACATCATGGTGCTGAACAAAACTTAGCAGCAATGTATATCCTATACGATATTTTCTAAAAGCTGTTTTTTGTGAGGTTGATGTATGAGTCCAAATGGGCCGGCTCGTGGAGGAAAGATAACCGTAGGCGATAATCTTTATACAGTTATCCTTGCCTTATCGTTTGGCTTGGTATTGGTTACTGCTGTGTTTGTTGCCTATATGTGTTATTCTCAATACGGCACAATCTTCAAAATTCCGTAGTTGCTTGACTATTGACTTTACTGCTCGTTAATTGTATAAAAAAGTCAAGTAAAACTTCAAAAAGGAGTCGAAAGTGTTGCTGGACACATTCTTAGGCTGGTTCAGTATGGATATGGGTATTGACCTCGGTACCTGCACGACCTTGGTTTGCGTCCGCGACAAAGGCATCGTCCTTAATG
>CAYTTK010000170.1:0-5284 GCA_964440735.1 uncultured Pirellulales bacterium
GGTCAGTCGTACTCGTAGAAAATGTATACTCTACTTCAATGATTCCATCAGTTGGACCCAAAGGTTGTTCTGGAACTACTGGTTGTTTATTTACAAGATTGAGGGTAGGATCACCAAAAAGGTTCAATCCATAATACACCCATCGTATACATGACCGGCCTATAATATGAAGATTATCTTCTTTGGAATCCTGATTGGCCTTGCCAATCTCAGGTATGTTTTCGCCAAACACTGCGTCCCAGAATTCTCGGTTAAAGCGTTGTGAGTCACCGTCAGTGCTATATGCCCAGTAGAAACCATAACGCGCATTCATAATTACAGCAAAAGCACCATATGGTGTCTTAACATTTATAAGTTCAGCAAAGCAATCTTCTCCATCAAAGTGACCTGCCGAACAGGTTTGAGAATAGACAAAACAGCATTTGTCATTCACAAGATTCGCGACATCTGGTCTATACATTTTCATAGCACAGTGTATGTTACCATGCCCAAGATGATTTATAATATGAACCCCATCATTTATACGATCAATAATCTCCGATTTTGGCCAGTCATGACCAAGCCACCAATCCCTATCATATAACGTAGTGATATTGTATTCACTGGCAGATATACCAACTGTAGTATAATTATCATCAGATGATCCATTAATGAGTTGATCCATATAATTCCCCCCCCATGTAGCAATACCAGAATCCCCGAGCTTCTCACTAGCTAAACAAACTCGAGTCAAATATTCATCATCCATATCTTTATTGATGTAACCTACTGTTTTTGTTACAAAATTATTTACATCAGCAGCATCGACGACACATGCTCTCCCGACATACACTTCAGCTAATAGATCAACATCACCGCCATTTTCGCCATCAGTTGGCTCTCCCCATTTGTCGTCACCGTCATAGTTGTATGGACCATCTAAACATGCATAATAGAGATCAGATGGTAAATAGGTTTCATATGGACTAGTATCTTCATCTAATCCAAATACCCATAACCATGGATCAGGTACAACATTATCATCGCCACCAATGAGTACATAGTCGATCCCCCAATTCATATACGCATCTCTGATGTATTCACGTATATCTTCTAGATTACTGCTGTTAATATCAGTTAATGTTTTGATAACTGTATCAACATTGGTTGCATCATGAGCTTGTTTTAATGGTTCAAAACCATTTTTTAAAGAATCTGTTGTGATTATAAGAAGGTCATATCCTTCATCCATAGATAACGGTTTTGTGCTTTTTTCGTGATACTGTTCAGAAATCTCAGGGTTGTCGACTTTCTTTATTACCTCCATTTTGTCTTTTTCCAAATTTCTAAACAAATCTTGTGATATATTGTCATGTGTTATCTCAATGGAAACT
Source organism: uncultured Pirellulales bacterium (assembly GCA_964440735.1). GTDB lineage: Bacteria > Planctomycetota > Phycisphaerae > Sedimentisphaerales > Anaerobacaceae > CAZBWE01. The sequence goes on from CAYTTK010000170.1 coordinate 1,374, forward strand.
TTCAAAGTTCTATAATAGAAAATCTCGCCTGTGACAGGATTATACTGTATTGGATGAAGCTGAAGAACAAGTAAGTGATATCCTCTAAAACTATAGGTTCCAACTTCGGTATAGAGATCACCAGGATAAAAAGCATTAGCACTATAAATTGTTGCATCTGGAATTGGTACTGGAGGAGATGTTGCTTGTGAAAATGGAATTGATATACTCATTGGTTCAATCATAAATCCCACTCCTAGAACAATCTTTTCACCAAGATCAATATGTATTATGTCTACTTTTGACTTTGGAGGTAGCATGATATACGATCCTTTTGATGGTATCATCGGTTCACCATGTTTTCCAGCAACAGAACAATTATGGAGTACAACTTTATCGTAAACGGTTCCTGATATGTCAATGGTTTCAATTATTGGCTTTTGAAATGAATACGTTACTGATACTTCTTCTCCTTCATATACGTCATCCATATTCCCCATTATACTACTTATTGATAGACCAGACGTAATGAAAGCCAAAGTAATAGCAACTACTATGATTCTCGTTATTATATTCCATTTCATTTTTCTATTTCATTTTTTGTTTTGTATGAGTTCCGCCATACTCGTTCTAAATCTTTATGAAGAACAGTAATATAAACGACTCCTGCTCCTTTATATCTGAAGATTCAGAGATCTCTGCACATACTGTTATCGTAGTTTTTCCGAATCCAATGATTAAACTAGAACTTATCTTTGATTCGCCCCCATCAGGAATACTCAATATGCCACCCGATGTTTCTTTGCCTAGCAATATGATTCCGCCAGTGAGAGTGATGCTCCAATTTACATTAATAGCATCAACACCGCCAGTGTTCTTGATTACCGTGCTTACCTTGAATAATCCACCAGTGATGTTTTCTATTTCAAGGATTGCACCATCAGCGATACATATCGTTTTAGGATCCGACCACTCACTTTCTTTCCCGCGCGGATTTTTTGCTTTCACAGTTATGTTGTATTCTCCAGATACATCCCAAGTGTGACTTGCATACACAGTCGCTCCTGAATCGTAGAAATCCGTCCACTCAGTAGGATTCTCATCGCCCCAATCCCACAAATAGGATACATTTCCTCCTTCTGGATCAGTCGTACTCGTAGAAAATGTATACTCTACTTCAATGATCCCATCAGTTGGTCCCTCTGGTCTCTCTGGTTTCTCAGGAGGTGCGCTATATTCCTCTACTTTCGCCCAGATGTTCCAGTTGTAGTTAAGACTAGGAATGTCGATGCCAAGCTGCTCCCAAGTTACACCATCTGTACTTATCCATCCTCCCTTTCCAGGAACAACTGGCCCGCGGCCAACACCCGCTGGATGTTCTCCTTGTGCATGTGTTACCATTATTGATATCCATATATCCTTGGATGCATCAATTATAGCCGGATTTGATAGTGTGGTCGTTTCCCAGTCATTTGTAGCTGCTGTTGTAAACGATTCTGATGTTAACGTTGCACCTGGTGAAGATGATGTTCCAGCGTCGTATATGTTGATTGCTCCTGAGTGTGACGGCTGTGGATTACCTCCTGCCGTACCATGATGCCATTTTACGGTTGTAATCTCATAGCCATCATATCCCGCTAACTCGGCTGGTGTTATCCGTATGGCAAACTCAAATGTACCACCAGATGTAAGACCAATAGAATTAACATTTGTCCCATCATCGAAGTGTATCCAATCAGGATCAAATATATTTGTTTGTTGTAATTGTGTATCTTCACCTGCCAGCATAAATGTTGTCGATTCATTTGTATCTGCTGTTACAACCACCGTTGATAAAATCATTAGTGACGCAATCAGCAAAACACACGACTCTTTCATTTTTTTATCTATTATCTCTTTCATTTTTATCTAACCTTTTACTTTTTTTGTTTTGTATGAATCATGTTATACATATTCTAAACCTTTCTTTACCAATTTTTGTTCTCTAACATCTACTAAAGAATTCATAAAGGTTTTCCATGCCATAATATTAATATATGCAAAAGTCATATATAAATTTATCTATGTTCGAATATCAATTGATCTTTAAAATCTTCTATTTTAATATTTTTTCTAATCAATGGATTTATCACACAAGTGATGAAATAATCAAATTCTCATATCTGACCATATCTTCATTACTTCATTATCCAATTAATAAAACATTTTTCATCTTATTCTTATTATCGTTTCATAAGTTTTTCTAATGCATTATAGCCCTTTATTGCGTCTTTTTTGTGAATGATAAATGTCAGTTCAGTATTGGTTGATACTACTTCAATAATATTGATATTCTCCCAAGCAATATTTCGAACAACATTGAATACAACACCGGGAGTATGAAGAAAACCCTTACCATATGTAAGAGTCAATGACGTGAGATCTTTTTCTACATTTAAAACCTTCTCACCTTTCAAGAATCCAATCACTCTCTCCCTATATCTCTCGTTGGTTACTATGCTCACTTCATATCTCCCGTGTATAACATTAAGTACGTCTCCTTTTTCAAAATCTACAATATCGTATATCTTCTTAATCTTGTCCAGTAATGATGGTGATCTAAACACAGCGACATCACAAATATCTGTCTTCATAATGATTTCAGATGTATAATCAAATGTTATCTTTTTATGCATCTCTTTCAACGTTTCTGTATATCTTCGAAGAGCCATAACAATTGCATGGTGCTTTACCTCTCTTCCAATTTCTTCCTCTATTTCCGGCTTCAATTGCTCTGCTAATGACCCATATGAGATGATTCCTCTACTCATTGCTTCTTGGATGAAAACCCTATCATTGACAAGCTTCTGGACAACATGACTAATCGTTACCATCACAAATACACCTGTGTTTTGTTATTATTATCACATTAAGTATTTATATAACTTGTGGTTAATATTTATTGTGATTGAAATGACAATATGTACAGAATGCGGAACAGAAATAACCATAGACAACATAAAACAAGGGACAAGAGTTGAATGTAATGCGTGCGGTATTGATATAGAGGTTAACGGTGATGGTCTTATCGGATTACAATTGGGACCATCAGAAGAATAAAATAGGTGAATACAAATGGTTGAGATACTTGATTCCACACTAAGAGAAGGAGAACAAACTCCTGGCGTAACGTTTTGTGTAGGAGAAAAGATTGCGATAGCAAATTTGTTAGATGGATTTGGTGTTGACATAATAGAAGCAGGCCACCCAATGGTATCCAAAGATGTTTTTAGAGGAGTAAAAGCAATAGCGAATGAAGGATATAATGCCGAGATATTAGCACACTGCAGAGCCATAAAGGAAGACATTGATGCTGCTATTTCCTGTGACGTTGACTGGGTTGGAATATTTTTCTGTGTTTCAAACCAGAGGCTAGAGCAACAGTTTAGATTACATCTGGATAAAGCTATCGAACTTATAACAGATGTGATAGAATATGCAAAGGATCATGGTTTAAAAGTACGTTATACCCCAGAGGATTCCATAAGAACAGATTATGCATCTGTAGTTAAAGTTTCTAAAGCAGCCATCGAGGCAGGTGCTGATAGGATAAGCATAGCAGATACCGTTGGGGCAGCAACACCACAGAAGATGTACGAGTTGGTTAGTCGACTGAAATCTGATTTAAAAGTAAAACTGAATGTGCATTGTCACAATGATTTAGGGCTTGCTACGGCAAATGCTTTGGCAGCATATGAAGCGGGTGTGACAATGATTGATACATCGGTAAATGGATTGGGTGAGAGGGGCGGTATTACTTCAGTATCAGAAATTTGTCTTGCATTGCATTGTTTGTATGACGTAAACAATAACTGGAAATTGGATATCCTACCAAAATTATCAAAAATAGTGTCTGAGTTTTCTGGAATAGAGATTTCACCCAATGCTCCTGT
>CAYTTK010000171.1:0-2969 GCA_964440735.1 uncultured Pirellulales bacterium
GACAATTCCAACGAGTCGCAGGGTAGAGAGTGGCGTGTAGCGTAACATTTCATCGGACTGTTACCCTAACGTTTGTTTTTATGCAGTCTGATTTTAATGTGGCACATGCCAAATCACTGTTAAGTTGGCACGTGCTAAAATCGCCTCTCCCGTCAAACCGGGTCCGGTTTGGGGTCCACAGGACAATTCTGGACGGCTTCTGGACGGCTTCTGGACTCCTGCTGGGCACCCCCTGCTCCCTGCCCTGTGGACAACTCGACAAACACAGGGTAATTCCCCATAATTATTTATCATGGATTACAACATTGATGAACTCGAATGGAAGTGTCTGGACTGTGGGGTCACGGCACTCGACATTTTGAATAGCTGATTGTATTCTCAAGTTTCTTCGTTGCACCTTATGGCTTTTTGTTACCAGGTAACCACCCACTGAATCGGACAAGAGATTATCCACGCGTAATCCTGGTTCCTCTTTCATGCTACTGGTCGTACTGATAGCCTCGTAGAGCACAATCACTTAATTAGGCGTGTTCTTAGCGTTCCGGTGGGCTTCACAGTTCCACCCCCTACCACCATAACCCAATCTATTGACCAGGCACCATCTGGCCTTTGGACTACTGTGCCTCTTTTCTCCCCAGTTCGCTCAATGTCTTCTATTAGTCTTTCCATTTGGCTAAGTTCTGTTGGCGTTACCCTAGCAATCAGTACTGCGTTTATCCGTCTCAATACCTTACTAGTTTTCGCATGAACCAACCAAGCTACTAAGGCTGTAGCGATGATGCCCAAGATTGCTAAGACGAGTGCTGCTATTGTCATTTCCTCACCCGTTTACATTTTACCCTATCAAATGGGCTATATCATAAACTCGCGTTTAATCACTCTAAATCACAATGTGACGTTTCGTCCAACTCTTTCTGATGCGTATGCGAATCATCTTCACAGATTGTAGATAGCCCAGGCCAGGGCCCGCGGCACTGTGCCATTAGGGTTACTGGAGGCAGCGCACATGATATACGCCAACTTCTCATTGAACAACGACTGCAATTGTCGCCAGTCGGTGCTATAATCCTAACACGGTGAAGGCCCTCGAATACAAAGTCATTGGAGGATACCTTGAAACACAGGACAAGCATTGCTCGCTCAATCCGTCTTGCTCAGCTCCAGCACTTCCTCCATAGAAACCCAAAGGGACTGACCAGTCAAGAATTAGCCAGGATATGTGGTGTCTGCGTCCGTACTATCCAGCGTGACCTGCTTGACCTGCAAACCGACCTCGATGTGCCTATCACCCAGAACGGTGACCGTTATGGTATCCTCGGAAGCTATACTTTGCCTCCCATGTTCCTCTCTCTCTATGAAGCAATGGCACTATTTCTGGCTTCCCGCTTGGTTCTAAGGCAAACAGACGAAAACAACCCCCATGTGCAACAGGCTCTGGCTAAGATATCAGCCACACTCCCCACACCATTAGCTGAGCACTTGAAGCTGGGTGTTGAGACCATCGCACAGAAAAAGGCCAATCCTGAGTTCGTCAAGATCTTTGAGGCTGTGGCAATTGCCTGGATTGCCCAGCGCCAGATGAAGATTCATTATTTGTCTTTAGGGAGTGATCAGACAAAAGAGTGGTTACTGGAGCCCTACTTTGTGGACATGACCGGAGTTGGCTACTCCACTTATGTTATCGGGCATGCTTCTAGGGAAGGAAAGGAAGGCGTTATTACTTTCAAGCTCGACCGTATAAAGAGTGCCGAAGTCTTAGAGACGAACTTTGAAATCCCACCGAACCTTGATATCGAGAAATTGTTGTCCTCTAGCTGGGGCATAATATGGGGAGAGGAAACCGAATTGAAGCTACGCTTTTCCTCCGGTGTTGCTCGTCGTGTGAAGGAGTCCGTTTGGCATCCGTCCCAGGTTGTAGTTGACCTGCCGGACGGTGGTTGTCTCCTCACCGTACGCGTAGGTAGCACTCTTGAGATGACCCCTTGGATACGCGGCTGGGGGCCAGACGTTGAGGTGCTTGAGCCACAGGAGCTTAGAAAGCAGTTCTCAAAATACGCACGAAGGCTGGCAGAAATGTACGGCGTAGACCAGGACGAAATCGAGAATGCCTGACGTTCAAACATTGCTCAAACTATGGGCCAAATGCAGAGGTACCCCCCCGGATGAAGCGACATACCCCCTGCTTTACCATACGCTGGATGTGGCAGTAGTCGCCCAAGAGATATGGGACAACCTGCTTCAATCTGATGCCAGAAGCCTCTTAGCCAGTAGACTCGGGCTTCCCGAGAAAGAGGCCCGATCTTGGATTTCATTTTGGTCTGGTCTCCATGATATCGGCAAGGCATCGCCTGTTTTTCAAAGCAAGAACCGAACAGCCAGAAGCCTGCTGGAATGTCAGGGATTCCGCTTTGAGCATCGCGATGATATACGTCATGAAATCATAACAGCGGACGTATTCCCACAGCTAATGGGAGATTTGCTTGCTGGTAAGAACTTGTGCCAAGAAATGCTGCACCACACGGGGTATGCAATCGGAGGACACCATGGCTCTTTCAGGCGTCATCACGTTGGACCACGCCAGAGGGGTGATAATGACAACAACTGGCATGATGCAAGGGTGGGTCTGACGAGCGAACTCGCCAGGTTACTCCAAATCTCGTCCCTACCAACGCCGCGCTGTGTGGACGATTGCGCCTTCTATGTCATGCTTGCCGGCTTAACAACCGTTGCCGATTGGGTTGCTTCTAATGAAGAGTTCTTCCCTTACACTTCACAAGACCGCCCCGATAAGCACGCCGAAGTCTCGCGAGGGCAGGCCAAGAGAGCGGTCGAGCGCCTGGGCTGGGCAGTGTGGAGACCACCCGTGTCTGTCACTTCCATGCAAGCACTCTTTCCCGCAATAGTCAGTAAACCAAGGCCGATCCAAGAGAAGGCTATTCAGCTTTCAGAAAAGCTGGGAAATAATCCGG
>CAYTTK010000171.1:3069-5275 GCA_964440735.1 uncultured Pirellulales bacterium
AGGCCGATCCAAGAGAAGGCTATTCAGCTTTCAGAAAAGCTGGGAAATAATCCGGGACTAGTGATCATTGAAGCTCCAATGGGCGAGGGGAAGACTGAGGCGGCAATATATCTGGCTGACTGGTGGACTGTGACGCTTGGTCAGAAAGGCACCTATTTTGCCCTTCCGACCCAGGCCACAAGTAACCAGATGTTCACCAGGGTATCGAAGTTTCTGAACACCAGATATCCCAGATTGACCACCAATCTTCAGTTGGTTCATGGGAATGCTTTATTGTCCCGAGATTTCGCCGATTTTCGCCACGGGCTCACGGGGAGCGAAGCCGGCGGCGATGACAGTCAGGCTCATCTCATCTCTGCTGAGTGGTTTCTGCCCAAGAAAAGGGGGCTTCTAGCCCCGTTTGCAGTGGGGACCATTGACCAGGCGCTCCTCTCCGTCCTCCAGACCAGGCATTTCTTTGTGCGCCTCTTCGGATTGGGACAGAAAACGATCATTCTGGATGAGGTACACGCCTATGACACCTACATGACAACCCTGCTTGAGGAGCTTATAAGCTGGCTCCGTGCCCTTGGCTCTACCGTGGTGATCCTTTCCGCCACCCTACCCCAAAAGACCCGCAAAGCCCTGGTGAAGGCCTATAGAAAAGATGTAGAACTGCCAGAGACCTCCCTCTATCCCAGGATAACGTGGGTAGCAGGGGAAGAAGCAAACACAGTTGAAGTGCCAGCGAGCCGACGCATCGACCTCAACCTGCAACATATCAGTGATAATCTTGATGAGCTCATTGACCAGCTAAATGGTGTGCGGGGAGGCTGTATCGCCATTGTCTGCAATACGGTGAAACGGGCACAGGAAACCTACGAGGCAATAAAAACGGCCAAGCTCATGAAGCCTCCTGAGCTCATGCTGCTGCATTCTCGCTATCCATTCGAAGAAAGAGAGGAGAGGGAAAAGACTGTCCTTCAGGCTTTTGGCAAGGAAGGTAAACGCCCAAAACAAGCTATTCTCGTAGCCACGCAGATTATTGAGCAGAGCCTGGACGTTGACTTTGACCTCATGGTCACTGACCTGGCTCCTGCTGACCTCGTTATTCAGCGGGCAGGCCGGGTTCATCGCCATGATAACCGCCGTCCTGCTGCCATGGCTGAGCCAGCATTATGGATCCGCATGCCTGAAACTGATGAATATGGTATACCCAGACTCGGTGATTCCGTCCACATTTATGAGGAATATACGCTGTTGGTTTCGTATCTCAGTCTTAAAGACCGTAACATCATCTCGATGCCTCAAGACATCCAGGGCATCATTGAAGAAGTCTATGCTGACGCTGGAGCTTCCTTTCCCTCGCCAGCTTTCGAGGAGGCTGTGCATGCCGCCAAGGAACGTATGGAGCAGGGGGAAAGAGAAAGCCAGTTCAAGGCAGGGTCAAACCTTGTTTGCAGCCCTGCTGATGAACTCAGCGCATTCTTTGGTCAGGACAAGGAACTTCTTGAAGAAGACGACCCCAAAGTCCACGATTCCCTGAGGGCGTTTACCCGGCTGGTCGAGCCATCTGTCCAGGTGGTCTGTCTCTACGGGGTTGAAGGCACGGCATTCTTACACGATGGCGACTCCTGCCAGGTAGATGTAGAGCAGGTACCTGAAGGTGATCTGGTCACCAGACTCCTGCGGCGTTCCCTGCCCATCGCTGACAAGAGGGTGATCTTTCAGTTGATAAAGCAGGGGGTGCCCAATGCCTGGAGGAAAAGCCCGGCGCTGCGCTATCACCGCCTTCTCGTTTTTGAAAATGGCGTTGCTAACGTCGGCAAATACCGGCTATTGCTGGATAGGGAACTGGGGCTATGCATTGAAGATCCTGAAAAAGGGGAAAGCGAGGGCTGAAATGGCAGATTTATCTTTCAATCTAGTATATGAAAAGTGGATACCCTGTAGTTGGCCAGACGGTAGTGCAGACGAGCTCGGTATGCTGGAAACACTGACTAGAGCACACGAAATACGCGAAGTGTTTGACCCTTCCCCCCTGGTAACCGCTTCGCTCCACCGCTTCCTTCTTGCTGTGCTGCACCGCAACTTCGGGCCCGCCTCAACGAAGGAATGGAAAGCGATATGGCAAACCGGATACTTCGATGAAAAGACGCTCCGGGATTATTTCAATAAGTGGCACGGCAGACTTGACCTCTTTGAAAAGGACCACCCGTTTTATCAA
>CAYTTK010000172.1:0-5262 GCA_964440735.1 uncultured Pirellulales bacterium
ATGTGGGCTCGGGGATTCTATGAAATCGGGTGCAACGAGTTACGATGTTTATGGCTCTTTGTAATGAAATTTTGTGGCCGATACTGACGTATACCGGTTCTTTTCCCGCCTTTGTCAAAAGCTTAGCGCCAATGATTTTTCCTTCATCCATAATAGGTATCAATCCTTGATTAGTGGCTGATTCAACTTTACCATGTAAAGGGTTTTTTGCGACACCTATCGTAGGTTTGTCTATCACTAAACCCAGATGGGCAGCGAAACCGAGTTGATAGGGATGCATGATTCCGTGAGCGTCGACTAGAAAAACATCTGGATGCACCTGTAGTTTTCTTATAGCTGAAAGAGCTGGCGGAGTTTCTCTGAAAGAGAGCAATGTGGAGACGTAGGGAAATCTTGTTTCGACATGGGCTACCTGTGATTCTATGAGTGATAATGAAGCGAAGTCGAGAACAGCCACCGCGCCAATAGATATTCTGTTTGTGTACGCAACATCTACCCCAGCTACGTAGCGGATAGTTTCAGGGAGCACATCCTTGCGTATTACCCGTTTGGACAACTGCGACTGCATCGCGTGCGCTTTCTCTACCGAAAACCTTGGGCTAAGTCTGATAGGCAATTTCGTCTAAGCCTCGGTGAAACAATTAGCTCCAAGATATTGTCTGGCCTTAGCCTTTTTCACTTTTACCTTTTCTTTGAACGACTTTCGTAAGCCTTTTTATGGCACTTTCTAACGAGCTTCTTCGAGCATCAATCGTAACGTCTCCTCTGGTAGCTTCGATTACACGTCTGACAATGTCGCATTTTCTTCGCAATCCTGGAACAAGGAAGTAGGCATCGTCCATAGCTGTAAGCTCAACATAAATGTGTTCCATCATTTGAAGATGGTTTTCTGCCGTTTTCAAGTTTCCTTTTCGAAGTGAATCAAGAGCGTCACGTCTCAGTTCTCCGATTACATCCACTAGTCCAAGCACGTAAGAAATTGATGGAACCCCGAGTTCCTCAGGGCTGGCAAACTGTTTTTTCTCAATTAATCTGAGGAGTGTGTGTGCTTCAGTGTATTCCTCAAATGCTGCATTGACTGAACCAGAGTAAAATAGGTCTGGATGGCTTTTGGACACTTTGTGAAGTTTGGCAAACAGTTCGTTTGCTTCCTTAAGCAACTTTCTTGCATCGTCAAATCTTTTTTGGTGTGTAAAAAGAATCGATTGTTTCGACAAGCGGGTTGCTTTGCGCATGTCGTTTTTAACTGCTTCTCGAATCTCTTCTCTCTTCCTCAGCTCGTTTTTAATCTTATCAAGAAGTGATTTCAATGTCATGTAATTCACGACCAAAGGCATTAACTTAGGACACGCTAAACTCGTGTATGAGTGTGGCTATGAATTTTGTTCCTTTAATGAACCCTTCCACCGTGATGTTTTCGTTAGGTGCATGAGCACGTGATTCTGCGTGGCCACACCCAACCGAAACAACAGGGTAGCCAAGCCAGTTTCGAAACAGGTGCATCGGCCCAGACCCAGCGCTCGTCGGATATACAGCGGCTTCTTTGCCGTAAACCTTCTCAGCAGTTTTTATAACCGTTTGAACAAACTTGTCGGTGATTGGTGTCTTTACGGGTTCTGTTGAACCGTGACTAATCACCTCGATATCCCCGAACCCACTATTTTTCAGATGTCTTACGAGTTTACCGAAGATTTCATCTGGCATCTGGCGTGGAACTAGACGGAAATCTAGTTTTGCCATCGCCTTGTTCGGTAACACAGTTTTAGAGCCCACGTCCGTATATCCTGTGAGGAATCCGTTGATCGTGCATGTAGGCTGATACAGCAACGCTTTTGGAACGTCTAGTCCAGACACGTTGTGAAGGTACTTCTTTAGCCCTAGCTCTTTCTTTTCTTCCTCTTCCTCGTAGCGAATAGTTTTGAGACATTCAATCTCTTCAGCGGAGGGAGTTTCAACGTTATCGTAGAAGCCATCGATCAGAATTTCGTCTTTTTCGTTTTTCAGCGTGTTCAGTGCCCACGCCAGACGCCAAGCGGGATTAGGAATAAGCGGAGCATTTGCGGAATGCACATCTCTGCTGGCGCCCTTAGCTCTTAACTCGATGGATAGAACGCCTTTTAGTCCTAGGTAGACATCGGGGCGTCCTTTTCGGTTGGTGCTTCCAAATTCCCAGATGGCTGCGTCTGCTGAAAAGAGGTTTTTGTGCTTTTTAATGACGGGTGGTAAATGTGGGCTCCCTATCTCTTCTTCTCCTTCGATCACGAATTTTATGTTAACTGGAACGCTTCCCACGGTTTCTAGAAAGGCTTGAACAACCTTTAGCCTAGAAACAGTGTTTCCTTTGTTGTCGGATACTCCTCTGCCGTATATTTTTCCGTCGCGTATTTCGCCGCTGAACGGGTCGCAAATCCATTCTTCAAGTGGTTCTGGTGGCTGAACGTCGTAATGGTCATAGAATAAAAGCGTCTTTTTGGAGGTCTCTGATTTTATTTCGCCGTAAACAACGGGGTTCCCATCCTCTTCTGGAATAATTCTTGTGGAGAGACCAACTTCTCGCATCATTTTCTCCACCATTTCTGCACACTCCTGCATTCCCTCTCCTTTCGCTGACACACTTGGCTGTTTTACAAGTCGGACGATATCGCCGATGAATTCTTGTGAGTGAGCATCAATATACTCGTAGATTTCTTGTAAATACATGACATCACTTTTCTACGTTAAGACTTATTAATGAATTGACTGCCTCCTATCTGCCGCCTTTTTATATAGCTTTTAGCGCGAGCTAAGCCGAGTGATCGTATTGAAGTAGCATGCATGAAATGACGCAAGGTGTATGCATGCTATGATGCACACGCTGAAAATGTGTTATCGAATCGTGTCGGTTATGTCGTTCGCAGTGTTTCCGGCATTGTTAACCAGAGAATGATAATTTTCGAAGATTCGATGAAAATTATGAGGAGGAAAACATAGCTTGGCCCTATGGTGCTCCAAATCAACCCTCCAATTAATGGAGCGGTAATACTTGACAGCCCTCGAAAAAGATTTAGTACGCCGTACCATCTTCCCAGCAGAGAGACAGGTACTAGTTCTGGAGTTATTGCTCCTTGAGTGACGGCCGATAGCAGATAGAATCCTTGTAGAATCCCTGAAACTAGAAGCATTATTGTATTTTGAGCGTAAATGAGAAGGAGAATCGATGCGCAATAAAGGGGTATGGTTACGTACAGCACTCTTTTTCTCCCATGAGTGTCCGCTAAGTGGCCTAATAGAAGAGCAAGTAGCAGAGGTAGTATCAGCGAGGCAGCTGTCATACTACCCACAACGAACTCGTCTCCGTGCTTTATTTCTGTAACGAAAGCCCACAGGTAAGTCATACTTAGGTACATGGTAGTGGAGGATAGAAAGGTGTAAACTATCCACCGTTTCACCACGGTGCCCTTTTCGAAAACTTGTCCCAAACCCTCAAGAAAATTGAGGTGAACAGGAGATGCCTGTTTGTTTAGAGTATCAAAGTAAAATTTGTAAGTGAAGACAAGGAGCAGCAAAAATCCCACTGCCTGCAACAAGTAGAGGGGTCTGATTCCCTCTGCTCTTAAGCCTCCAAATTCCGATATCAACATTGCTGCTACCATTGGAGCGGCTATACCGGGAATTGCCGAAAGCGTGTCGCAAAGCTGCTTTCCAGTAGCTCTTTCTCTATTCTTCAGGTAACTGCCGCAGACCATAGGACATGCAGTACCCAGCAGTTGAGTGGCCAGTAAGGTAAGGACTACAGCTGGTATCGTCGCTGTCCAATCAAAAGCCATAGCGAATAGTAAAGAGCTCAAAGCCATAATGGGCGTAGCAAGCAGAAACATCTTCCTGATGCCGTACCTGTCAGCTAGCCAGCCGGTTGGCAGGGCAATAACGGTGCCAGCGACTCCTCCAACGCTGTCTACCAGACCCAGCTGAAAAGGTGTAGCGCCAAGTCTCAAGATATAGATAGACCGATATTGTCTGGTTAGACGATTGAGGAAAGTATTGGCAGCAGCCCTCGCCATGTTAACCTTGAATGGTTTCTGCTGCCTCCTAACAAACTCAATCACTTTCTTGATTGCTTCACTTGTCAACGCAATCACACATCCAGTTATTCACTTCTTACCTCAAGTCTCGTTTGCATATACGCAATTCCCCTGCATTCTCTACCATTAGCACATCCACTGGATATCGGTTCTAGGTTCATAAGCACTTAGTTCGAATGCATGTATATGCACATACCATTCGATGTATCCCCAATTTTTCTTAGAAACAAATAAAACCCACGGATATCCTCGAGAATATGGTTAGATTCATCTGACTTGCGTGCACACCGAATCGTTGGAGCAATCATGGAAATAATTGTATCCTGCATGGTCATGGCGATCACTCTGTTCTCGTTTAGACTGGTAAGAAGAGTAGAAGAGTAAGCAAACAAGTATGCATGCATGCAATATAATAACGAACGCTCGCGACGTACTGTAAGTCTCTCATTAGGGGGGAACTGTGAGATGAAAAATATAACAAAGCAACCATTCTATTCTAATTAGATTCTATGGTTGAGGGTTGGTAAATGGTCGAAGAGAAACGAGGAAACAACGGACGAGTAAAAGATTTGGTAGAGAAGCTTGGGAAAGAGGAGATCACAGCCGCTGAGGCGCAAAGAGAATTACGGAAGAGGGGACTAGGGCACGAGGAAACGTGGGAGGATTTTATTGGATCCGTGGTTTGGGGGATTCTATGCTTTCTTCCTGCAGTCGCCAAGTTTTCAGGCTTTGGCATCTTGAGTTTCTTCGCTCAACTACCTGCAATAGAATTTCCACCGATTGTAATTTACCTCTCAATCGCCCTTTTCATTGCCATGATTCCACTTGCAGTGTTACAGTACTACTTTAATTCCAGGAAAGGGGGATGTCGTTCCGAAGATCATACTGTAATGTTTCTCAAGAGCGGTCCTTACGGGATAGTGAGGCACCCTGGTGTCTTCTCTTGGACTGTATTTTTTGTTACGGTACCCATAATCCTCAGCGGGGGGGTTCCTTTTACAATTTTAAGCGTAGTCGGAATTGTTAAGTTAATTGCTTACAATTATTACGAGAGCATGGTGGAAGAAAGAACGCTCAATGTACCTAAGTGGGGGAACGAGTACAGGCAGTACATGAAGGAAGTCCCGAGATTTAACATCATTCTGGGAATTTGGAGATGGGGCAAGAGAAGGAAACAACGAACTTGATGTTTTCCTTTCAC
>CAYTTK010000173.1:0-5255 GCA_964440735.1 uncultured Pirellulales bacterium
CCTTTTTTAACAATTCTTTTTATAATCGATTCGAGGCGGTTGAAAGCCTGGACCTGTCTTTCTATTATCTCATTTATACCCACTTCATCACAAATATCTTTATTCTCGAAATAGATCCTTTCAAACTCCTCTACTATGTTTACACAATCATTCCTTAACAGGTGTATCCGCTGCTCATCTATTTCTTGTGTTGTGTGTAGCAGCGTGTCCAACTCATGGATATGTCCAAGGAATTTAACATTCAATTCGTCCAGTTTTTTTACAAATAAAAAAAGCTTTTTTCCTTTGAGTCTCTTCTTACTTGGTTCTATTTTTTCTACCTCTAATTTTACATCTTCTTCTGTTTTACTTACCTCTAATTTGACATCGTCATCTATCTTGATAATTCTACGCCAAAGATGTTTAAACATATCCTCTTATTCCCCCAATTTAAAATGAAATACCCATTTAGGCTCTCCAAATTCTTTATGATATTCATAATTTATATTCATATTAATACCAATACTTTTTAATATTTGTTCAAAACGACTAGCAATAATATCACCACTTACATGGCTCTCGTTTATGTCTAGTGATCCAGTTACCCCCTTTGTTTCGGTTAGATAGTTATTATTTGACATATTCCTTTACTCCTCTAGTTTAATATTGAAAGATACATGGCTATCACAAACATTGGTGCTTACTTTATATTGATTTCCAGTTTTCGCCAACAAAGTTCGCTTTAGAATAAAAGCTATTGACTTATATAAATCTTCTTCATTTAAATTTCTATCTATACTTATACTATAAGTTCCACTAGTCCACATGCCATCACACATATTCTCTTACCCTCCCAAAAGTTTTTCTATGATAAATAGAAGGTCCATAAATTCTTATAGCTTCTCTATGCTCTTTTGTTCCATACCCTTTATTTCTATCCCAGCCGTAAATAGGAAACTCTTTATGCATTCTCATAACCATGCCGTCCCTCGTTACTTTTGCTACTATGCTTGCAGCAGCAATAGATACTGATAAATTATCACCACCAATAACAGCTTTAGCTGGAATGTCAATGTTTGGTGGAACGAAATTACCATCTATGATTGCATAGTCTGCTTCTTTCATTAAATACACTACATTTCTCATAGCAAGTTTTGTAGCCTCTAATATATTAATTTCGTCTATCATTTTTTGATCTACCTGAGCAATTGCTACAACACATTCACTACTTATTTTATCATGCAAGTATTCTCTTTTTTTCGCCGACAATTTTTTACTGTCCCTTATTTCTGACATATCAAACCCATCAGGAACATAAACTCCAGCCGCAACGACTGGTCCCATTAAAGGACCTCTGCCGGCTTCATCTATGCCAATGACGTGTTTATATCCTTGGTTTTTAAGATCTAATTCTATATCATATGTAGGCTTAATTGTCATATATTTTAACTCTTTTATCAAATAAATCTTCAGATATAGAACATATATAATCTGAATTATCTATTTTCTGTATCCATTTCTGAGGTATAGCATTCAATCCGAGATAAGCACCGCTTATTCCTCCTGCTATACAGGCAATAGAGTCTGAATCACCGTTTGTATTAGCTGCCCTTATAACTACCTTCTTATAATCAGATGGATATTTAAGAAAACAATATAATGCTAATGACACAGCCTCTTCTCCAACCCAGCCTTCCCCTAGATATTTGAGTGCTTTTTCTTCATCATTCCAACTCAAACATTTTTCAACTTTATGCATAGCATCATCCCATTCACCTGATATTCCTTCTGTAAAATCCAACAAACTTGTTATTATAGTATTAAGACCAACACCATCAAGGGCTAATTTCACTAGATAAGCTGCTCCAATGCAAGCGGCATCAGCTGTAGGATGATTATGTGTACAAATTCCAGTAGCATGAGATATATCTCTCAATTTATCAGGATTATTTTGATATAAATAGCCTGCTGGTAAAATTCTCATAGCAGAACCACAGCCCTTCGATCCTACTATACCACTCTTAGACCAATGAATACCCCTCTTTAAGTTTTTAACACCTTCCGTACAAGTATGTCCTGCACCACCATTGAACCATTCATCAGAATAAAGCCATTTACTAAATTCTTCTGATATAGACTTCATTATCAATTCGCAGTCCTTTTCACCATCCTTTATTAGAGCCCTTACAATAGCCAAAGTCATCTGGGTGTCATCGGTGTAAAAAGCCGGGTCTGGTAAATCTTGAATACCTTGTTCACCATATGTCTCTTTAATTTCCTTAAAAGTTATAAACTCGGTCGGCTTTCCTAAAGCATCGCCTATAGATAGCCCATAAAACATACCTTTGGATTTATCTTTTAATGTAAAATTCATAATTAATACTCCTTTTTGCAAGGCGCTGGAACTATTTTTCCATTAGCCTGTAATAATACATGCTGACAATTATCACAATTATGATCACAATCATCCGCCTTTTCTATATTACTTGAGACGTGGTATTCGCCAGGATTCATATTTTTTGCTCGGCCCTGCTTAACAAGTTGTAATAAATGAACTTTTGATACATCTTTTGGTATATAAACACTTCTTCCAGGAATTAGACAAGCATTTGCTTCAACCTTAATTTCTTTAATAACATCACTATTGTATATTATTTGTGTTAAAGCATTAGTATATATCCACACATTTTCCGTATATAACTTACATAGATTAAGTATTCCATAAAAATCTGGATGTGAGAGAGGCTCTCCACCAGATATATTTATACGAGTAATGTTGATCACTTTGTTTAAAAATGCATCTATTTCTTTACGCCCCACAATATTGTGCCTTATAGGTCCAGCATTGGTAGAACAATAATCACATTCGTTAGGACAATAATCCGTAATTTCGATTGTTACTTCCATATAAATTCCTCGTTTGATAGATAGACAGAATATTTATTTAATAATCTCTATAATTTGCTACTATCTTTTCTATAGTTTTCCCATTGTCATTTAATACATAAGCTATAGTATCAAACAACACGCTGAATTCGTTTCCGTTAGTCAATCTACAAACCAGCCTAATTACATCCCTACCACCAGCCTGTCCCCCTCCAATTCTACTTAAATAATCTCCATAATCCAACAACATTATATCCGCGTCAGTATCACTAAAATCTTTATCAAATGGATGATTTTTATATACATAAGGACTTATCTTCCTTATATCATCTAACATCCACCAGTCATAGGGACTACTATCCGCAGGAAGGCCGTGGTATCTTTCTATCTTTAATATCATATCTATATTCCTCCTTATTATCTATCTTTCTGTCTATCTATCTAATCTTTTTCTTCTGTTTGCGGTATCTATATTTTATAATCATCGCTAAGAGAATGGAATCCAAAATGATGCACACAGTATTTGTAACTACTAGACTAATGCTACCTATTGTTATTCCATAGTAAAGCCACCACGCTAGCCCATGAATCATGATTACCCATAAAGTTATAGATATGTCATCACTTGTTTTTCATTGCCACATCCGATAAATTTGTGGAAATCCCCCCAACGACATTGATATACCTACAATTATCATCCATATTTCCATAAGCAATCTAACTACTTAATCTCCTGTTGCAGTGGACTTAAATCTACTAAGATCTCCTGTCAGTGGGTGTTTAGGATCACCTGAGGCCACGCCTTGTCTCCTCATTTCAGCTTCTTTAGCTTTTCTTCTCTCCTCTTTCATACGGGCCGCGTCCCAATAATAATCAGGTCTCCTAGTAGCTGTTGGTCTTCCCACATCTTGCCTTGCTTTCATAGCATTTAATTTATCTTCGTCCTCTTTATAAAATTGGCATATACGAGGCTTATTTATCTTTACCTTCGCATTTTTCTTTATACATCTTCTGTTACTTTCAAGTCTACACAAGGCACACACTACCTTTTCCATACTTAATGACCTCCGTTTTTATATTTAATAATTGTTTCACATGCCTCCATAAAGCTATAAACTCTATCAACATGTTTATTATGGAATTTTCTATTCCATGGATGATCTATTATCATCAGTCCATATGCAAGCGAGCCGCATTCCTCTAATACCATATTTAGAATATCAAATCTATCTTCAACAAACGCTTTCATATTTAATCCGCGCGCTAAATGTTTTTTATCTCTAGCCCTAGAAAAATATATATCGTCATATATTATATTATATTTTTTCAACCAATTAATAGTCATATGTTCTTTGCCATTAGGCCTACTAGTAATTATATCAATATAAAAATTTTCTTTTTTTAACAAATTCAAACCCTCACAAACATCACCATAAGGAAGAGAGTTTATAAACATTGTTCCATTATCTACGGACTCAACTAAATATTCACCAATATATTTCGTTAGGCTAGTGTTTCTTACAAAATCATAACAAACAAAATCATTATCCCAGTCCAGATATAAATTAAACTTATTTTTAAGAAGTTCATCTATAAACATACTAGTATTACATATGACATTATCCAAATCAACCCCTACTATTTCTCTTTTCATATTTCACAAGTCCCTTCGCCGCATTGTATAGCAGCTTCGTCCATCTCGGTTCTAACATTATCTTCTTTCAAAAATTTCTTGGCCTCACTTCTTGATATTGCAGTTATTGGTTGATCTTTCTTAGTCCCATCAACATATACGGTTACGCCTTTTAAATCGTGAATATATTCTAACATTAGTTTATTCAAATCCGCTGGTGTAGTATTTTTAGGCATGTTAATAGTTTTTGATACCGCACCGTCCGTATACCGCTGTACTATCGCCTGTATTTCAAAATGGTCAGCTGGTTTTAGATCGTTAATATCCACATACCATTCTGGAACCTCTGCATTCTTTAATAATATGTCCTTATATAAAGGATGAATATAAACTCTTTCACCAAGCCTATCTTTCATCTTATATGCCTTATAAGGCAAAGGTTCTATACCAGGACATACTTCGGCAAGCAAACTGATAGTTCCTGTAGGAGCAAAAGCCATTGCAGTAACACATCTAACACCATGCTCTTTAATATCCATCCTCAAAGACGCTGAAAGTTTACGAATAAATGATGCCTTACCATATGCTATAGGATCAAATTTAGGAAATGACCCTTTCTCTATAGACAGTTCCACCAGAGCTTCATAAATCGTGTCTCTAAGAAAGCGCATTAATTTTTCTACTTCCACAATAGACTTTTCAGAACCATATTTTAAGCCCTTAGCAAATAAATATTCGGCCAACCCCATTACTCCCA